>JBDSCZ010000331.1:0-19877 GCA_039920865.1 Burkholderiaceae bacterium
TCGATGCGGTGCAGTTCGCGTCCGAACCTACTCTGAACTATTCTCCGCCGAGCAATTGATTGGCGCTGGGCGGTTACCACGCGGCAACCGGCTTGCAGTCATCGCCAACGGCGGCGGACCAGGCGTCATGGCCGCCGATTACGCTGCCGAAGCTGGCGTGGAAATCGCGCAATTGGCAGCGCCAACCCTGGCGCAGCTCGACGCGTGCCTGCCGGCGCACTGGCCGCGTGACAATCCGGTGGATATTCTCGGTGATGCGTCAGCATCGCGCCTTGCGGCAGCGCTCGCGTCCTTGCTCGCCGACGAAGGCGTCGATGCGGTGCTGACCCTATTTGCTCCGCAGCAGGTTCTGGCCTCCGATGATGCGGCGCGAACCATCATCGAGTGCGCCCGGCATTCCGCCAAACCCGTGCTCACCGCCTGGCTCGGGGAAATCGACTTGAGCGCCGGCCGCAACCTGGTCGTGGAATCGCAACTTCCTGCGTTTCGCTCGCCGGAGAACGCAGTTGCAGCCTTCGGCACGCTGGCGCGATACCGGATGGCGCAGGATCTGCTGCTCGAAGTTCCTCCTCCGCTCATCTCTGGTACACCACCCAAGCTTGAGGAGGCGCGTGCAATTGCGCTGGAGGTGCAGCGTGCCGGCCGCCGGCAACTGAACGAGGCCGAAGCCGCGCGCCTGCTTGCCTGCTTCGGAATTCCGTACGCCCGAACGGAAATCGGCCGCTCGGCAGAGCAAGTGCTCGCAATCGCAACGGATATCGGTTTTCCGGTCGTCATCAAGCTTCTGTCCTGCGACATCGAACACCTTTCCGATGTGCAGGGCGTCTGCCTCAATATCCGCAGCGAAGCAAGCCTGATGCGCGAGTACGCAGCGTTGATCACGCGGATTCGCCAGCTGCGCCCGGATGCGCGCCTGGAAGGCGTAACCGTGCAGCCGATGGTCGAGAAGCGCTATGGGCGCCGCCTGACGATCGGCGTCGCCTCGCACGCGACCTTTGGCCGTGTGATCCGTTTTGGCGCAGGAGGCATTGCTTCCGAGGTGATCCGGGACAATGCAATCGGTCTGCCCCCGCTGAACCGTCGTCTGGCCCAGGAACTTGTGTCGCGCACGCGCACGGCGGACTTGCTGCAGGCTTTTCGCCATATTCCCGGCGTCGCCATGGAATCGATTCTGGATGCGCTGTTGCGGGTCTCGGAGCTGGTCTGCGCGCTGCCCTGGGTAGTCGAGATGGAGATCAATCCTTTCATCGCGGATGAATCCGGGGGTATCGCGGTCGATGCCCGCGTCACCATAGACCCGAATAGCCTGGCCCCGGATCCGCGTTTCAAGCACATGGCGATACACCCTTATCCGGCGCATCTGGAGCGGGTCGAACACCTGCGCAGCGGACACGCGCTGCACATCAGGCCGATACGCCCGGAAGATGCCGCGCTGGAGATTGCGTTTGTCGACCGTATGTCCGAGCGATCCCGCTACATGCGCTTTTTCAACGTGGTGCGCGGGCTGACTCCGACGATGCTGGCCCGCCTGACCCAGGTCGACTACGATCGGGAACTTGCGCTGATTGCGCTGTCTACAGAGAAGGGCGAGGCGGAGCAGATCGTGGGTGTGGCCCGCTTTGCACCCAATCCAGACGACGAATCATGTGAGTTTGCGATAGCGATTGACGATCAGTGGAGCGGACGTGGAGTCGCCACGATACTGATGGAACGACTATTCGAGGCGGCGCGCGACGGGGGATATAGTCGGATGACCGGATGCGTGCTGCCGGAGAACGACTCGATGCTCAGGCTTGCTGCCCGGCTGGGTTTCACCCGCGGCAAGGATGAGGACGATCCTGCCTTGGTCAAGGTGGTGCGGTCGCTGCTGTGATGTTAAGTAAGGCGGGGGCGCCGAGCATTTTCCGTCCAATGGGTTTGCACCGTGTCAGGCGGCGTCGCTTGCCGTCAGGCGATTGAATTTTTCCTGCAATTGTTCGGCAGATTCGACGCGATTCGGATCGACGACGATGCAGTCGACCGGACAGACGTCAATGCACTGCGATTCCGGATAATGCCCGACGCATTCGGTGCAGCGGTCCGGGTCGATCAGATAGATGCCGTCACCTTCGCTGATCGCGCTGTTCGGGCATTCCGGTTCGCATACCGCGCAATTGATGCAGTCGCCGTTGATTGTCAAAGCCATTTCATGCTCCTTTTTAGTTAGTCAAGATCTTGGGTGAAAATGTGCAGCTACACACTACTGCGTCGTGCCAGCGCACAATGGAACCCGGCATTTTCGTCTGAGGTTAGTAGTCAATTATGAAATTTGTTGGAGTATGTTCAAAAACATATGCTCTTCCGCTTTACTTAATTGATTTATATAAAATACAGTGTGTAGTATATTTTCTGCCAAAAATTACGCTCAGGCTATCGTCCAAGTGTCACCGCCGTTAAGCAGGCTAGCGAGGCTGGCCTTGCCCTTGGTTTGCCGGGCAGCGGCAACCTGGTCGATATTGCGTTGCTGGTAGGTCGGCATTTCCAGTGCGCGGAACACGCCCAGCGGCACCGGGAACTCGGGCGCTTCGAGCTGCGCCAGCAGGAACGCCAGCGCACTGCTGCTGGAAGCTTCATCGTGCACCATCAGGTCTGCTTCGGTAATACCGTCCTCGCCGATGATGACGACTTCCGGCGTCAATCCGCGCAGCCGAATGCCGTGCTTGCCGTCATTGCCGAACAGCAGCGGTTGGCCGTGTTCGAGCACGATGCGGGCATCGGCGCGCGTTTTTTTATCAGTCAGAGCGTCATACGCACCGTCGTTGAAGACGATGCAGTTCTGTAAGATTTCGACAAACGCGGTGCCCTGGTGCTGCGCTGCGCGCGCCAGCACGCGCTGCAGGTTCGGCAAGTCGGTATCTACTGCGCGGGCGACGAAGGTGGCGCCGGCGCCGAGCGCCAGTGCCAGTGGGTTGAACGGACGGTCGATGCTGCCCATCGGGGAAGTCTTGGTCTTCTTGCCCATTTCAGAGGTCGGCGAATACTGGCCCTTGGTCAAGCCGTAGATGCGGTTGTTGAGCAAGAGAATTTTCAGGTCGACATTGCGCCGCATCGCATGGATGAAATGGTTGCCGCCGATCGCCAGCGCATCGCCGTCGCCGGTCACGACCCACACCGACAGCTCGGGCCGCGCCAGTTTCAGGCCGCTGGCAATCGCCGGCGCGCGACCGTGGATGCTGTGCATGCCGTAGGTTTCCATATAGTACGGAAAGCGGCTGGAGCAGCCGATGCCGGAAATGAAGGCAAAGTTTTCGCGCGGGATACCGAGCGTGGGCAACAGTTTCTGCACCTGCGCCAGCACCGCATAGTCGCCGCAGCCGGGGCACCAGCGCACATCCTGGCACGATTCGAAATCTTTTTTCGTCAGGCCGGTTTGTTCGATTTCCTTGGCAATATGAATTACGTCTTTCATTTGATTCATGTCGGTCTCCTCAGCTTAATTCAAGTCAATTCCATGATGCGATCCAAGATTTCGGACACCTTGAACGGTTTGCCCTGCACCTTGCATAGCGCCAGCACATCGACCAGGTAGCGCTCGCGCAGCAGCTTCGACAGCTGTCCCATATTTAATTCTGGTACCAAAACTTGACGGTAACGACCCAGGATGGCGCCGAGGTCGGCCGGCAGCGGATTCAGGTGTCGCAAGTGCAGGTGCGCGACTGACTTGCCGGCCGCTTGCGCCTGTTCCCGGGCTTGCGCGATGCTGCCGGCTGTGCTGCCCCAGCCAACGATCAGCAGGTCGCCGCAGTCCGGCCCTGCCACCGTTGACGCCGGGATGCCTTGTGCAATCCCGGCCACCTTGGCCGCGCGCACGTCAACCATGCGCTGGTGATTGATCGGGTCGTGCGAGATGGCTCCGCTCAAGAAGTCCTTTTCCAGGCCGCCGATACGGTGTTCCATGCCCTTTGTTCCGGGCTTGACCCACGGCCGCGCCAGATTGGCATCGCGCGCATACGGCTGGAAGCCGTCGGGCTCGGTGTGGTAATGCACTGCCAACGGCGCCAGATCGGCCACTTCCGGAATCAGCCACGGTTCAGCGGCGTTGCCGATGCCGCCGTCGGACAGCATGATCACCGGCGTCATGTATTTGACTGCGATGCGGAATGCTTCGAGCGCGCAGTCGAAGCAGTCGGCCGGTGAACTGGCAGCGATTACCGGCAGCGGGCATTCGCCGTTGCGGCCGTACAGCGCTTGCAGCAGGTCGGATTGTTCGATCTTGGTCGGCAAGCCGGTCGACGGTCCAGCGCGCTGCACGTTGATCACCACCAATGGCAACTCCAGCATTACCGCCAACCCGAGTGCTTCACCCTTCAGTGCCATACCAGGGCCGGAGGTGGTGGTCAGCCCCAGCGCGCCGCCGTAGACTGCGCCGATGGTCGAGCAGATACCGGCAATTTCGTCTTCGGCCTGGAACGTGGTGACGTTGAAATGTTTCAATGCGGCCAGCGCGTGCAGGATGTCGGTGGCCGGCGTGATCGGGTATGAGCCCAGAAACAGCGGCGTGTTCGATAGTTCGGAGGCGGCCACGCAACCGAGCGCGGCGGCCTGGTTGCCGGTGATGCTGCGGTACTTGCCGGGACGCGCCTGCGGATGGCGTACCTGATAGGTGGTGGCAAACATTTCGGTCGCCTCCGCATACGCATAGCCGGCCCGCAGCGCGTTGATGTTGGCGGCGGCAAACTGCGGCTTTTTGGCGAATTTCTTATCGATTTCCTCGATTTCATTTTCCAGCGGCCGACTGTACAGGCACAGCATCAGGCCTAGCGCGAAATAATTCTTGCATAGCCCGATCTCTTTTTTGCTCAGGCCCGATTCGGCCAGTGCACGGGCGGTCAGCGTAGTGATGTCGATCCGGTGCAGCGTGTAGTTATCCAGGCTGCCGTCTTGCAGCGGGTTGCCGGAGTAGCCAGCTTTGGCCAGGTTGGCGTCGCTAAATGCGCCGGTGTTGGCGATGATGGTGCCGCCGTGCCTCAGATCGGACAGGTTGGTTTTCAAAGCCGCCGGGTTCATTGCGACCAGCACATCGGGTGCGTCGCCGCAGGTAAACACTTGGTGCGTCGCGTACTGGATCTGATAACCGGAGACACCGAACAGGGTGCCGGTCGGTGCCCGGATTTCGGACGGATAGTCCGGATGCGTGGCGAAATCGTGGCCGGCCTTGGCCACCGCCATCGAAAAACCGTTGCCGGTCAATTGCATGCCGTCGCCGGAATCGCCGGCGAAACGAATCACGACGCTGTCGAGTGCTTCGACCGGGCGCTGCTGCGTGCCGCCGCTGGTTGCTGCTTGTGTTTGCATGACCGTCATCCTTGCTAGTGGCGCGCTGCGCTGAAGTGGCGGCAGCCGCGATTTGGTGGAAGATGCGGTGCATTATGCGGTAAATTTAGTTTTATATCAAACAGTATTTATATAAGTTTTCTGGATTATTTTGAGCGGCAGTGGAGGCTGCTGCGAGCGGCCAGTGTTGCATCGCACGCGAAATGTCGCTTTAATGCGGGCTTTGAAGAAGCGTTGGCATCAACCGGTTCTCGCTTTTCTTTCCCGTGCATCGATTCGGATCGCTTGCACTAAATGTAATTGCTGAAATTTTGTATTGACATCCATCATTTGCCATCCTAAACTTGATACGAAATTTAAGATTAGTAGTGAAAATTTGAATCATAAATCCGGAGACGAAAATGAAAGACACATTGCAGGCGGGATTAACCGCGACACGGCGCATCACGATCGACAAACCGCGTACCGTTGATTTTCTGGGCGAACAGTTGCGTGTGTATGCGACGCCGGAACTGGTGCGCGATTTCGAGGTCGCCTGCCGCGAGTTTCTGCTCGACTTCTGCGACGCCGGCGAGGATTCGGTCGGCACCGGCATCAACATCACGCATGCCGGCGCGACCCTGCTTGGGATGGAAGTCGAGATCACGGTCACGGTCGCTGCGGTGGAGGGGCGCAAGGTCAGTTTCCTGCTGATCGCACGCGATGGCTCCGAAGAGATCAGTCGCGGCGAACACGGCCGCTTCGTGATTCAGGTCGACAAGCTGCGCGCCAAGGTGGCCGCCAAGGCGGCACAGGCCGCAAGCCAGGCACTGCAGCCGGCAGCATGACTCTCGCAGCACGATAACTTGAAGGTGATGACATGACACGCTATGTGATGGTGGTTGATCTGCGGCGTTGCGTCGGCTGCCAGACTTGCACGGCAGCATGTCGGCATGCGAATGCGACGCCGCCCGGGGTCCAATGGCGCAAGGTGCTGGATTTTGAAAGCGGCGAATATCCGGATGTCAACCGCAGCTTCGTGCCGGTCGGCTGCATGCATTGCAGCGAACCGCCGTGCGTTGAGGTGTGTCCATCGCAAGCGACCAAGAAGCGTGCCGATGGTCTGGTCACCATCGATTACGACGTCTGCATCGGCTGCGGCTATTGCGCGGTCGCCTGTCCGTACCAGGCGCGCCAGATCGTGCATCGCGACCACTTTGCCTACAACGACAGCGCCAGCGCGTCGGAAGCGGCACGCGCCGACCCGAAACGGATCAATGTCGCGACCAAGTGCACGTTCTGCGTCGACCGCATCGATGCAGCGGCAGAAAATGGGCTGAAGCCGGGCGTCGATCCGGAGGTCACGCCAGCCTGCGTCAATTCATGCATCGCCAGTGCCCTTGCGTTCGGCGACCGCGACGATCCGGACAGCAACGTCTCGCAGTTGCTGCGCGAAAACAAGCAATTCCGCATGCACGAGGAACTTGGCACCGACCCCGGCATGTATTACCTCTGGGACAAGATATGAGCGCAGGCAACCAAAGCAGGCCGCAGCATCAGACCAACTGGGACTGGCGTGCCGCCGGTAATTTCATCGGAGGTGGCACCGGCAGCGGGCTGCTGGTGTTTGCCGCCATTTCCTCTGCCGCAGGATTGCCGCATGCAGCGCCGGTCGTGATTGCGCTGGCGCTGATCGCGCTCGGGTTGTTTTGCGTCTGGCTCGAAATTGGCCGGCCGTGGCGTTCGATGAATGTGATGCGGCATGTACGGACCTCGTGGATGACACGCGAATCGCTGCTGGCGCCGTTGCTGTTCGGCTCCGGCCTGATCGCGCTGGCGACCGGCAGCGCGGTTGCACTCTGGCTTGGCGCGCTGCTGGCAATGCTGTTTCTATATTGTCAGGCGCGCTTGCTGAACGCGGCCAAAGGGATCCCGGCCTGGCGCCAGAGACTGGTGGTGCCGCTGATCGTCGTGACCGGCCTGACCGAAGGCGCCGGAATGCTGGCGCTGTTGACGGCGTTGGCCGGTTCGCCGCATATGACCTGGTTGCTGGCGGCGCTGCTGGTCTTGCTGCTGCTGCGGGCGCTGCTGTGGCGCGCCTACCGCAAGAATCTGGCTGCGCATGGCGCGCCGCAACAGGCGCTGGCGGTGCTCGATCGGCTCGAATTGCCTTTCATCAAAATTGGCCATTGGGCGCTTGCTCCAGTGCTGCTGCTGCTACTGCTACTGCTGCAGCCGACGCTGGCGGCGGCGCAGTGGCTCACCGCACTGGCGGGCCTGATCGCGATGGTCGGCGGCTGGCTGTTCAAGTACACGCTGATCGTGCGCGCCGGCTATAACCAGGGCTATGCGCTGCCACACGTACCGGTGCGCGGCGGTGCAGGTCCGGGCAGCGGCCTGCCATCCCAACCGGGCTGGAACAAATCCTAGTAAAGCATTGCCGAAGCAACCAACCAAGGGGTAGAAATGGTCGAAATTCGCATACATGGTCGTGGCGGGCAGGGCGCAGTGATGGCGGGCGGCATCCTGGCGACCGCACTGGTGCTGGAGGGCAAGCACGTGATCGCGATTCCGTCGTTCGGTTTCGAGCGGCGCGGTGCGCCGGTGTCGAGCTTCCTGCGCTTCGATGAACGGCCGATCCGGCAGATGACCAATATCTATCATCCGAATTGCGTGCTGTGCATCGACCCGACGGTCGGCCGCGCCGCCAATATTTTCGACGGCATCCGCGATCATGCGGTGTGGGTGCAAACCACCGCCAAGCCGCTGGCCGAATTGCAGTTTCCGGCGCAGGTCGAAAGCGTCGGTTTGTGCGACGCGGTATCGATCGCGCTCGCGATCTTCAAGCGCTCGATCACCAACACCATCATGCTTGGCGCATTCGCGAAGACGACCGGCTTCGTCTCGCTCGACGCGTTGCAGCAGGCGGTGCAGGATTCCGATTTTCGTGACGCCGGCCTGCGCCAGAACATGGAGGCGCTGCAGTGCGGTTACAACGAGACTACGGTGCACCCGATAGAAAGAAAGGCTGCCGCATGAAACTACGGACTCCCTCACCCCCACCCCCTCTTTCAGAGGGCGAGGGGAGCGTCGCGGCGCCTATGGCGCGAAAATCGGTTGGCATGAGCCAGCAATCCAAGCCGATGTTCGACGCCTCGACCATTCCCGGCGACCTGTGTCCGATTGCCACCAAACTGAACCCAATGCTGCCCGGCGACTGGCGCAGCATGCGGCCGGTGGTCGACCGCGACAAGTGCGTCAAGTGCGCAGTGTGCTGGCTGTATTGCCCGGTGCAGTGCGTGGTCGAAAAAGCCGCTTGGTTCGATTTCGACCTTGCTACCTGCAAGGGCTGCGGTATCTGCATGCAAGAGTGTCCGCATGGCGCCATCAGCATGATCGAGGAGGTGGCATGAAAACCTTGTCTAGCCTCGCCCTCATCTCCAGCCCCTCTCCCGAAACGGGAGAGGGGAGCTTCATGCGCACCTGCGGTACGGGTAATCGAATCGAGGAGGTCGCATGAGTGCAGTATTGAAACCCAAGCCGGCATTTGCTGTTTGCGACGGCAATGAAGCTGCGGCGCTGGCGGTGGCGCTGTCGAATGTCGACATGGTGGCGATCTACCCGATCACGCCGCAGTCGTCGCTGGTCGAATACCTGGCAAAATTCGCCGCCGACGGCAAACTGGATGCGGAGATCGTCGATGTCGAAGGCGAGCATTCGGTGCTATCGGTGCTGCACGGCGCCGCGCTGGCCGGCGCCCGCACCTACACTGCCACCTGCGGACCCGGGCTGGCGTTCATGTTCGAGCCGTACATGCGCACTCCCGGCATGCGCATGCCGCTGGTGATGACGATCGTCACGCGCGACACGCTGACGCCGCAGAGCGTCTGGGGCGGTCATCAGGATGCGATGTCAGTGCGCGAAGTCGGCTGGGTCCAGATGTATTGCGAGACGGTGCAGGAAGTGCTCGATACCACGATCATGGCGTACAAGATCGCCGAACACCACGATGTGATGCTGCCGGTCAATGTCTGCCACGACGGCAATTACCTGTCGTACGGCGCGACCCGGGTCGAGCTGCCGGACCAGACCGAGGTGTCCGCGTTTCTCGGCACCCGCGATGTCAACTGGCACGCCGCGCTCGACCCCGAGCGGCCGATGGCAATCGACCCGCTGACCGGCGGTGCCGGCGGCCCCGGGCCGTCGCTGTTCGTGCGCTACCGCAAGGGTCAATGCGGCGGTATGCAGAATTCATTAAAAATTATCGAAGATGTCCACGCCGAATGGGGGCAGCGCTTCGGCCGCCATCATGCGCCGCTGGTCGAGTCGTACCGGATGGACGACGCCGACTACGCGCTGGTCACGATCGGCTCGATGACCGGTGCCGCCAAGGATGCGGTGGATGAAGCGCGCGATCGCGGCCAGCGGGTCGGCCTGCTGAAGGTCAAGACCTTCCGGCCGTTCCCGGTGCAGGCGATGGTACGCGCGCTGGGCAGCGTGAAGGCGGTCGGCGTGGTCGATCGCTCGGTCAGCTTCGGCTGGAATTGCGGCCCCTTGTATCAGGAAATGCTCGGTGCGCTGTACCACGCGCCGGTGAAAATCCCGGCGATGAGCTTCATCGGCGGGCTGGCCGGCGCCGATCTGACGACCGACCACTTCAGCCGCGTGATCGAGCGCACCGCGGCAATGGCCAACGGCGGCGCGCCGGGCGATACCGTGTGGATGAATGAACATGATTAGGAGCGGTGCCATGCAGCAAACTGAATATTTGATAGTCGGCGCCAGCCATGCGGCGCTGGCCGCGGTGCAGGCGATCCGGATGCACGACCAGGCCGGCAGCGTGACGGTGGTGTCGAAGGACGATGCACTGCCGTATTCGCCGACCGTGCTGCCGTACGTGGTATCGGGCCGTTCCGACCCGCAGCGCGTGTTCCTGCGCGACGATGCCTATTTTTCGCAGCACCAGGTCGATTATCTGCAGGGGACGGCGGTGAGCGCGATCAGCGCCAGCGACAACCGGGCGCTGCTGAGCAACGGTGCTGAAATCGGCTACCGGAAACTATTACTGGCGACCGGCGCAGCGCCGCAGCTGCCGCCGGTGCCGGGACTCGAGAGTGTCGATTACCATGTGCTGCGCAGCCTCGACGATGCGGTGCGGCTGCAGCAGGCGGTGGCCGGAACCCGGCAGGCGATCGTACTCGGCGCCGGCCTGGTCGGCATGCACGCGGCCGAGAATCTGGCCAAGGCCGGGGTCCAGGTGACCGTGGTCGAGATGCAGTCGACCGTGCTGGCCGGCTATTTCGACCGCGACGCTACCGCCATCATCGAGAGCGTGTTTGCCGCCAAGGGCGTGCGTTTGATGATGGGCAACAAAGTGGTGCGGCTGGCGCCTAATCCGAACAGTAAGAGCGAAAAGAGGGGCGTCCAGGTGACGCTGGCCGACGGCACCGAGCTGGCGGCCGACCTGCTTCTGGTATCGACCGGGGTGGCGCCGGTGATCGATTTTCTGGCCGGAGCCGGCATCGCCACCGAGCGCGGCATTCTGGTCGACGACACGATGCGCAGCACGATTGACAATATCTGGGCCGCCGGCGATGTAGCGCAGGCGCGCGGCTTCTTCGATGCCGGTGCCAAGATCATCAATGGCATCCTGCCCGACGCGGTCGAGCAGGGCAAGATCGCCGGCATGGCGATGGCCGGCGATCCGGCACTGAAACATTACCCCGGCGGCGTGCCGCTGAATACCTACAGCTTCTTCGGCCAGCAGGCGGTCTCGGTCGGCAGCCAGAGCGAAGGCGAGGTTGCTCGGCTGGAAGTCGATGCGGGCCGCAACAGCTACCTGAAGATCGTGATGAAGGACGGCTGCCTGACCGGCATTTTCGGTATCAACGTAGGGTTCGATCCGGGCGTGATGTGGCAGCTGATCCTGCGCCGGATCGACCTGACGCCGCTGCGCGAAAAATTTCTGGCCGAGCCGCAGCGCACTGCGCGCAGCCTGATGTCGAACACCTGGAGATAACAGATGGGAACTGCCTACAATACGATTGCGTTCAAGGCCGACCTGTGCGACGGCTGCAATGCCTGCATGACCGCCTGCGCCGAGGTCAAGGGCGGCAGCTGCGACGCCAGCAATTTCCTTGACAATTCACGCATCCAGATCGTTGCCGACGATGTTGGCGGCTACGGGCTGGCGCTGTGCCGGCAGTGCGGCGATCCGAAATGCGTTTCCAATTGCCCGGCCGGCGCACTGACCAGGGATGAGGCCAGCGGCGTGATCGGCTGGGATGGCGAAAAATGCGTGAACTGCCTGTTGTGCACGGTCGGCTGCAGCTACGGCGGCATAGTCCACAATCAGGACGCCGGGCACGTGGTCAAGTGCGACACCTGCGACGGCGACCCGGCCTGCGTCAAGGTCTGCCCCACCGGCGCACTGAAATACCTGACCACGTCGCGCATCTACAACGAGGTCGGCGCGCTGGAAGACCTGTTCGTGCCGGGACTGGCCGGCTGCCAAGGCTGCAACACCGAACTGATCATGCGCCATACGCTGCGCCGGGTCGGCTCCAACACCGTGCTGGCGACGCCGCCCGGCTGCATCCCTGGCATGGGTTCGGTCGGCTACAACGGACTGACCGGCACCAAGGTGCCGGTGTTTCACCCGCTGCTGACGAATACCGCCTCGATGCTGACCGGCATCAAGCGCCACTACAAGCGCCAGGGACGCAAGGTAACCGCGATGGCGCTGGCCGGCGACGGCGGCGCTTCCGACGTCGGCTTCCAGTCGCTGTCCGGCGCAGCCGAGCGCGGTGAGCAGATCCTGTTCATCTGCGTCGATAACGAGGGCTACATGAATACCGGCATGCAGCGTTCCAGCTGCACCCCGTTCGGCGCCTGGACCACCACCACGCCGGTCGGCGAGCATGGCAAGGGCAAGACGCAGGACGCCAAGAACATGCCGGTGCTGATGATGATGCACAACTGCGCGTACGTGGCGACAGCGTCGACCGCGTTCATGGAAGACCTGTACGAAAAGCTGGACAAGGCGATCGCGGCGGCGGAAACCGGTTTTGCCTACCTGCATATCTATTCGCCGTGCACCACCGGCTGGCGCTTTCCGTCGCAGGCAAATATCGAGGTCGCGCGCAAGGCGGTCGAAACCAACTTCGTGATGCTGTGGGAATTCAATCCGCGCGACGGCCTGCAACTGAGCCGTCCGCTGGATCAGCCGTTGCCGCTGGTCGAATACCTTGAAGTGCTCGGCAAGTACCGTCATCTGGAACCCGATCAGGTCGCGCATATCCAGGCTTCGCTGGAACGCAACGTAGGCTTCATCAAGGGGTTGGCAAAAGCCTGATTGAATGGCGAATAAGGCCGCAAAAATCATCGGCAGGGGCGTGCGCACCCTGCCGATGATTTTTCCGCAAGTCATGATTCACGTTAGTACCTTGCCACACTGAAGTACCGAGCGCTTAATTTCACCCACCCACATCGCGGTACCGCCTGGTTAAAATATATATAATAGAAATATAATGCATTATTTATTGTATGCGCTATACTGTATAGAAATATAATGCATGTTACAATTCGCTGTTGGTAGCGGCAACATGCGCCTGGAGTAAGTGATTTGTGGTTCGTGCGATGCACGAAAGGTGAAGGGTATTGCAATGGAAAAGACGTTCAAGCAGGAAGTGGCGGCATTAACGCTGGGCCAAGGCCAGGTGTTCCACGGCGAAGGCATCCTCGCAGTTGCCAAGGCGCTGTTGCAATCGGGCGTCAGCTACATCAGCGGTTACCAGGGCGCGCCGATATCGCACCTGCTGGACGTGCTGGGCGACGCCAGCGAGATCCTGGATGAACTCGGAGTCCATTTCGAACCCGCTGCCAACGAGGCTGGCGCGGCGGCGGCGCTGGCCGCCTCGATCAGTTATCCGCTGCGCGGCGCAGTCAGCTGGAAGTCGATCGTTGGCACCAATGTCGCCTCCGACGCGCTGTCGAACGTCGCGTCGGCCGGCGTCAAGGGTGGCGCACTGATCGTGCTGGGCGAGGATTACGGCGAAGGCGCCTCGATCATCCAGGAACGCAGCCACGCGGTTGCGATGAAGTCGCAAATCTGGCTGCTCGACCCGCGACCGAATCTGCAGACGATAGTCGATATGGTCGAGCAGGGTTTCCAGCTATCGGAAGCCAGTAATACGCCGGTGATGCTGCAATTGCGAATTCGCGCCTGCCACCTGCACGGCAGCTTCGTCTGCAAGGACAATCGGGCGCCGAAGTTTTCACGCAAAAATCAACTCAAGCAGCCGGTCTTCGATTTCGGCGTGATCCCGCTGCCGCCATCGAACTTCGAACAGGAAAAGCACAAGGTCGAGGCCCGCCTGCCGGCAGCGCTGAAATTCATCCGCGAGCAAAAGCTGAACGAATTTTTCGATGGCAGCCAGCGCGAAGTCGGCCTGATCCTGCAAGGCGGCCTGTACAACACGGTGCTGCGCTCGCTGCAGCAGCTCGGCCTGGCCGATGCGTTCGGCGTGTCGTCGATCCCGCTGTATGTACTCAATGTCACCTATCCATTGCTGCCGGACGAAATCACCCGCTTTTGCTCCGGCAAGCGCGCAGTGCTGGTGCTCGAAGAAGGCCAGCCGAATTTCATTGAAGACGCAATCAATGCGGCGCTGCGCCGTGCCGACAACAACAATACCTTCGTGATCGGCAAGGAAGTGTTGCCGATGGCTGGCGAATACACCGGCGAAGTGGTGCTGCGCGGCCTGACCCAGTTCCTGCAACTGTCGATGCCGGATGGCGTCGATCAGGCAGTGCTGGCGCAGCCGGCCGATACCATCAGCGAGACCAGGAAACAAGCAGCCGAGCTGCTGGGACAGCCGGTGCCGCCGCGGCCTCCCGGTTTTTGCGTCGGCTGCCCGGAGCGGCCAGTATTTTCAGCATTGAAACTGGTGGAAAAGGAGGTCGGCAAAATCCACATTAGCGCCGACATCGGCTGCCATACCTTTTCGACGCTGGCGCCTTTCAACCTCGGCAACACGGTGGTCGGTTACGGGCTCGGGCTGGCTTCGTCCAGCGCAGTGGCGCCGATGTTCAGCAAGCGCGTCGTCAGCATCATGGGCGACGGCGGCTTCTGGCATCAGGGCTTGACCAGCGGCATCGCGAATGCGGTATTCCAAAATGACGACAGCGTGCTGATCATCCTGCAGAACGGCTACAGCTCGGCCACCGGGGCGCAGCAGATTCCATCGAGCCGCAACGGCATCGCGCCCGGCACCACTACCATCGGCATCAAGAGCGTGCTGAATAGCATGGGAGTGCAATGGGTGCGCACCGTGACCAGCTTCGAGGTCGGCGCGATGCAGGCGACACTGCACGAAGCACTGACTACGCCGCAGCTGGGCTTGAAAGTGATTATCGCCGACGGCGAATGCCAACTCGAAAAACAGCGTCGCGTACGGGTTGAAAACGCCCAGCAAATGGCGGCAGGGCAGCAGGTAACGCGCAGCCGTTTCGGCGTCGATGCAGACCTCTGCAGCGGCGACCGCTCGTGCATCCGGTTGTCCGGTTGCCCGTCGCTGACGCTCAAGGATAATCCCGATCCGCTGCGCACCGACCCGGTTACCACCGTCAACAACAGTTGCGTTGGCTGTGGCACCTGCGGCGAAGTTGCGCATGCCGCCACACTCTGCCCGTCGTTCTATCAGGCCGAGATCATCCGCAATCCAGGTTGGCTTGACCGTACACTCGACCGCCTGCGGCGCGGCGTGATTGGTCGCCTGCAACGCAGCACTGCCGGAGAAAACGCATGAATGCCCACTTGAGCCTGATCCAGTCAACTGAAGCACTGCCAGCGCGGCCAGTCACCATCCTGATTGCCGCACTCGGCGGCGAGGGCGGTGGCATGCTGGCCGACTGGCTGGTCGCAGCCGCCAGCGCCTGCGATTTGCCGGTGCAAAGCACCTCGATTCCCGGCGTCTCGCAACGCACCGGCGCCACCACCTATTACGTTGAAATCTATCCGCTGCCGCACGACCAGCTCGGCGGAAGAGTGCCGGTGATGGCGCTGACGCCGACCCCGGGCGCGGTCGACCTGATGGCGGCATCCGAATTGATCGAAGCCGGACGGGCACTGGAAAACGGCTATGTCAGCGCCGACTGCACCACGCTGGTCGGCTCTATCCATCGCGTGTATGCAGTGGTCGAAAAAGTGATTCCCGGCGACGGCCGCATCGACAGCGGCAAGCTGCTGGCCGCGCTGCCGCAACTTGCCAAGCGCGCGCTGCTGTTCGACATGGCGCAACTGGCGCAGCAAAGCGGCACCATAATCAACTCCGTGTTGTTCGGGGCGATGGCCGGCTCTGGCGCGCTGCCACTGCCGCGTGAAGCCTGCGAGCAGGCGATCCGCGCCACCGGCAAGGGCGCTGATGCCAGCCTGCGCGGTTTCGCCGCCGGTTTTGCACAAGCTGCCGGCACCGCAGCGCCCGCCGTCGCAGCTGCGACAGCGCTGCCGCAACAGCCGGCCGAGCGCGTGCACCGGGTCTTTCCACCAGAAACTTTCGCGCTGCTCGATGCCGGCGTCGCTCGCCTGACCGATTACCAGGACCCGGCCTATGCGACGCTGTATCTGGACCGGCTGGAACCGGTGCTGGCACTCGACCGCGAAGCCGGCGGCGCTGCCAACGGCTACCGGCTGACCTGCGAAACCGGGCGCCAGTTGGCGTTGTGGATGAGTTATGAAGACGTGATCCGGGTCGCCGACCTGAAAACCCGTGCCGGCCGTTTTGCGCGGATACGGACTGAATCCGGCGCCAAACCGGACGAACTGCTGCAACTGACCGAATACCTGAAGCCGGGTCTCGATGAAATCTGCTCGCTGCTGCCGCCGGCGCTGGCGCAGCGACTGCGTGACTGGGCGCAAAAAAAGCCCGGCCGTGAAAAATCGTTATCAAGGGCGGTGCGCCTGAAGACCAGCACGCTGTCGGGCTTCCTGATGCTGCGCGCGGTCAGCGGCCTGAAGCGCTGGCGCCGTGGCACCTCGCGTTACCAGGCCGAACAGGCGCTGATCGAACGCTGGCTGGGCGCGCTCAAGCGGCTCGGCTTTGCGGTGCAGGACCTCGATCTGGCATTCGAAATCGCCGAATGCGCGCGGCTGGTCAAGGGCTACGGCGACACCCGCCAGACCGGCGTCGCGCATTTCAAGCGGATCTTCGACACCATCATCGAAAGCGGCACTGAAACCGATCCGGACAAGCTAACCGCCGCGATCCGCCGCGCCCGCATCGCGGCACTCGCCAATCCGGATGCGGCGCCGAAGCGGGAGGCCGGAGGCCAAGGCAAGTCAGTATTCTGGCTGGCGCGCAGGGACACCGATGGCGCAGAACCGGTGCGGAGCGGCTGTCACTGATAGATTTTTATGGGAGTATCATAGAAAACATAGCATATTGCGGTTTTAGTTGCTTGCATTTTACAAATACACATCATAGTATATTTTTACGTGATAAATCCCGGCAGTGCCGGTCGTTATCGATTTTTCAGAAAAACCAGAGGAACTCAAATGGACAATATCAGTGACTTCATGACCAGTAATCACCATGCCTGCGACGAACTGTTTGCCGGCGCCGAGGAGCATGTCGGCAACGGCGACTGGGCCAAGGGCAGCAGCGATTTCAACGCGTTTCTGGCGGCGATGAAGCACCATTTCACGATCGAGGAAGAAGTGCTGTTCCCGGCTTTTGACACTAAAACCGGGATGGACAATGGCCCGACGTTCGTGATGCGCTCCGAACACAGGCAGATGGAGAAGATCTTCGACGACATGCTCAAGGCGCTGGCTGCGAAGGATAGCGACGACTACCTCGGCCTGTCCGAAACCTTGCTGATGCTGATGCAGCAGCACAACATGAAGGAAGAGCAAATGCTGTACCGAATGATGGACCAGCATCTAGCCGCAGAAACGCCGGCGCTGCTGAAACAAATCGGCGCGTAGCCGCAAAACTAATCCGCAATCTGTCAGCGCAAAGGGTAAGAATAGTGCATGCCGGTCTCAATTTGCAGCAGGCGCCGCCGATCTCGGTGCCGTTCCGTTTTTTCCTGAGCGCGCCGCTGTTCGGCCTGCTGGCTGCGGCCGTGATGCTGTGGCAGGGGCCGGACCTGTTCGCCTCGCGCTGGTCGGCGGCGACGCTGGCGGCCACCCACCTGATCACGCTCGGCTTCATGACGATGGTAATGGCCGGCGCGATGATGCAGATGCTGCCGGTGCTGGCCGGCGCGCCGGTGCCGCGACCGAGGCTGGTGGCGGCGCTCGTCCATCCGCTGCTGGTGCTCGGCACGCTGCTGCTGGCGGGTGGCTTCCTGCTTGCTCTGCCGCAGCTGCTGCAATCGGCGGTAGTTCTGCTCGGAACCGGGCTGGCCGTGTTTTTCGGCAGCATGCTGCTGACGTTGTCGCGCGTGCGCAATCCGAGCGCCACCATCGTCGCGATGTGGCTGGCCAGTATTGCGTTCGGCATCACGCTGGTGCTTGGCCTGACGCTCGGCTACAGCCACGGCTGGAGCGTGCCTTTGGCTAGCCAGTCGTTGCGCGACCTGCACCCGGCCTGGGGACTGGTCGGCTGGACCGGCTTGCTGGTAGCCGGGGTCGCCTACCAGATCGTGCCGATGTTCCAGATGACACCGAATTATCCGCGCTGGCTGACGCGCGGCCTGACCGTCGGCGCCTTTATCATGCTGGCGTTGTGGTCGTTGGCGCATTGGCAGGGCGCCGGAACTTGGGCATGGCTGCGCGTGGCCAGCGTCTGCCTGCTGGTCGCCGCGTTCGGCGTGTTCGCCGTCGTCACGCTTAAGCTGCAGAAGCGCCGCCGGCGCCGCCTGCCCGATGTCACGCTCGAATTCTGGCGCGCCGGCATGATTTTCCTGCTACTGGCGGCGTTGCTGTGGCTGTCACGCCAGCTTCCGGCACTCGCGTTCGCGCAGTCGGATGTGTTGCTGGGCGTGCTGGTTATCGGCGGTGCCGCAGTCTCGTTCATCAGTGGCATGCTGTATAAGATCATGCCGTTCCTGACCTGGTTTCACCTGCAGGCGTTGCCCGCGAGCGGCATGCGGATGCCGAACATGAAAGCGATCCTGCCCGAAAAAGCGCAGCGCCGGCAGCTGCGGTTGCATCTGGCGTCGATTGGTCTGCTGGTTGCCGCCGCGCTGTGGCCGGCGCTGTTTGCCTATCCGGCGGCGTTAATCTTTGGCGCGGCGATGCTACTTCTGATGGCCAATCTGGTCAGCGTCGTGCGCGTATATCGCGACTGCCAGGAGCGTGCAATGCTGCCGAACCAGCGTTCCACCGTGGCAGAAATACGCGTTCAGGAATAGCCGCAATATTCAGGAGTTTCAGCAGCAACCCGCCATGACTGCCGGGCACCTAAAGCCGGTCAACCGTCGTTTTTCGCCAGTTTCATCAGCAGCTGGATCAGCTGCCGCGTCTCGCTTTTTGTCAGGCGCGCCAGGATGCGCTTTTCGTGCAGCCTGACCCTTCTCTCGGCTTCGCCCAGCAGTTGCTCGCCCGCGCTAGTCAGGTGCAGGTGATTGCTGCGCCGGTCCTTGGTCGAGGCTTCCCGTTCCACCACGTTGCGTTTTTGCAGCTTATCGAGCAACGGCACCAGCGAAGAGCGGTCGAGCCCGATTGCCAGCGCCAGACGGGTCTGGGTCAGCCCATTATTACGGCGCAGGATTTCCAGCACGCCGAAAATGGCGGGAGTGATGTCGAGGTCCGACAGTTCACTGTCGAAGTCCCTGAAAACCATCACCTGCGCCATACGCAGATGATAGCCAACCAGGTCTGGGAGGCCGCCCAGGTCGAGCGTAGAGGATGTGCTTGTCATGGATGGCCGGTTAGGAATGAAGGCTGATTGAAAAGGACGAGCGAAGGACGAGCGCGGCAAGGGACGCAGACTAACACAGAGTCGAAAATCATGTTGTTGCAAATCAATTCAGGCGTCCCATCGTGATCAACAATTTGTTTTGATTAAGTCGAAAACATACGCATATTTGATTTGACATCAAACAATTAAACTGTGTTATCGTTGATGAAATATATTGCATTGCAGGCCGTAGCATTGCATTTTATTGCTTATCTGTGGGCGACAACGGCGCCGGCAGAGCGCGTATTTTCTCTGCTGCGCCAACGGTAACGGAGGTCGATTTGAAACCATCGCTGTTTTTTCCCGACGCTGCCGCCGCAGCCGGCTTTGAAACCAAAAGGCAATCCGGCACCCGCTATTCGATCTATCGCCTGACGGTCCAATTCGGCGATTGCGACCCGGCCAACATCGTTTTTTATCCCAACTACTACCGCTGGTTCGATGCCGCAACCCACCATCTGTGCACCGGGGTTGGCTTGGACTGGATCAGCCTGCGCGACCAGTACGGCGTGGTCGGCTTGCCCTTGGTCGAGACCGGCGCCAGCTACCGCCAGCCGGCCAGGTCGTTGCGGCAAACAACACGATCAAGATCGGCGTGCTGGCCCCGATGAGCGGTACCTTTGCCGATTTCGGCATGCAGATCACGAACGGCGCCAAGGCCTACATGAAACAGCACGG
>JBDSCZ010000332.1:0-15627 GCA_039920865.1 Burkholderiaceae bacterium
TGAAACAAGGAGAATAATTATGCAATCGAATCACCATGTGAATCACCATGAATCCACCACTGCCGTCATGCCTTCGGTTCTTTCCACCCTATGTCAATTGACAGTCGTTGCTGCGGTGTTACTGGCATCCTCTGCCAATGTCAGCGCCAAACAGCCATTGTTTACCGATTCAGTGTTCGCGCCCGATAGTTTCTGGTATGTTCCGATCCCGAAAGAGGTGCCGTTGCATGCCAATTCGGCTGCGTTTGTCAACGATTTCCTGCGGCAAAAAAAATCCTTTTACGGCAACGTCAACATTAACACCAAGGCTTTTGCGAGTCCTGTGTTCGTGGTCGATGCAAATGCCCCTGTGACGCAGGTCAGCGAATGGGATTGTCAAAAAAAGAAATTCAAGGACAAGGATCTGGCGCAGCAATGGGCGGCAGTTCCGATTCCTACGCATGCCGAACCGGCGGATGGGACTGACAAGGAAATGGCGATCTATCAGCCTGCGACTGACACGCTGTGGGAATTCTGGCAAGCCCGCAAAGTCGATGGCCAGTGGCAGGCATGCTGGGGTGGGCGCTTGACCAAAGCCTCCAAAAGTGATGGCGTCTTTCCCAAGCATTACGGCACCACCGGGACCAGCTTGCCTTTCATCGGCGGCCAAATCACAGCAGAAGAATTACAGCGTGGCGAGATCCGCCATGTGATCGGCATTTCACTGGTGGAGGCGGAGCATTTCACAGTCAAGTCTTGGCCTGCACATCGGTCAGATGGCTACAACCCGACAAAACAAGCTAACCGGATTCCGGAGGGTTCGCGCTTTCGGCTCAATCCGGACGTCAATGTGGAGGAGCTCAACATGCATCCAGTCGGCAAAACTATTGCCAAGGCGGCACAAAAGTATGGTTTCGTCGTTTGGGACAAAGCCGGTGCGATCTCGATCCGGGCGCAAAATCCGAAGTCCTACACCGCAATGGGAAGGCCGGATCCCTATCCGGCGCTGTTCAAGGGTAGCCGTTCCAACTCGATCCTGAATGGCTTCCCGTGGGATCAGTTGCAATTTTTGCCAAAAGACTACGGCAAACCTTAAGATTGCGATCGCTCCAATATTGCTTATAGATTAACTTACCGAAATGGAATAAAAATATGAAAATAACTGTCGTCGGCACCGGCTATGTAGGATTGGTTACGGGCACCTGCCTGGCTGAAATGGGCAATGAAGTGCTGTGCCTGGACCTGGATGAAAACAAGATCAGGATTTTAAACGAAGGCAATATCCCGATCCATGAACCCGGCTTGCTGGATATGGTGCGGCGTAATGTTGCAACCGGTCGCCTGCGGTTTACTACCAGCATCGAGGAAAGTGTCGCGTTCGGCATACTGCAGTTCATTGCGGTCGGCACCCCGCCCGATGAAGACGGTTCTGCCGACTTGCAATACGTCACTGCCGCTGCCCGTAATATCGGCAGGTATATGACTGATTATAAGGTGGTCATTGATAAATCCACGGTTCCAGTCGGCACCGCTGACAAGGTCAAGGCAGCGATGCAGGACGAGCTTGCCACACGTAATGTCGATCTGTCGTTCTCCGTCGTATCGAATCCGGAATTCCTCAAGGAAGGGGCTGCGGTAGAGGATTTCATGCGTCCCGATAGAGTGGTCATCGGCGCCGAAGATGAGCGGGCAATTGCGCTGATGCGCGAATTGTATGCACCGTTCATCCGCAATCACGATCGCGTCATCGTGATGGACGTGCGCTCAGCCGAACTGACCAAATACGCAGCCAATGCAATGCTGGCAACCCGCATCTCGTTCATGAACGAACTGGCCAATCTGGCCGATAAGCTGGGCGCCGACATCGAGCAAATCCGGATCGGCATCGGCTCGGATCCGCGGATCGGATTCCATTTTTTATACCCTGGCTGCGGCTACGGCGGCTCGTGTTTCCCGAAAGATGTACAGGCTTTGATCCGTACCGCGGATGAAAACGATTCAGGACTGAAGGTATTGCAAGCGGTTGAAGAGGCCAATGAGGCGCAGAAGCATTTGCTGCTGCATAAAATCAGGACGCGCTTTGGCAGCGATCTGCGTGGCAAGAATTTTGCGCTGTGGGGATTGGCCTTCAAGCCCAATACCGATGACATGCGGGCAGCTTCCAGCCGTGTCGTAATCCAGGGCCTGTGGCAAATGGGCGCAACGGTGACCGCTTACGATCCGGTGGCAATGCAGGAATCAAAACGCATTTTTGGTGACGATCCACGACTTGTGTATGCCGACTCGCCAATGGCAGCCTTGCAGAATGCGGATGCGTTAACGATCGTTACCGAGTGGAAGGAGTTCCGGGTGCCTGATTTCAATGCCATCAAGGCTGCATTGAAAACGCCTGCGATCTTCGACGGCCGAAACTTGTATAACCCATCGCAAGTTCGCAGTCACGGCATTGAATATTTCGCGATCGGGCGGCGCTGACAGCGATTCTTAAAATATACATATATGTGTATATTTTTTGTCGCAATTAATATAAGCGTAAAAAGGCATGAAAATTGCAATACTCCTTGTTTTTATAAGGAATAGGTATTTCAGGCAGGCTTCATGCTTTTTCGTTTCTTGCGTGAGACAGGACAGTTTACCGCCTTCTCGCGCATAGCAATGTGTAATGAAATGTATCAATGTTGAACCATTGAAATTCAATTTCCTCTACTTTTTAGTCTTCAAGAAGCTTGAGGACGATGCGATGTTAAAAAATCAGGGAATAGTTTATTCATACCAATAATCGCTTGTCTAAATCCGAAAAATATCAAACGATTATCTTTGCTCCTGATGTAATTCAACGCGTCGATCTATGTGCGGTATCACACAGACCATGGTGTGGTTGCGCGACTAACCTTGTATAGAAGGCTGGGAACCCAGCAACGGTTTGCAATTATCAATGTCGTCTGCAGCAAGCAAACGTATTTGCATTTATAAAAATCGTTGTGCCTTTTTGCCTAACAAAACCAACACTTTCCTGCGTGTGCTACGTGAAAGCGTCGTGAGCTTGATCGCTCAAGTCGGGACAATACGACCGACTGGCGCTTGAGTTGTGTGACCGTTTTAAGCAGAAAACGATCAATTGCCGTCCCAACGGCCTATCCATCCCACGGAACATCTACAGGAACGAAAGCAGATCATGCAATCCAGAAAACCTATTCAAATTGCCGGTTTTTCCGTTACCCAGACTACCTCGCAGGTTCTAGCGCAACATCTATTGATTGCGTTGCAAATCAGAAATAAGGTATCGCTTTTTTTTGCGAACACAAATTTCATTGTGCAATGCAGAAGCCAGTTGCACCGGATGCGCGACGACTCGGTAATCGTTGTCAATGATGGCGTGGGAATGGATATTGCTGCTTTGCTCATGCAAAGGAGCCGTTTTCAGGAAAATTTGAATGGCACTGATTTCACGCCGTATTTATTCAAGCGATCTGAGACGCCGCTACGCGTCTTCCTGCTGGGCGGCAAGCCTGATGTTTTGCAAAAAGCAGCGGATTATGCCCGCCATCAATTAGGACAGAAAATTGTCGGCGTCAGCGATGGCTATGAAGATATCAAGAAAAATCAAAAATTACTCAAAGCAATCAATCGAAGCAATCCCGATGTTGTGTTGGTGGCGCTCGGCAATCCGATTCAGGAAAAATGGATTCTGGACAATCGCCAGGTACTCAATGCCGGTGTCGTGATCGGTGTCGGCGCATTGTTCGACTTCTGGGCCGGCGACAAGTCACGGGCTCCTGTTCTGATGCAAAAACTCCGTCTAGAATGGTTTTATCGGCTATGCCTGGAACCGCGCCGCCTATTGCGCCGCTACACGGTGGATATTGTCCGGTTTCTTTTGCATTGTCATAAATACCGTTCCAGCGGTGCAGCGGCGCACAAATAAGAGTCCGGCTGTGATGCTGGCAGTACGCACTGTGTGCACAAATTGAAAAAGGTTGCTTATGAAAGTATTGGTGGTGGGCGGAGCAGGGTATATCGGTTCTCATATGGTGCAAATGCTGCTTGCCGAAGGGCATCAGGTCATTACTTTCGACAACCTTTCGGGTGGCTTCCGGGATGCAGTATTGGGTGGCGCGTTTGTCGAAGGCGATCTTGCCGACAGGGTTGCTCTTGATAATGTATTTATGCTGCATCAGCCCGAGGCGGTAATGCATTTCGCATCTTTCATACAGGTAGGCGAGTCGGTGAAATTGCCCGATAAATATTACCGCAACAATTTTTCCAATACCGTAAACCTGCTGGATGCAATGGTTGAACATGGCGTGAAACGTTTCATTTTCTCGTCGACTGCCGCCATTTTTGGCGAGCCGGAATATGTGCCTATCGATGAACGGCACCCGATGCGGCCGCTGAATCCGTACGGACGCTCGAAGTGGATGGTGGAGCAGATGCTGGCCGATTACGACCTTGCTTTTGGGTTGCGTACTGTCTGCCTGCGCTATTTCAATGCGGCCGGTGCCGATCCTGCCGGTTTGCTGGGCGAGAGGCATCAACCTGAAACCCATCTGATCCCCTTGGTGCTGCAAGCAGCATCCGGTCGACGCCCGCATATCGCGGTGTATGGCCGCGATTACGACACGCCTGACGGAACTTGTATCCGCGATTACATTCATATAGTCGACTTGTGTTCGGCCCATTTGCTGGCACTGAACATGCTCCGAGCAGGTGGAGAAAGTGCCTGTTTCAATCTGGGCAATGGGGCAGGATTTTCGGTGCAGCAGGTGATCGATGCCGCGCAACGGATAACAGGTACAAGCATCAAGGTGGTCGATGCAGAGCGGCGCGCAGGCGATCCGGCCAGGTTGGTGGCCGATGCTTCCAAGGCGCGCCGTGAATTGGGCTGGCAGCCGCAACATGCCGAACTCGATTCCATCATCGCAGATGCGTGGCGCTGGGAGAAAATGACCGCGGGCCGCAGTAATGCGTAATTAAACCATTAATAATGCGCAACGAACAAATCTGTTGTTCGCCTGCCGATGCAGGTTTTGCATATTATTTTATTGAGATAAGGAAATAAAATGAAAGCGATGATTCTCGCAGCAGGCAAGGGCACACGAGTGCGACCCCTGACCTACGATTTACCTAAACCGATGATCCCGATCCTGGGCAAGCCTGTGATGGCCTATCTGGTCGAGCATCTTGCCAAGTTCGGCATTCGCGACATCATGGTCAACGTGAGTTACTTGCACGAGAAAATCGAAGAATACTTCGGCGAAGGTGACCAGTTCGGCGTCCAGATCGGCTATTCGTTTGAAGGCTACACCAATGACGAAGGCGAGGTGGTGCCGCAACCGATCGGCTCTGCCGGCGGCATGAAGAAGATTCAGGAATTCGGCGGTTTCTTCGATGAAACGACCATCGTCCTGTGCGGCGATGCATTGATCGACCTGGACCTGAAATCGGCGTTGTTCGAGCATAAGCGCAAGGGCGCCTTGGCCAGTGTCATCACCAAGGAAGTGCCGTGGGACAAGGTGTCCGATTACGGCGTAGTGGTCACCGACGAGGATGGCAAAGTCCTTTCGTTCCAGGAAAAACCGAAACAGGAAGAGGCGCGCTCGAACTTTGCCAGTACCGGCATCTATATCTTCGAGCCAGAAGTGCTGAACCTGATTCCTGCCGACACGGTATTCGACATTGGCACCGACTTGTTCCCGCTGATGGTGGAACAAGGGCTGCAATTTTATGCGCAGAAACGCTCGTATAACTGGATCGACATCGGCAGCGTGACTGACTTCTGGACCGTATCGCAGAGCGTACTGTTGGGCGAGGTGGCACAAATGGATGTACCCGGTCTCCAGATCGCCGAAGGAGTCTGGGTCGGCCTGAATACCCAGATCGATTGGGAAGATACCGTCATCGAGGGGCCGGTGTACATCGGTTCCGGCTGCCATATCGAGGCCGGCTGCCATATCGTCGGCCCGACCTGGATCGGACACGGCAGCCACATCTGCGCCGGAGCGGAAATCATTCGCAGCGTGTTGTTCGAATACACCCGCATCTCGCCCGACGTCTATCTCGACGAGATGGTCGTGTTCAAGGATTACAGCGTAAATCGCGCCGGTGAAATGGCACATGTCTCCGAATCCGGCAACAGCGAATGGGGCAATGCCCGCGACCGTCGCCTGAAGCGCCGTTTGAGTAACGGTAGCGAGTCAGAAAAAGCAAACGCAGCATAAAAGTACGGGATCGCGCAAAGCCGGAATCCGCGCTTCGTGGTGGCTTCGGTTGAAGCTCCCACGCCTGCATGTGTCTGTGAAGAATTGTTTGATGCGTGCGCCCAGGCCGGAGTAATTCGGGCTTGATAATGTAAGCGTCGTCCGCATTTTCGATCTTGTATTGATGTTGTATTCAATTCGACATTGATGGGAGATCGTCGTGCAAACAATGCGTAAGCCCGCCGTCGCCGGCACCTTCTATCCGGCACAAAAACACGTTTTGGCAAACGATCTGGACACGATGCTGAAAGCGGTAAAGCCGGTTGTTCCCGGCGCTTACCCTAAAGCAATCGTCGTGCCGCATGCCGGATATCGCTATTCCGGCCCGACCGCAGCGCTCGCTTATGCGCAGCTGGCGGCTGGTCGTGCAGCAATCAGCCGTGTGATCTTGCTGGGGCCGGTGCATCGGGTGCCGGTACGCGGACTGGCACTGCCCGGAGCCGACGTCTTTGCCACGCCGCTGGGCGAAATTGCGCTCGATGCCTGCGCCATCGCATCGATTGCCGGTATGCGTCAAGTCACCATCAGTCCGGCTGCACATGCTCTGGAGCATTCTCTGGAAGTGCAGTTGCCGTTCCTGCAGACGGTTCTGGATGATTTCACGCTGGTGCCGCTGGCGGTGGGCGATGCCACGCCGCCTGAAGTGGCCCAGGTTCTGGAGGCGCTATGGGGCGGACCGGAAACCGTAATCGTGATCAGTTCTGATCTGTCGCACTTCCTGCCTTATCGCACCGCACAGGCAGTCGATCGGGAAACCGTACGCCGCATTTTGCAGCTGGAAAATTCACTTACGCATGAACAAGCCTGCGGCGGCACGCCGGTCAATGGCTTGCTGCTGGCCGCGCACCGTCACCAGTTGCAGCCAGAACTGCTTGGTCTGTGCAACTCGGGCGACACCACTGGCAACCGGGAACGGGTGGTCGGTTACGCTTCGTTTGTTTTTACGGAGGAACCTGATAATGCCTGAAATCGCCGAAAACACCGGAAAGATACTGCTGCCTATTGCCCGTTGTGCCATTTCCACGGCCTTGGGAAATGCCGCGATAGCCGACGAAGACGCAGACTGGCTTCAGCAGCAGCGCGCATGCTTCGTCACGCTGACGCAAGAGCGCCAGCTGCGGGGATGCATCGGCACGCTGCAGGCGCATCGCACACTTTTGGAAGACGTCAAGGCCAACGCCGAGGCAGCAGCTTTGCGCGACCCGCGCTTCCCGCCGTTGAGCGCAACCGAGCTGAACCATATCGAAATAGAAGTGTCATTATTATCAACACTGCAAACCCTGACATTTTCTTGCGAAGCAGACGCGCTAGCACAATTGCAGCCCGGGATACACGGTGTCTTATTTGAATTCAAGTGTTACCGCAGCATGTTTTTACCGCAGGTATGGGAACAGTTGCCGGTGGCGGTTGAATTCATGTCGGAATTAAAGCGCAAGGCTGGCGTTCCACCGGATTTCTGGGCTGAAGGGATCAGGATCAGCCGCTATACGGCGCAGAAATGGAAGGAAAAATAGCGGGGTATGCACTTAAACATGCCATTTCCCGCATATTTATATTGCGGCATGTATAAATACATTGCACAGTATATTTTAAGCGTGGACGCATTCAAATTAACGGAAGTCTAAGTAACTGAAGTCTAAAACTCGCTTGAGTCTGGCGCTTGTAGTCAAGCTTATGGCATTGAAACACAAGGAAAAAAACACGGGATACATGATGGAAAATTCCAGCTATCCAGCCCGCTACTGGCATTTTTTGGAAGATGGCCGCATCCAGTGCGACCTGTGTCCACGCGATTGCCGGCTGCATGAAGGGCAGCGCGGCGCCTGCTTTGTGCGCATGCGCGAAGGTCAGCAAATGATCCTCACCACCTACGGGCGATCTTCCGGATTCTGCATCGACCCGATCGAAAAAAAGCCGCTCAATCACTTTTATCCGGGCAGCAGCGTGCTGTCGTTCGGCACCGCCGGCTGCAATCTGGCATGCAAATTCTGCCAGAACTGGGATATCAGCAAATCCAGGGATATGGACAGCCTGATGGACCAGGCCTCACCGGAAGCGATTGCTGCCGCAGCCCTACAGTCCGGCTGCAAGAGCGTGGCGTTCACCTATAACGATCCGGTCATCTTTGCCGAATATGCGATGGATGTGGCCGATGCCTGTCATGCGCGCGGCATCAAAACGGTAGCGGTGACTGCGGGCTACATGCACGATCAGGCCCGGCGCGATTTCTACGCAAAAATGGATGCTGCCAACGTCGATCTGAAGGCATTCAGCGACGACTTCTACGCCAGGATCACCAGTTCGCACTTGCAGCCGGTACTCGATACCCTGCGTCACCTGAAGCACGAAACCAATGTCTGGTTCGAGATCACCACGCTGCTGATTCCCGGCAAGAACGACTCCGATCAGGAACTCGACGTCATGAGCAAGTGGATCCGGCGCGAACTGGGTGCCGATGTGCCGCTGCACTTTTCAGCCTTCCATCCGGATTACAAGATGGCGGATATCCCTGCCACGCCGCCGGCCACGCTGGTGCGCGCGCGGGAAATCGCCTTGCAACAAGGGTTGCACTATGTGTATACCGGCAACGTCCACCATCAGCAGGGCGATACCACTTTCTGCCCGGATTGCCGTGCGCCGCTGATTGTGCGCGATTGGTATAGGATCGAGCAGTATCGGCTGACCGAAGACGGCCACTGCCCCGACTGCGGCGCTGCGGTGGCAGGACGTTTTGCAGAGCGGGCCGGGCATTTCGGTAGAACACGGATACCGGTTGCGATCAACCGAGCCTCAGAACGCTAAATCATCATACGGATCGTGCTTTTCCAGCACATACACGGAATTACCCTTAATTTCCCCATTGCAAAAATATTTCAAAATAAATTTTGGCGTTTTGTTTATCCCGAGTTCTGCAGATACCTCCAGGATGGAAATCGTTTTTTTGACTCGATAACCGTTTGTCAGGAATATCGATTCAGGATGATCGACTGCCTTGAATGAGGCCCCGATTTCCATAATGATTTCCTGCAGTCTTTGCCCGTAGCATTCGACCATCTGGCGATTCACCAGATCGCAAATGAGTTGATGTTTTGGAAATACGCTATGGAGTATTTCAAGCATTTTTCCGATTTCATTTTTGTCCAGATAAATAAAGATCCCTTCCAGAATGAATACTATTTCCCCAGTATAAGAATGCGCGATGGCGGAGAGTTTTTCTCGCAGTGAATCCGTGCAAAAATCTATTGGAATACGTTGCAGCGGATTTGCGCATTCAGAAATTGGCAATCGTTCATTTTTGAATGCCATCAATTGCGGCTCATCCAGTTCAAACCAGTTGCCTCCTGCCAATCGATAGGGCCGACTATCAAAGCCTGCACCAATGATTACGATGCACAGATCGGGACTGGAATCCAGCATCTGCCGCAAAATATCATCGATTATCCGGTGCCTGACAATCATGCTGGCACTACAAATAGTTTCTTCCGCGAATTTATCGCAAAGACCCCGTCCGTATTCATCCATGAATAATTTTGCGTAGACATCGCCGCATAAGGGGTTTTCCCCCGCAGCATCCTGCATCCGTATGCCGCAACAATAAAAAGCAATGTTTGAAATTGGCTTCATTTGGCATCAGCCCGATTATTGTCTAATGGAATTAGTGAGCCACTTGCGATGACTTTTTCGACTCAGGAAATTTGTTGTGCGCTATCGAATTCGACCATTTTTCCGCATTTTACCTTCATTGATCCAGTGTGGCTTGTGGCAGCTCGACATTCAACAAATGCATCCGCAGTGCTACGGATCGCCTTGCGACTGCGCAAAGTATCAGGCCACGAATCTGGCAGCATTCAGGAACCGAATCTTCAAAATAGCGGATTATGGGCAAGCGCATTCTATTAATTCAGGGCCACCCGGATGGGTCAATATCAGTCAGCGCCAACAGAGCACACAGCATAAAGTCGCTTGAGCGCAACATTCTTGGCTTTGTGGGTATTGCCCCCGTAAGCGCAACCTTAATCGGCATGGCCGGCAATTTGACGCCAGTGACAGCAAAAAAAATGGCTAGTCAGGCTGGGGAAGCTGGGCGGGCAGGGCGGTTAATGAATAAATTTGAATAAATTCAGAATGACGCATATTTTCAAAGGACATTCGATGAGTCAGAATCCCATAATTACGACGCCCAGGCGCAGCATCTGGATACGGGGATTGTTCATGTTGCTTATGGCTTTGGTGTACCAGTTGTCCGGAACGCTGTTATTCATAATTGCGCTCCTGCAATTTATATTTTCGTTAACGAACGGGTCGCCCAATGCGCGATTGTTAGAATTTAGCCGTAGCTTGGGACGCTACATCCAGCAAATTGCCGGCTTTCTTACTTTCGTTACGGAAGATATGCCTTTCCCGTTCAACGATTGGCCATCAGGAATTTGACTATGGACAAAGAACTGATGCTGTTTGCGTTGAGTAGCAGCCGTGAATTCGGCGAGCAGGTGAGCCGGCATCTCGGTATTGGCCTGAGCCGTCATGAAGAAAGAGAGTTTGAAGATAATGAGTACAAGACGCGGCCCCTGATCAGCGTGCGTGGCAAGGATGTGTTTGTCATTGAGTCGCTGCATGCCGACCATCAGCAGAGCGTTGGCGACAAGTTATGCCGTCTACTTTTCTTCATTGGCGCGCTAAAAGACGCAGCTGCCGCACAGGTTACCGCCATCGTTCCCTACCTCGGTTATTCGCGCAAGGACCGAAAAACCCAGCCGCGCGACCCGGTCACGACCCGTTATATGGCGGCACTGTTCGAAGCGGTCGGTGTTGATTGCGTGGTGACGCTCGACGTCCATAACTTGGCGGCATTTCAAAATGCATTCCGGTGCAGGACCGAGCATCTTGAAGCAAACATGCTGTTTGTCCGATATTTCGCGCCATTGCTGCAAGACCATGACGTGGTGGTGGTTGCCCCGGACTCGGGGGCGATCAAACGGGCAGATCATTTCAGGCAATCGCTGTCCAATGCGTTAGGCAAACCGGTCGCTGCAGCATTCGCGGAAAAGCATCGCAGCCAAGGCATCGTCAGCGGCGAAATGATCGTTGGCGAGATAAAGGGAAAATGCGCGATCATCATCGACGACCTGATCAGCACCGGAACCACGATTGCCCGCACTGCAGCAGGATGCCATGCGCTCGGTGCGACCAAGGTAATTGCGGCAGCGTCGCATGGCCTGTTCCTGGGAGGCGCCGCAGCGATTTTGGCAGAAAAACAGCTGGATTCGATCGCCGTCACTGATACTGTGCCATCTTTCCGACTCGATGATGGACCGGTAAAGGCAAAGTTGACCGTACTCTCCAGCGCATCGCTGTTTGCCGAAGCGATTAATAGAATACACAATGGCGGGTCGATCACCGAATTGCTGGAATCCTGACACGGCCAAGGAAAGAGTGGCCCCTACCTATCCTAGTGAATGTGCGACTGTACGCTTTTGGTGCATTGCTGTATGTGCCGTTCTGCCAGCCGCAGGTATTCGATGGCGCGGCGCGGCCACTCGGCCGAATGACGAAATTTTTCTTCATCAAGATGCCGGATCGCAATAGTGGCACGTTTGCAAGCCCGGTAGCTCTGGTAAAAATGTATCAGTGCTGGATCCGGCCTGTCGCCTGAGATTCTTTCGTAATCCTCGATGAGCATGACCCCAAGCGCGCCTGCACCAAGCCGTTCACATTCAAGGGCCAGGAAACCGAGCTCGTCGACCGCATCGACTTGCCGCATTTCAGGCGAAAATTCGAGACAGTCGATGATCACCAGATCCGGCCGAAGACAAATATGCTCGGGCCGCAAATCGCCATGACCCTCGATAATCCTGCCCGCCTGCACGCGCTGATTGAACCATCCGGACATCTGCTGCAGGGCGGCATGTTGTGCCGTGCAAACTTGTTCCACCGTTTCAACCTGCAGTTGATAGCAAGTTGCACTCAACTCCCGCAAGTTGCGGTGGATAGCAACAAGAAACCGATTGCGGTAAGCGGCAGGGTCTATCGAAACAGGGGTCAGAGCACGGTAAAAATCGCTGAGCAGCGCTGCGATTTTGCCAATATCCTCTGGCTGCGCCGTACCGTCTTTGATCGCATAATCAAGCATGTGCTGGGCAGGTAGGCGTCGCATTTTCACCAGAAAATCGATGGCCACGCCGCAACCGTCGAATTGAAGATGCCCAATCTGGTCGACAGTAAGCGATACCACGCCCAGATATACCGAATCGGCAAGGCGCCGGTTCAACCTGACTTCTTCTTCGCAATAATGGCGCCGCGCCGCAATTGTTCGAAAATCGAGGGCATCGTAATGCACCGGTTTTTTCAGTTTATAAGCGTAGCCATTCGTCAAAAAAACCCATGACATATGGGTCTCAATTGCCTCCACGTGATGCGTCGACTCAGGAAAACTTGTCGGCTGGCGTAGAAATGCAACTTTCGATTCAAGAGTGATCTCATTAGGAGAAAACAAGATCATGGCGACCTTTTTCATGTTCTAAACTACAGATTGGCAAATATTATGATCTTCATTTCTAAAAATTCAGTCATTCCTGAACCATCCTGAAAATCCTACCTGAAGCAACCCATCCATGAATTTGATATGCCTCAAACCGCTGTAATTTTGATGCCGGTCAATCTGTCATTCTGCGTGCTGCGCGATATTGTTCATCATGGTGATGCATGCTTTTTTCGATTTTTGGTATAGAGATGAATCTGAAAAATTATCCATGCAATTGCATAACGACGAAGTACGCAGCCTCATTCGTAATGTCGAGGCACGCGAAAAATCCGAGCACCCATTGCAGAGGATCATGTCAATCGAAGAGACCAATGGCAATCTGCGGATCACAACCACAGATATTCATTTGGCATTCGATATCTGTGAGGCTTTGCACCATGCATATAAGGGTGATTTGGATTTTCATTACAACAAGGCAGAGTATCTATTGCGAGTGCGCTGGCAGCGGTAAGGATTGCATATATATTCCTGCAGACTTAGAAAAGCCGCAGGTATGCACATCATAAATGGGCTGCAATAGCCCAATAAATAGGCCAAATAAAAAAATTATGAATAAACCATTGAATATAGCTGCGCGACTGCTGATGGCACAAATTTTCATCATATCTGGCTTTGGCAAGATTGCCGGCTATAGCGCTACTGCCGGATACTTTTCTTCGCTCGGCATACCGATGAGCAGTGTGGTGCTCCCGCTCGTCATACTCATTGAATTTGGTGGCGGACTTGCCTTGCTATTTGGATTCAAGGCACGATGGGCAGCTGCCATTTTGGCGCTATTCACCATAGCAGCAGCACTGATCGCCCACACGAATTTTGACGACCGGATGCAAATGATTCAATTCATGAAAAACTTGGCGATGGCGGGCGGATTACTATTATTTGTGAAATATGGAGCAGGGCAACCAAGCATAGACGAAAAGGTGGGTGATTAGTTTTTACTTGATGATGACATACGGCATATTCAAATATAAATACTCTTTTTTATATTTAACATAATATAAATTATGCGAATTCTAGTGTAACGGCAAAGTTGTAATGTCCTCATTTGGCTAAGTTGAAATGTCGCATTTCCCAGCTAGAAATGCGGATTTCTGTAAATTAAACCATGCTGGCAGCTCCTTTTTATCGGAGTTGCGCCATGACTGGAATCGAGACCATTACGATGAGCATGCGTGAGATCGACCTGCTTAAAACGGTCCAGGCTGTAGTCGACGGCAATCTGAAGCCAATGCAGGCCGCGCAGCGATTAAATCTGACGACGCGACAAATTCAGCGCCTAGTGACCCGATACCGGAATGAAGGCGCGGCCGGGCTCGTTTCGCGTAGCCGTAACCACGCCAGCAACCGACTGCTCGCACCGGGCTTAGCCAACTTGGCGCTCACGATCATTCGGGACCGATACGCTGACCCTGGCCCAACCCTGGCGTGCGAGAAGCTGCGCGAATGCCACGGCATCGTCATGGGGACGGAAACAATGCGCGGGTTGTGGATCACACGCAAACAGCGCTCGCCGAAGATTTATCAGCCGCGTAACCGGCGCCATTGTGTCGGTGAGTTGATCCAGATCGATGGCAGCGATCATCGGTGGTTTGAAGACCGCGCGCCGGCGTGCACGCTGCTGGTGTATATCGATGATGCAACCAGCAGGCTGATGCACCTGCATTTCACATATACCGAATCGACGTTCAGCTACTTTGAAGCGACGCGTCGCTACCTGGAGTTGCATGGCAAGCCAGTCAGTTTATACAGCGACAAGGCTGCGGTGTTTCGGGTCAACAATAGGAACGAGCGAATTTCATGCTACAAGAACGACTCGTGAAAGAAATGCGGCTGCTGGGAATTTCCACAATGGCGACGGCCAATGCATATGTGCCTGTTTTCATTGTGGATTTCAACCGCCGCTTCGGCAAGCCGCCGCGCAACGATTTCGATGCCAACCGGTCGATCCGCGCCGACGAGGATCTAGATCCTATTTTTACGGTCCGTGAACCGCGCCACGTGTCGAACAGCCTTACCCTACAGTACGACAAGACCATCTATTTGCTGCGCGATACCCCTCAAACCCGGGTCGTCATGGGCAAGGATGTGGAGGTTTATGAGTATGCGGACGGGCACATAGAAGTGCGCGCCAACGGTGCTGCCCTGCCCTACAGTACACATGACAGGCTGTCAGAGGTCGATCAAGGAGCAATTGTCGACAACAAGCGGCTGGGCCACGTGCTGCAGGTGGCGCAACTCGTGCAGGAACAGCGCGATAGTCGGCGTGGCCGATCGGCGCCGGCGCGAACCAATACAAGACAAGACCCGGTACAGCTAAAATCGGCGATAGGCAAAAAACCCCAGCGCAAACTGGATGCGAACGACCTCAAGTTGGCGATCAGGCAAACAAAGCGATTAAGTGCCAGGGCGTAGGTTTTGCAGATGGTGGAGGAAATGAAGAATGCAGAGCCCTGAACAGGCCTTCCGCTGGCGCGACTGCATGTTCAAGAACCGATAGAAGAAACCTGAACAACGCAAAACCTGAAACCTAAAACCGGACATTTGAACTTGGATGCCGAGCGGGCATTTGAAAGTAGCCTTGACGGAGTGTGTCACAGCAAAGCAGGACCCTAACGCGACGCCGGCTTTGCCGTTGTTACCGTTTACGAAAATATGGCGCTATGCCGACAGCGGCCACTTGCCATTGATAACCATGCCGTCGAGAACACGATCCGGCCGATCGCAATCGGAAAAAAGAATTGGCTCTACGGGGGGTCCGGGCGTGCAGGCAAACGTGCCGCCGCGATTCAATCTCTGCTCGGCACCGCCAAGCTCAACGGGCTTGATCCCTATGCGTGGCTCAAAGATACG
>JBDSCZ010000333.1:0-6610 GCA_039920865.1 Burkholderiaceae bacterium
TGCCAGACCGCCAGCATGTCGCCGCTCAGGATATTTTTCAGCCCGTGCGCGCCGAAAGCGCCGGCAGCAACCGCAATGAACATATTGATGGCAGCGGCGATGATCAGGGAACGTTCATTCATGGGGATTCCGATACGGATGATTAATAAATACTACTGATTGTATTTTTTAAGTCGCGATGAATATATGCGAGAAAAGCATAATATTTAACCATACTCCACGATAAATAATATTTTATGGGAAGACCATGACAGCCCGGTTGCCGTCGCAGGGCTTTGTCGACAGGTATTGACTTGATGCTTCCGCCGTCCTGCATCAATGTCATCCAACGTGCTTGACTTCGAGTGCACTTTAACAAATACACTAATTCCCATGACGACTTCTCTGACAATACAGCAAGCTGCAGCGGCTACCGGACTGACTGTCCATACACTGCGCTATTACGAACGCATCGGCCTGATCGATCCGATCCCGCGCAAGGACAATAAGCACAGGCTGTACCGCGAGGAAGATATTCTGTGGATAAGTTTTTTGCTGAAGCTGCGCTCGACCGGGCTGCCGGTCCAGAAAATGCTGCGCTATGCCGAACTGCGCAGGCTCGGCAATCAAAGGGAAAGCGTATCGGAACGCAAGGCGCTGCTGGAGCAGCACACGCTGTCACTGGAAACCACACTTGCAGAATTGCAGGGCAACCTGACCGTCATGTACCAGAAAATCGCCCTGTATGGCGACATCGAAGCGACCCTGAATGCGGATGTCGCCACCCACAATCCCACCCCACCCTCTGCTGACAAGGAATAGTCACATGAATGCGAATATCAACACACCCATAAGCACACGCCGACTCGGCGCTAACGGTCCCACCGTATCCGCCATCGGCCTCGGCTGCATGGGCATGAGCGATTTCTACGCACAACGCGACGATGCCGAATCCATTGCCACCATTCATCGCGCCCTTGAACTCGGCGTCAATTTCCTCGATACCGCCGACATGTACGGCCCGCACACCAACGAAGAACTGGTCGGCAAAGCGATCAAGGGCAAGCGCGAGCAGGTTTTCATCGCCACCAAATTTGGTATTGTGCGCGACAGCAGCAACCCGAATGCACGCGGCGTCGATGGCAGCCCGGAGTACATCCGGCATTCGGTTGAAGGCAGCCTGAAGCGCCTCGGCGTCGAAACCATCGACCTTTATTACCAGCATCGCATCGACCCGAATACGCCCATCGAAGACACGGTCGGCGCGCTGGCCGACCTGGTAAAAGCGGGCAAAATTCGGTACATCGGCCTCTCGGAAGCATCGTCGCAAACGCTGGAACGGGCGCACAAGACGCATCCGATTACCGCGCTGCAAAGCGAATATTCGCTGTGGACCCGCGACCCGGAACATGGCGTGCTGGCAACCTGCCGCAAGCTCGGCATCGGCTTTGTACCGTACAGCCCATTGGGACGCGGATTTTTGACTGGAGCAATTACCAGCCCGGAGCAATTTGCAGAGGATGATTACCGCCGCCACAGCCCGCGCTTTCAGGGCCAGAACTTCAGCAAAAATCTGGCATTGGTCGAAAAGGTAAAAGAGCTCGCCGCACGCAACGGCTGCACGCCGGGCCAGCTTGCACTAGCCTGGGTACTGGCGCAAGGCGACGACATCGTGCCGGTCCCCGGCACCAAGCGCCGCCGCTATCTGGAAGAAAACGTGAAAGCTATCGACTTGAAACTCAGTCAAGACACGCTGACTGAACTCGACGCGGTCTTTCCGTTCGGCTCGGCGAGCGGTGAGCGTTACATAGCAGAAGGGATGAAGACACTGAACGGTTGAACCCAGAAACGGCAACTAGTTGTGCCATCCGGTGTAAAAGCATACGACTCGGCGCACGTGTGAGTAAGTAGCCGGCATATATATGCCTGGCTGAATTAACGTCCATAGCCGGCACACTCGGATGGCCAAGGTCAATAGAAGCGCAATGCACGGCCCTCGGTGGTGTGTCCATGTTATCTGCAACGGCCTAGCCGGATATTGATAAGGCCCAAGGCGTAAAGTAGAAGAGCCTGTACGGTTTCAACTGTCTGTTTAAAAAGTTTTGCGTTTCCCCGCGGAAGCTATAGTTCCGGCCAGGAGCCGAGCCCGCTGCATCTTGAGACTACAAGAAGACAATGAATACCGTCAGCCGTCACCTGTGGCAAAGATTCTGGGACATCGCGGCGCCTTACTGGCGCATGCAAGAGAAGTGGGAAGCCTGGGGCCTGCTGGTCCTGTTGGTCTTGTTGTTGTTAGGGCAGACCGGATTCGCGGTACTGTTCAATGAGCAGACCGGGGAATTCACCTCGGCGCTGGCAGCACGCAACGGCGCGCGTTTCTGGACTTCCATCCGGTTTTGCCTGGCCCTGCTGATCGGCGCGGTGCCGATCTACGCGCTGTACTACTACGTGCGGGACATGCTCGGCAACCATTGGCGGCGCTGGCTGACGCACCGATTCCTGGACAGCTATTTCAGAGACCGGCATTTCTACGAACTCAATGCCAATGCCGCCATCGACAACCCCGACCAGCGCATCGCCGAGGACATCAGCACCTTCACCCAGCGCTCGCTATTCTTCCTGCTGATACTCATCGGGTCGATTTTGCAGATGGTTGCCTTTAGCAGCGTACTCTGGTCGATCTCCAGGGAATTGGTGTATTTTCTGGTGCTCTACGCGATCGCCGGCACGCTGATCACGATGGTTGTCTATGGCAAGGCACTGATCGGCCTGAACTTCCGCCAACTCCGGCGTGAGGCGGATTTCCGCTTCAGCCTGGTGCGGGTGCGCGAGAATGCGGAATCGATTGCCTTCTACCGCGGGGAAAAGCAGGAATTGCAGCAGGTCAAACGCCGTTTTTCCGGGGTATTCGACAACTTCAACAAGCTCATCAGGAACCAGTTCTTTCTGAACCTGTTCCAGTATGCGTACAGCATGCTGACCATCGTCTTACCCAGCGCCATCATTGCCGCCCGGGTGCTGTCGGGCGAACTTGAAGTCGGCCGCGCGGTTCAGGCAGCGGGGGCCTTTGCGGCGATACTCAGCGCCATTTCAGTAATTGTCGACAATTTCGAAAACCTGAGCCGGTTCGCCGCGGGGATCGATCGCCTGGAGGCCTTTTCCAAGGTGCTGGACGACAGGCAAGCTGGCCCGACGCGCATCGGAACTGTTATCGAGTCGGTCGAAGGCTCCCGGCTGGCACTGGAGGGCGTGACCTTGCACACGCCCAATCGCGAACGCATTCTGGTCAGGAATCTCTCGATTGCGATCCAGCCGGGCGAAGGACTGATGATCGTCGGCACCAGCGGCAGCGGCAAGAGTTCCCTGCTGCGCACCATCGCCGGACTCTGGTATTGCGGCAGCGGCACCGTCATTCGTCCCCGACCCGAGGACATGCTGTTCCTGCCCCAGCAGCCCTACATGCTGCTGGGCACGCTACGCAGCCAGCTGCTGTATCCCAACAAGGACCGGCTGGTTGCGGATGCAGAACTGCTGGAATTGCTGGAACGAGTGAACCTGCCCGACATGGCGACAAGATTTGGCGGACTGGATGTAGAGATGAACTGGGAAAAGGTTTTGTCCATCGGCGAGCAGCAGCGCCTTGCCTTCGCCCGTGTGCTGCTGACTCGCCCCCGCTTCGCGATGCTCGATGAAGCCACCAGCGCGCTCGATGTTGCCAACGAGGGAAGCCTTTACCGGCAACTGATGGCAACCGACACGACGCTGGTCAGCGTCGGTCACCGCGCCACGATCCTGAAGTATCACAAGCAGGTGCTGGCACTCACCGGAGATGGTCTGTGGCAGGCGCAGCCGGCAGAAGGCTATCGTTTCAATCATTAGCGTGCGGCAATGCTGGCGCTCGGTCCGCAGACAACGACAGGAGACCCGTCCGATGAATACCGTGCCGTTTGAATCGCCGGCCCTGCCGCGCTTGCACTACCGGGAAGTAGACTACACCTGACTACAGAGGCGGCTGATTTGAGGGCTGAATACGCACCAGCACCGCAAGCTTCACGCTAAATATACTAGGAATTGTATTTTTAAAACCCCAATTAATACATGCGGTAAGTGGCATGTTTTTCCATATACTCAAGTTATTTTATTCAATATGCAGCGCCAAACACATTAAAAAAAGCCTGCCGCCGGATTGACCGGCGGCAGGTTTTTCATTGGTGCATTGACTCCGTGCCAGCAGTCCGATCGAGAAAATGCGCCGCACCCAGTATAGGGTGTAATACGTTGCACTTATTACACATAATTTTTGCGGGTTACGGCCTTGCTTCCCAACAATCGTGCCGCCGCTGTCTGCCGCTCGCCTCGAACGTTAGGTCACATGCTATGCTCCCCACTCCTCCATTTGCCATCGCATACTCGATGCGCCCTGGCAGTCTGTCGGGATTAGGGAATCGAAGCGAAAAAAGAGCTGGGCGAGGACAGATTTTGCCGGTTTCGCAGTGTCAATAGCGAGCTATTGACCAAGAAAGCGGTGAAATATGGACCGTCCAGGTATTTTTGCAGCCGATTATTCCTAAGTCCGACAGGCTGCTAGTGGCACACTTTCACAAGGCCAGTCATGAATTCCGAACGCATCTACTCCAGTGCCGCTTTTTTCCAACCTGCGGAAGGTGAACCAATTCGTTCGATCATTACCGAGTCACCCGAAGCCGTCGTCGTCGCCTGGTATCTCAAACCCGGACAGTTAATCGCCGCACACCTGCATCCTCATGGCCAGGACACTTGGACGATTCTCGCTGGGCAAGGCGAGTACGTGCTTGAGGCTTCTGGCGCTTCCCGTTCCATTCAGGCCGGTGATGTTGTGCTGGCACATACCGGCTGCGTGCATGGCGTCTACAACAACGGGGTGGAACCGTTGCTATTCATATCCGTTGTGACACCTGGCGAAGCTGGCTATGAACTAGTCGCTTCAAGACCGTAAGCCGTACCTTGTAGGGCGGCAATAAGCGTAGCCCTTGCAGGGCGCATCTCCGCTTGCAGGCGGACACCGTTACGCAGGCGTGGGGCAATGCCCCACGAAAACCCTGCTACACCATTGCGCCGCATGTTGCGTGATAAATTTTCCTGACTGTCCATACTCGACGCGCCTGACATCCGGGCGGCATTACTTTTAACGGTGAATATTCTCTAACGATCGAATTTCACCTCTGTCATTAAAGACGCACAGTCCAGTAGGCTGGGATGCAATCCCAGCCTACTTTTTTTGCCACGCAACAACATGCAATGTCACTGTAAAAACGGCTGATTTACGGGGTGAATGTGCTCAGCAAGCGCAAAATGCATGTCAAATATACTAAGCATTGTATTTTTAACAGCCCAATTAATACGTGCGTGAAATCGTATGTTTTTTTATATACTCAAGTTATTTTATTCAACATGCATTGCCAAACACATTAAAAAAGCCTGCCGCCGGAACGAACCGGCGGCAGGCTTTTTCTTGACTGCTGCGATGCTTGCTTCTTACTTCTTCCGTATCGGCGGCAAATCGGTGCAGACGCCCTCGAACACTTCTGCTGCCATGCCGATCGATTCGCCCAGGGTTGGGTGCGGGTGGATGGTTTTGCCGATGTCGGTGGCGTCGGAGCCCATTTCTATGGCTAGTGCAATTTCACCGATCATGTCGCCGGCGTGGGTGCCGACGATGCCGCCGCCGACGATGCGGTGGGTCTCGGCATCGAACAACAGCTTGGTGAAGCCTTCGGCGCGCCCGTTCGCCACGGCACGGCCGGAAGCAGCCCATGGGAAATGGCCTTTTTCCAGCTTGATGCCTTTGGCTTTGGCTTCATCTTCGGTGATGCCGACCCATGCCACTTCGGGGTCGGTGTAGGCGACCGACGGAATCACGCGGGCGTCGAAGTGCGATTTCTCGCCAGCTGCTGCTTCTGCTGCAACGTGGGCTTCATGCACCGCCTTGTGCGCCAGCATCGGTTGCCCGACCAGGTCGCCGATGGCGAAAATGTGCGGCACATTGGTGCGCATCTGGCTATCGACGTTGATGAAACCACGGTCGGTGACGCTGACGCCGGCCTTGTCTGCGGCTATCTTGTTGCCGTTCGGGCTGCGGCCAACTGCCACCAGCACCATGTCGTACAGTTGCGGTTCCGGCGCGGTGACGGACGCGTCTGCTGCTTCGAAGCTGACTTTGATGCCTTCCGGCAGGGCTTCGATGCCAACGGTTTTGGTCTTCAACATGATCTTGTCGAAGCGTTTTTCGTTGAATTTCTGCCATACCTTGACCATGTCGCGGTCTGCGCCTTGCATCAGGCCGTCGAGCATTTCGACTACGTCGATGCGCGCACCCAGTGTCGAATATACGGTTGCCATTTCCAGCCCGATGATGCCGCCGCCGATCACCAGCATCCGTTTTGGCACTTGGCGCAGTTCCAGCGCGCCGGTGGAGTCGACGATGCGCGGGTCTGCTTTTTCGGCACCTTGCACGAACGGCAGGTTCACGACAGAAGAGCCGGCAGCGATGATCGCTTGCTTGAACTGCACGGTTTTTTTGCTGCCGTCGCCGGCCGTTATTTCCAGATGATGAGGGCTGACGAACTGGCCGACGCCTTGCTGCACATTGACT
>JBDSCZ010000334.1:0-16136 GCA_039920865.1 Burkholderiaceae bacterium
CGCCGCATCCGGTCACTGGTATTTCACGCTCAAAGATAGCGCCGCCCAAGTACGCGCGGTGATGTTTCGCGGCCGCGCCCAATACGCCGACTTCATTCCCAAGGATGGCGACCGGGTCGAACTGCGCACGCTGGTGACGCTGTATGCGGCGCGCGGCGATTATCAGTTGAATGTGGAAGCGATCCGGCGCGCCGGCGTCGGCAACCTGTTCGAAGCGTTTTTACGGCTGAAAGAAAAACTGGGAGCAGAAGGCTTGTTCGACCCGGCGCGCAAACGGCCGTTGCCCGTGTTTGCCAAAACCATCGGCATCGTCACCAGCCCGCAAGCTGCCGCGCTGCGCGACATCCTGACCACGCTGCAACGGCGAGTCCCGCATGTCGAAATAATCCTGTACCCGACCCCAGTGCAAGGCGAAGGGGCTGGCGCCAAAATCGCCGACGCCATCCGGCTCGCCTCCAACCGGGGCGACTGCGATGTATTACTGGTCTGCCGCGGCGGCGGCAGCATCGAGGATCTGTGGTCATTCAACGACGAAGCGGTGGCGCGCGCCATCGTCGATTGCAACATGCCGGTGATTGCCGGTGTCGGCCATGAAACCGACTTTACCATCGCCGACTTCGCCGCCGACCTGCGCGCACCGACCCCGACTGCGGCCGCCGAACTGGCCGCCACCCCGCGAGCCGATTGGCTGGCGGACGTCATGTCGCGTGCCGATGCGCTGTTGCGCGCAATGCGGCGACAACTTTCCGAGCGCGGACAAACGCTGGATTGGCTGTCGCACCGGTTGCAGAGCCCGACGGCCACCATCGCGCGCGAACGGATGCAGTTGCAAGCGCTCGGCAATCGACTGAACCTGGCCACCCGCAGCCCGCTAAACACAGCGCGCTTTGCACTGGCGCAGCTAGTCAGCCGATTCAACGCAAGACGCCCCAATGCCACAGTTGGGCGCAGCGTGCTGCAGGAACAGGTTCGCCGCCTCGGCACGCAGTTGGCAATCGCAGCAGCGCAACGTCGGCAAATGCTGGCGGCGCTGAGTGCACAACTGGAATTGCTGAATCCGCAACGCACGCTGGAACGCGGCTACGCTATCGTCACCGATGCCAAGGGCCAAGTCATCCGCAGCCCGAAGGCACTGCATCCGCGTGATACTGTGACGTTGCGTCTGGCCCGCGGCAGCGCTCAGATCGGCATCGCCAGCGTACAGCCGACTCTGAAATCGCTGGCATCACCGTAATAAGCGCCGCCTGCAAGCTATGCTTATCCGTCATACAATTGACGATCCTGAAAAAAACAGATTTTCACCTCAACGAACAACTAAAAGGACGCACCATGGAACATACCCTGCCAGCTCTACCGTACGCGATGGACGCATTGCAACCACATATCTCCAAAGAAACTCTGGAATATCACTATGGCAAGCATCATCAGACTTACGTCACCAACCTGAACAATTTGATCAAGGGCACCGAGTTTGAAAACGCCACGCTGGAAGACATTATCCGCAAAGCGTCCGGCGGTCTGTTCAACAACGCAGCGCAGGTCTGGAACCATTCTTTTTACTGGAATTGCCTGACGCCCAACGCTAACGGCGCACCTGGCGGCGCACTGGCTGATGCAATCAACTCCAAATGGGGTTCGTTCGACAAGTTCAAGGAAGAATTCACCAAATCCGCACTCGGTAACTTCGGTTCCGGCTGGACTTGGCTGGTGAAAAAAGCCGACGGCTCAGTCGACCTCGTCAACACATCGAATGCAGCAACGCCATTGACCAGCGCCGACACGCCACTGCTGACCTGCGACGTTTGGGAGCACGCGTACTACATCGACTATCGCAATGCCCGCGCGAAATACGTCGAAAACTTCTGGAATCTGGCCAACTGGGATTTCGTCGCAAAGAATTTTGCGTAAAGGTTACGCACTGTCTATTAAAAATAAAATTTGACAAATCTTAACTTCATACCTAAAGAGTCATTACTTACTAGTAATGACTCTTTTTTTTACCCAAAACAAAGCTTCCACAGTTTCAACACCAATCACATTGCTGAACGGGCAGGATGAAACAGATGCAGCAAATACGAAAATTACCCGAGAGCAGATCGCTGCGCACTTCCGATTGAACCGAACCAGAGCCATCGCATGAATCAAAAATAATTTTCGCAAGCCAAGTTGACGCAATGCAGATATTTGATACCCGAAAGCCGAAAAATAGATCAAAATGTTTAATGTGAAGCAAATTCACGCGATTCGATAGTGGCCAATAAACATCACCATTTGCGATTATCTGAAAACAATTATTCTGGCCGACGGAGCATGAAAAATGTCATTGAAAAATTTGATGGTTCACCTAGACCAAGGCAAGCGTACTGCATCAAGGCTGGAACTGGCGGCTGCGCTGGCGCGCAAGCATCAGGCGCGACTCATTGGCGTATTTGGGCAACTCGCCTCATCGCAACGGATCGGCGTAGTTTCGATATGGCCCACTCCCGAATATACTGAAGCTGCCGAGGCCAACAAGGCTGCATTCCAAAAAGCCACGGCTGGCTTGGCGCATGCCGAATGGCACGACATCAACCGTGGCAGCGAAGCCGAGGTGCTAGGCCACATCACCGAACTGGCACGCCATGCCGACTTGGTCATAATGGGTCAGCATGACGAACAAGCCAAGTCTTACGTGCCGGCCGATCTGGTCGAGGAAGTGGTTCTCAATTCCGGTCGCCCGGTACTGATCCTCCCTTACGTCGGCACTTTTCACGAAGTAGGTAAGCGCCCACTGATCGCCTGGAGCAATGCACGAGAAGCTGCCCGTGCGCTCAACGATGCGCTGCCGCTGATTGATGGTTGTGATACCGCTACAGTATTATCATTCTCAATCACTACCGAAGAGGCTCGGCGCAGCTGCGATGAAGTAGTTCGCCATCTGGCATGCCACGGCATCAATGCCCATTCGGAAATTATGGTGGTTAGTGACATTGGCATCATGGACACGTTGCTCAACAATGCCGCCGACCTCGGATCCGACCTGCTGGTAATGGGCGCTCATGGTCATATCGCGCTGCCGTTCCTCAGCCGCGGCGCAGGCACCCGCTATATCCTGCGACACATGACAGTGCCAGTTCTGATGTCCAGTTAAAGTACGATGGATACAATGGGTGAGTGCAAACTGACTGCAGAAATATTTCACATGATTTCGTGCGCTGACTCGATCACAAGGGGAGCCTCATATCAGCTTCCCTTGCTCGCATAATTGCGTGTTGATTATTCTTGATCTTGCGTGCGATATCGGCTGCGGCCGCCATTACGATATTGATCCAGATAACGATGTTGGACTGACTCACGTTCAAACTCAATAACTCCAATCATGACAACGGTTACAAAGTCTGCAACCGGGTCTGTAAAACCCCGGCATTGGAGGCGACATAGCATCGGCACCAATGTTCATGGTGTGCCGCACCACTCGGTAAATTCTTGACAGTAAACATTTAAAAAGCACTTGCTCGCAAGTGCTTTTTTTTTGCAACCCAGAATAGCAATGACAATCCAGCAGCGCCAACAGACCGGAGGGATTCAGTCAGCGCCTGCTTGCTTTTATATTTCCGTATAGTGCTGGTCGGCCAGATGGTTTTCAGTTATTCAGGCAATGCGTTGGCATGGCATTAATTGCGTCAAATCACTCCGCCAAAATAAAATGCAGGTATTCATAAGCGTAAATCGATTATGTATTTAATGTTACGAAGTGATGACAAATCTTCCACTGGAAGAATACGTTTAAGGAGAAAAATTTTTTCCTATGGCATGCGTAACAACAGTTATTGAAGACTGTATTTACCATTTTCATTCACAATTCAGATGAAACTAATTCACGTAGCGACAGAAATATACTGCGTTAAGATGTTTGACTCGCAGGTGATCGCATCACGATTTTGGCAAGCAACATAATTAAATTGGCATGGACAATATAAATAAGTGCGCTGAATTAGATCGCTTCATCAAAAATAATTACAAATAAGGAATACAGGATGAGTCAAACTTTACTTTCTCTTTTGGCTTTTGTGCCGTTGGTGCTGGCAGCGGTGCTGCTGGTCGGCCTGAACTGGCCGGCAAAACGCGCGATGCCGATTGTTTTGTTGGTGGCAGCACTGATTGGAATCTCTGCCTGGGAAATGTCATTCAACCGGGTGATTGCTTCAAGCCTGCAGGGGTTGATTCTCACGGGTGCCATTCTGTGGATTATCTTCGGCGCCATCCTGTTACTGAATACATTGAAACACTCTGGAGCGATCACCGCGATACGCGGCGGCTTCGCCAATATCAGTACGGATCGTCGGGTGCAGGTCATCATTCTGGCCTGGTTATTTGGCTGTTTTATTGAGGGTGCATCAGGCTTTGGCACGCCAGCGGCAGTCGCAGCACCGTTGCTGGTTGCGCTGGGCTTCCCCGCGCTGGGTGCCGTGATGCTAGGGATGATGGTGCAGTCCACACCAGTCTCATTTGGTGCGGTCGGCACGCCGATCATCGTCGGCGTATCGGGTGGCTTGGATAAGGCAGGAATTAGTGAGCGATTAATTGCAGGTGGATCGGAGTGGGAAGTTTTTTTCCGCTTGATTACCTCGGAAGTGGCGATTACGCATGCCATCATCGGCACCCTGATGCCGCTCTTCATGTGCGTGATGATGACGCGTTTTTTTGGTCGCAATAAATCCTGGACCGAAGGTTTGGCAATAGCACCTTTCGCGCTGTTTGCCGGCCTTGCTTTTGTGCTGCCGTATGCGGCCGCCGGCGTGTTCCTCGGCCCTGAATTTCCGTCAATGATCGGTGCGCTGGTGGGCTTGATCATCGTGGTGCCTGCTGCCAAAGCCGGTTTTTTGCTGCCCAAGAAAACATGGGACTTTGTTGATGTCAAAGATTGGCCGGTGCATTGGATGGGCAGCATCGAAATCAAACTCGAAACCTTGACTGCAAAAGCGCCCATGTCAGTTGGTCTGGCATGGCTGCCCTACGTTTTGCTGGCGGGCCTTTTGGTACTGTCACGCGTGAATGCCGATGTAAAAGCATTCTTTACCAAAAATCTGGTTCTGGGCTGGACCGACATCCTGGGTGAGAAGGGTTTATCCGGCAACATCGAGTTCCTGTACCTGCCGGGCGGCATCATGGTAATAGTGGTGCTGGCAACTTTTCTATTTCAGCGAATGAAATTTGCCGAGCTGAAGGCCGCGGTATCAGAATCATCCCGCGTGTTGATGGGTGCAGGTTTTGTGCTGATTTTCACGATTCCCATGGTTCGTATCCTGATTAACTCCGGCGTCAATATGGCGAACCTGCCGTCGATGCCAAGGGCGATGGCCGAACTGGTGGCCAGCAGTGTTGGCAATATCTATCCGTTCTTTGCACCTGCGGTCGGCGCTTTGGGTGCTTTTATTGCCGGGTCTAATACGGTATCAAACCTGATGCTGGCGCAGTTCCAGTTTGATACGGCCCAATTGATCGGTATTTCCGGCGCAATGCTGGTTGCCGCTCAGGCGGTAGGTGCAGCTGCCGGCAACATGATCGCCATTCATAACGTGGTTGCTGCTTCTGCCACGGTCGGACTGCTCGGGCGTGAAGGTCAGGTTATCCGGATGACCATTATTCCTACCATCTACTATCTGATCATGGCGGGCCTGATAACGATGATCGCGGTGTATGCTTTTGGCATCACCGATCCCCTGATGTAAAACGCCGGCACACGGCAAAACGCCAACTTTCGCAAGTTGGCGTTTTTTGTTTACGTCCAACATCTCCAGCAAACTTTTTTTATCCGTTTATCGCAAGTGCTTTTCAAGACATTCAGGAATTTTAGCTGCGCGCCACCAGCATCATCAGGCTGGAGGTATCGAGTTTGCCGCCACCGCGTTTTTGTATTTCTGCATAATACTGATCGACCAAAGCGGTGACGGGCAGCGTGCTGCCGTTACATTGCGCCTCTTCCATGCAAATGCCCAGATCCTTCCGCATCAAATCGACCGCGAAGCCGAAGTCGAATTTCGAAGCCAGCATGGTTTTACCCCGATTTTCCATCTGCCACGATTGCGCGGCACCCTGGGAGATTGCATCGATCACGCGCTCCCCGTCCAGCCCAGCGTTTTTGGCGAATGCCAGGCCTTCTGCCAGTGCCTGCACCAGCCCGGCAATGCATATCTGGTTCACCATCTTGGTCAGTTGCCCTGAGCCGGCAATGCCCATGTGTACTACCGCGCGCGCATAGGATGCGATGATAGTCTCGGCCCGCGCGAATGGTTCAGCATCGCCGCCCACCATCACGGTGAGCTTGCCATTTTCTGCGCCGACTTGGCCGCCCGATACCGGCGCATCCAGGAAGTGTATGCCCATCTTACCGGCCTCCAGATAGAGCTTGCGCGCGGCATCGGCAGAACATGTGGTGTTGTCGATCAAAATGCTGCCCGGGCGCATGTGCGACAGCACACCGTCCGGACCCAGTGCCACCTGAAACAGATCGTCGTCGTTGCCGACACAGGTAAACACGCATTCGGCATCTTCCACCGCCGCCGCCGGCGTATCCGCGCTACGCCCAGGATACTTATCCAGCCATAACTGCGCACGTGTCGCAGTACGATTGAACACCGTTACCGCATGACCGCGTGCGGCCAGATGTCCAGCCATCGGAAAACCCATGACGCCCAATCCAATAAATGCCACTTTTGCCATTTCAAGTCCTTTGTAATTGGTCAGTCTATTGATCAATCTGTGGATCAATCTATTTTTCAAGATATTATGTCCGCTGAAATTGTGGCATAAATATCGGGTAGCAACGCTGCTCGCGCTAAATTGATACCATAGGCGCATCGTCACTGCAAGCAGCCAAGGAACCTCATGTATCACCTGATTTATATCGCCGACCCAATGTGCTCATGGTGCTATGGCTTCGGCCCGCAGCTTAATGCACTACTCGATGCGCTGCCTGGAACGCAACTCGATATCGTCACGGGTGGACTGCGCGCCTACAACACCGAAATCCTGGACAACGCCACGACGGCAACTATTCTGACGCATTGGAAACATGTGGAAGAAGCCAGTGGATTGCCGTTTTCAACCGAGAGCATGTTGCGCCCGGGCTTCATCTACGACACTGAACCGGCCTGCCGGGCGGTGGTAACTGCGCGCATTCTGGGCGAGGATTTACCCTCACGCTCGATACTGGACGTGTTTCATGCGATCCAGCGCGCTTTTTACGCGGAAGGCCGCGATGTCACCAATCTGCAAGTGCTGGCAGAAATTGGCGCGTCGGCGCTGACGGCTGCCAGCGGCCGGAACGGTTTGGCCGAACAGCCGATTGCGCCGATCGACAACACTGAATTCCTGAACGTGCTGAGCGCCGCCTCGACCATCTCGGAAACTCGGCAGGATTTTGCACAAGCCCAGCGCTGGGGCATCCAGGGCTATCCGGCACTGGTGATGGAGCATGATGCAAAGCTGCATCTGATCTGTTCGGGCTACACGAAAACTGCAGTTCTGATCGAGCGCATCGCAGCCATCACACAGGCAGCGCAGTAAGCCACACAACAAAGACCGCGACCAACAAAAACATACATACATATGTATTATTTCTATATCAATAATACATTGCGGTAACTAGTATGTTTTTTAACATACCCTGCAATAAAAAATTATCGCAACAGATATACCAAGCTTGCATTGCGGTTGACTTGATGCGTATCATGCGATCTTTAGCGCAATCCCACTATAATTTCCGCCCTGCTTTTTCATTCAGATCGTCACCGCCGCCATGTCCAACGCCCCAGAACTGCTGCTCCCCGCCGGCTCACTCGCCAAGATGCATACCGCTTTCGACTATGGCGCCGATGCCGTCTATGCGGGCCAGCCGCGCTATAGCCTGCGCGCCCGCAATAATGAATTCTCGACACTGGAAGCATTGCAGGCCGGCATCAGCGGCGCCCATGCGCGCGGCAAGCAGTTCTTTGTCGCCAGCAACATTTTTGCGCACAACGCCAAGCTGAAGACTTACATCAACGACATGGCGCCGGTGATCGCGATGAAACCCGATGCGCTGATCATGGCCGACCCTGGCCTGATCATGATGGTGCGCGAAAAATGGCCGGAAGTGCCGGTGCACCTGTCAGTGCAAGCCAATGCGGTGAACTGGGCCGACGTCAAATTTTGGCACAAAATGGGTTTGACACGGGTGATCCTGTCGCGTGAACTGTCGCTCGATGAAGTCGAAGAAATCCGCCAACGCTGCCCCGAGATGGAAATCGAAGTATTCGTGCATGGTGCATTATGCATCGCCTATTCCGGCCGTTGCCTGCTATCCGGTTACTTCAACCATCGCGATCCAAACCAGGGTGCCTGCACCAATTCCTGCCGCTGGGATTACAAGGTTGAAAATGCCGAGGAAGATGCTACCGGCGATCTGGCTCGCACTCCAGTCGAAACCATCAAGTTGAACTATCAGCAGGCAATGGAAGAAGCGAATCAGGCGTTTTCCGAAATGGGTAATATGCAACGCCACCCACTAGCAAATGAGCCCTACCTGATCGAGGAAGCCGGCCGCCCGGGCGAACTGATGCCGATCCTGGAAGACGAACACGGCACTTACATCATGAACTCGAAGGATTTGCGCGCAGTCGAGCATATCGAACGGCTGGTCAAGATCGGCGTCAATTCCCTGAAAATCGAGGGCCGCACCAAGTCGTTGTATTACGTTGCACGCACCGCGCAGGTGTATCGGCGCGCGATCGACGATGCAGTTGCCGGTCGCCCGTTCGATACCAACCTGCTGGGAGAACTGCAAGGACTGGCCAACCGCGGCTATACCGACGGCTTTTACCAGCGCCACCATACGCAGGATCACCAAAATTATATGGAAGGCGTGTCCAAGGCGCATCGTAGCAAATACGTCGGCGACGTGTTGTCGGTCGAAGGTGGCTGGGGGCTGGTGGAAGCCAAGAACCGCTTCGCGGTCGGCGACCGGATCGAGATCATTCACCCCAGCGGCAACCTGACCGTGACGCTGGAGCACATGAAGGCCCTCGACGGCAGCGACATCAGCGTCGCGCCAGGCAGCCCGCACAAGGTTCGCATTCCGCTTGACGCGCGCTTCGACAAGGCCTTGATCTCGCGGCTGCTGTGATGCCGCAGCGCGTCTTCCGTTACACTCCTATTTAACTTGGATTAACGAAGGACGCAACATGAAATGGGACGGCAATCGCGAAAGCGACAACGTGGAAGACCGCCGCGGCAGCGGCGGATTCGGCGGGCGCTCGATTAGCATAGGCACCATTGCGATTGCGCTGGTGGCCTCGTATTTCTTCGGCATCAACCCGATGACCGTGATCAGCCTTCTCAGCGGCGGCGGACAGATCGACACATCGCAATCAGCACCGGCGCAACCGACCGCGAGCAATGACCCGATGGTGAGATTCGTCGCCACCGTGCTGGCTGATACCGAAGATACCTGGGGGCCGATTTTCCAACAGCGCGGTTCCAGTTATGTACCGCCGAAACTGGTGCTGTTTTCCGGCTCCACGCCCACTGCCTGCGGCACCGGCGACACCGCATCTGGCCCGTTTTATTGCCCGGGCGACCAGAAAGTGTATATCGATCTGGCATTCTTTGAAACCATGCGCGAGCGCTTCAAAGTGTCGAGCGACTTCGCGCAGGCTTACGTCATTGCGCACGAAGTCGGCCATCATGTGCAGCACATCAGCGGCATCATGGACAAGGCCGATAAAGCGCGTGCTAGCGGCTCCGAAAAACAGGCCAACGCAATCTCGGTCAAAGTGGAATTGCAAGCCGACTGCTTTGCCGGCGTCTGGGCTTTCCATGCCAACCAGGCCCGCAGCATTCTGGAGGCCGGCGATGTGGAAAGCGCACTGAATGCAGCCAGCGCGATCGGCGACGACACTCTGCAAAGTCAGGGGCAAGGTCATGTAGTGCCGGATTCCTTCACCCACGGCACTTCGGCGCAACGGGTACGCTGGTTCAAACGCGGCATCGATAGCGGGCAACTCAACAACTGCAATACTTTCGAGGCGCAACGACTCTGAACTGCACTTAACGCTTTCTGCCCTGACCCGAAAGTTGAAATATACAACCCATTGTATTTTTAAATACGCATTATTTTCATGCGTAAAATAGCATTTTATTTACATACTCTGCATTTTATTCAAATACGTGATAAGTTTAGACGGAGCCGGGATATTTCAGTGCGTGGGTACGGTCTGACTGCGCAGTAGCCTGGCGGCATCGAAACCAATCAGGCGTCCGCACAGCACCGCAGTAGAATCGGCGGGTGATATTCCAATAGGCATCTTATAAAATGAGCGATACAGATAATTTGAAGACCCCTCCATTACACAACAAACAGGATTCCGCACCAGACGCCGGGCCATCTCCCTGGTCGCAAACCTGGAGCTTGTTGTCGGCCAGATTCAAGGCGCTATCCCACAAGGCCGCCCATCGCATTAACCAGCGCACGCTGATCATCGGCGTCTCGGCGCGGATTTTTCATCCAGAGCCCGGATCCACAGGATTGAGCAGCAAAACCTTGCAATACCTGGAGGAATCGATTGCACAGTGGGTCATGTCACGCGACGTGATGGTGCTGATGATACCTTCCGTCAACAGCAGCAGTCTGCTGCACAACAGCAGCATCCGGCTACGCGACTACGCCAAACAACTGGATGGACTGGTGCTGCAAGGCGGTGCCGATGTCGCGCCGATGTCTTACGCACAGGCAGTCACGCGACCGGAATGGAATGGCGACCGGGCCCGCGATATGTACGAACTGGAACTACTGCACGAATTTATCGAAGCCGGCAAGCCGGTACTCGGCATCTGCCGTGGCTGCCAGTTGATCAATGTTGCCTTCGGCGGCACGCTGCATCAGGATATTGCATCCGATGTACCGAACGCGATTAAGCATGTGAGCGAGAATTACGACAGCAATACGCACTCCATCCGACTGACTGAAGGGGGATTTCTGGCTGGTCTACTTGCCGATAACCCGGTGGCGCTGGTAAATTCTATCCACCATCAGGCGGTCAACACACTGGGGCGCGATATCGTGGTTGAAGCAACCTCAACCGAGGATCAGATCATCGAGGCAATCCGCCACCGCAAGTCCAATTTTGTGGTGGGTCTGCAATGGCACCCGGAATTCCATCGCACCGGCAGCGCCGAACTGCTTGATTGCACTGCCATCCTGGACAGTTTCCTACGCACCGCACGCGAAACCCGCTTCTAATGAAAATTCAAAGCCTATCGCAGCAAATTCTGATGGGCCATGCGGCACCGATAAATTGCCAAGGAAGAATATGCCTATAGCCTATTGGTGTGTGCTTCTGGCCGGCTTGATGCCGGTTTTGACTGTGGCCATCGCCAAATATGGGCGTCCTGATTATGACAATAGAGAACCGCGTGCCTGGATGGACAAACTCGAAGGCAAGCGTCGTCGCGCAGATTATGCACACCGTAACCATTTCGAGGCATTCCCATTCTTTGCCGCAGGCGTCATCATCGCCCAACAACTAAGTGCGCCGCAAAATGCCATCAACCTGCTGGCGCTGGGATTCATAACCGCGCGCATCGCCTATACTTTCTGCTATCTGAAGGATTACAATTTGTGGCGCTCATCGGTCTGGGCAGTCGGTTATCTGTGCGTAATCGGTCTTTTTCTGCTTGCTGGCTTTCGCGTATAAAAGATTCAAGCGGCAGGCAATGACTTTGCGTAAAAACTGGCATCACTTGGGTAGGTAGACATATACTTTCCGTCCGAACACGAAACAAGGAAACACGTGCAAAAACTAACATTCACACTCGCTGGTGAATACGTCGAACTGAATCAATTGCTAAAACTAAGTGGGATTTGCGATAGCGGTGGCGCCGGAAAAATGCTGGTAGCTCAGGGCAATATTTCAGTCGATGGACAAATTGAATTACGCAAAACCTGCAAAATCCGCGCTGGCCAAATGGTGAGCCTGGGAGATGTGCGTATTCAAGTGCTCGCCGCCTGAAATTTACCCGCTAAAGGACTCCTGCCAAACACGATCAGGAGTTCTCGTTTACGCTACTGCCGCAATTGCCAACCAGTTACTGATTAAGGCGTAGCCGTAGCCACAGCGTCGGTCTCAAGCAAAAATTTTGCTAGCGATGCATCCATCGTATCAACATGATGTGAAAACCATTTCGGCAACTCCTGCGCCAGCCGAACGCCGACCTCAAAATTTCCCTCCAGCGTACATTTGCGCACATCACGCAACACACCTAACACCGCATCATGCTCACGCCGATGGCAACCGGCAGAAGGAAAATCGTACACATGCATCCACTGATTTTCCTGCTCAAAATGCAGCACCGTATGAGCAATCAACGCATCGAGTCGCCCCAGGTAAGTACTTTGGTCGGCCTCCGCCAAGGCTGCGCACAATGTCAGAAACTCCCTATGTATCTGATCCATCGGTTCAAAATGCAGCATCAGGTGAACTGGCTGCACCAATTGACTTAACAAGTTTGCCGTCATGCTGTTCTCCAATTATTCCAGCTATCAATACTGATCAAAATCCGATCAAAAAAAAAGCTTTCCTGGGCACTTTACGTGCCGAGGAAAGCCAAATCCGCAATTAATATATAAATCTATTAAGCAGTGCGCGAAGATTTCTTACGTTCGTTTTCTTTCAGATAACGCTTACGCAAACGAATGCTTTTCGGTGTGATTTCGACCAACTCATCATCGGCAATGAATTCAACTGCATATTCAAGTGACATCAGAATCGGCGGCACCAGACGCACAGCCTCATCGGTACCGGATGAACGCACGTTGGTCAATTGCTTGCCCTTGATCGGGTTAACTACCAAATCATTGTCGCGCGAGTGGATACCAATGATCATGCCCTCATACACTGGATCATTGTGGCTGACGAACATACGGCCACGATCTTGCAGTTTCCACAGCGCATAGGCAACTGCCGCGCCATCATCCTGAGAGATCAGCACGCCATTACGGCGGCCGGTCATTTCGCCTTTGCTGGCATCTACCGGCGCGTATTCGTCAAAGATGTGACTCATCAAGCCAGTCCCGCGGGTGAGCGTCATGAATTCGCCCTGGAAGCCGATCAGGCCCCGCGCAGGGATGCGGTATTCCAGACGCACGCGCCCTTTGGCATCCGATTCCATGTTTTGCAGGTCGCCGCGACGACGGCCCAACTCTTCCATGACGCCACCTTGATTCGCTTCTTCCACGTCGACCGACAACAATTCAAATGGCTCGTGGCGCACGCCATCGACCATCTTGTAGACCACACGCGGACGCGAAACGGCCAACTCGAAGCCTTCGCGACGCATGTTTTCGAGCAAAATTGTCAGGTGCAATTCGCCACGACCAGACACTTCGAAAATCGTGTCGTCATCGGTTGGCAAGACGCGTAATGCAACGTTCGCTTTTAATTCACGATCGAGGCGTTCGCGCAACTGGCGACTGGTGACGAACTTACCTTCACGACCGGCCAATGGCGAGTTGTTGACCATAAAGTTCATCGTCAAGGTCGGCTCATCGACTGTCAGCATCTCCATAGCATCCGGGGTATCTGGTGCACAGAGCGTGCTGCCGATGCCAATTTCGTCGATACCGTTAATGAGCACAATATCGCCAGCGACTGCTTCGTCCACCAGAACGCGCTCAAGACCCTTGAAATTCAGAACCTGGTTGATACGCGCCTTGATTGGGGTGGAGCCAGGGCCGTTCATGACGATGACGTCTTGCAATGCTTTGATGCGGCCACGGGTAATGCGACCGATACCGATCTTGCCGACGTAAGAAGAATAGTCGAGAGAAGTGATCTGAAACTGCAGCGGGCCATCCTGGTCGTCTTCACGGGCCGGCACATACTGCAAGATGGCTTCGAACAGCGGCTTCATATCACCTTCGCGCACTTCAGAGTCTAGGCTGGCGTAACCGTTCAGTGCTGACGCGAACACAACCGGAAAGTCGAGTTGCTCTTCGGTGGCGCCAAGTTTGTCGAACAGCTCAAATGTCGCATTAATCGCCCAGTCAGGACGTGCGCCCGGACGGTCGATTTTATTGATGACGACGATAGGCTTGAGTCCGAGCGCCAGCGCTTTGCGGGTCACGAAACGGGTCTGTGGCATCGGGCCTTCTTGGGCATCTACCAGCAGCAGAACCGAGTCCACCATTGACAGCACGCGCTCAACCTCGCCGCCAAAGTCGGCATGACCCGGAGTGTCGACGATATTGATGTGCGTACCTTCATATTCGACAGCACAATTCTTAGACAGAATCGTGATGCCGCGTTCTTTTTCAATATCATTCGAGTCCATCACGCGGGCATCAACCTGCTGGTTTTCGCGGAAAGTACCGGACTGTCGGAGCAGTTTGTCGACGAGTGTGGTCTTGCCGTGATCAACGTGTGCGATGATGGCGATGTTGCGAATTGCGCGTTTTGTATTTGACATGGTCGTGATAGTGTGATTCGGTTAGCCGTGGATTATAACATGTTGCAATGCACAGAATTAAATTGCCCTTGTATTTCAATACCTTGCTTGCTTATAAAAAAACATTCCCTCGCTGTCGGATATGAAACTAAGCGGTGGTATGCGTGGAAATCAAACGTTCAGGAGCAAGCACCCCAAATTCCACTATTTGGCCAGTTCCGAGCAATCTCGCATCGCTCTGCCGATAAACTCTTGCTCGTCCTTGCTCAACCGGTGAGGCAAGACCTTCTTTTGCGAGCGACAGACGCTGGCCCTGCAAGAATCTGGCCGACAACGTTTCCGGTAAAAATATTTCCGGAAAAGATGATAGCAATGCATCAACAGGAGCCAGCGACTGGCTACGCAGCAACTCCGGCATTTCTATCATTTGATCCAGCGTCAATGCACCCGTCAGCATCAAGGCCCCTACTTGCGTACGACGCAAAGCTCTCAAATGCGCACCGCAACCCAACTCAGCACCGATATCTTCGCCTAACACACGGATATAAGTACCCTTGCTGCAAGTTACGCGCAAGGTTAGATAGGGCGCACTGTATTGAACGCACTCCAATGCATGAATGCTTACCCGTCGCGCTGCGCGGTCAAGTGTTATGCCTGCGCGCGCATATTCGTACAAAGGCTTGCCATCGCGCTTAAGTGCGGAATACATTGGAGGAATCTGATCAATTTCTCCGACAAACTTCAATAGCGCTGCATCAATCTGGATTTGCGTCACATCGACAGCATGCATTTCCAGAACTTCGCCCTCGGTATCCCCTGTAGTTGTCGTGATACCCAGATGTACGATTGCCTCGTAGGATTTGTCAGCGTCGAGCAAATCCTGTGCAAATTTTGTCGCTTCACCAAAGCATAATGGCAATAAGCCAGTAGCAAAAGGATCCAAAGTGCCAGTATGCCCGGCTTTTTTCGCGTTCAAAAGTCGTTTGACTTTGATTAACGCATCATTGCTAGACCAGCCGACAGGCTTATCCAGCAATAACACACCATCAATCGCCTGGCGTAATATCCTAATTTGATTCTTAGCCATGCAAAAATATGGTAACTGATGAGCCATCTGAAACCTGCTCAACAACTGTTATGGACAACAATTTTCTAATAATCACAATAAGGAAAATATCAGTTTTCATCGACATCCAACGAGCGCGAAGCGTTAGCCTCCTGTATCAACTTTGACAAGTCCGCACCGCGCGAAATAGATGAGTCATACAGAAAGTGTAATGCCGGAAGCGTGTGTATTGATATTCGGCGTCCCAATTGCCCGCGAATGAAACCTACTGCTTTATCAAGACCTTCCTGCGTATTTTTTAGTGCTTCAGCACTATCGTTAAGCGTAGTAAAAAAAATCTTCGCATGCGCATAATCGGGCGTGACCTGCACTTCGGTAATGGTAATCATACCTACACGCGGATCTTTTAACTCAAAAGCAATAATTTCGGATAAATCACGCTGAATTTGATCTGCAACTCGCAGACCGCGCCCAGGTATGGATTTGCTATGTTTAGCCATGATTAATTAACTGCCTGTAATCGTCAATATCGTAAAAATAAGCCACCAAAACTAAATGCCCTGGCCGCACGCTATACGCACTGCCAGGGCATCCATAAGCGAAAACG
>JBDSCZ010000335.1:0-2454 GCA_039920865.1 Burkholderiaceae bacterium
CGCTCCAACCTGCGGGCGCGTGCGACCACGTTTCGGTCTTCGGCCGAAAGCTGCTCCAGGCCGAGCATGGCGATGATGTCCTTGAGCTCCGCGTATTGCGCCAGCGTGCGCCGGATTTCCTGCGCCAAGGCGTAATGCCGTTCACCGACGATGCCCGGCGTGGCCATCTTGGAGCTCGATTGCAGCGGATCAATCGCCGGGTAAAGACCTTCGCTGGCCCGCTTGCGCGAGAGCACGATCGAGGCCGACAAATGCGAGAACGTATGTACCGCGGCCGGGTCGGTGAAATCATCGGCCGGCACATACACTGCCTGAATCGATGTGATGGCGCCGCTATCGGTGTTGGCGATGCGTTCCTCCAGGCCGGATAGCTCGGTGCCCATCGTGGGCTGATAGCCCAGACGTGACGGCATCTGACCCATCAAGCCGGATACTTCCGAACCGGCTTGAATGAAACGGAAAATATTGTCGATCAGCAGCAACACATCGCGGTGCTCATCATCGCGGAAATATTCGGCCATCGTCAGCGCAGCGTGGCCGACGCGAAACCTGCTGCCCGGCGGCTCGTTCATCTGGCCGAATATCATGACCATATTGGGCAAAACACCGGCTTCTTTCATGTCGTGGTAAAGCTCTTCGCCTTCGCGGCAACGCTCGCCAATGCCGCAAAAAATGCTCACGCCTTCTTGATGCCCAATCATGTTGTGGATCATCTCGGCAAGCAGCACGGTCTTGCCCACGCCTGCACCGCCGAATAGCCCAGCCTTGCCGCCGCGCTCCAGCGGCACCAGCACATCGATGACCTTGATGCCGGTTTCAAAAATTTCGGACTTTGTGGAGCGGCCTGCCAGCGGTGGCGGCGCGCGATGCACCGAGCGCCATTCGACGTCCGACGGCGCTGGCTGGCGGTCGATGACGTTGCCGAACACGTCGAACATGCGAGAGAGAATGCCCTTGCCTACAGGCGCTTTTAACGGCCCGCCGGTATCCTCCACCGGCATGCCGCGCGCCAGGCCCTGTGTGGGCGTTAGCGCAATAGCACGCACGTGACGCGCATCGCGTTGGGCCAGTACCTCAACGATGATGCGACCATCATCTGCATGCAGGACCGTGTGGATCGGCGGTAGCTGATCATCAAACCGTATATCGACTACGCTGCCGCGCACCGAGACAACGGTGCCGATGTTCAGGGAGCTGGTTTTGCTTTGCATGGATTCCATGTTTATTCTGATAGACGACAATCTATTATGCGTTCCTGCATGGATAAATTGGCATTCTTTTCAAACATTGTGGCGTAAAGACGTGCTAGGCGCCAGTGCGATTTCCTGCGCCACCGGTCGCTACGCCTGCCGCCGCCAGTGCGGCATCGCCGTCCGCGGCATAACGATTACAATACGTTTTTCGTCTAAAGCTAGAGAGCTCACAACATGGCCGTCAACTCCCCTCTGCCGCTCGCCGCCGATCTCAAACCCGTCTCAGGCATCCTGCTCGGCCATGCCGAAGCGGGCGTGAAAAAAACCAACCGCAAGGATTTGCTGGTGTTGCAGTTGGCAGAGAGCGCCACGATCGCAGGTGTGTTTACCACCAATCGTTTTTGCGCTGCGCCGGTGCAGGTCGCCAAAGCCCATCTGGCAGCAGTGGCGCAATCCGGTCGCCCTATTCGCGCGCTGTTGATAAATACCGGCAACGCCAATGCCGGCACCGGCGCGCCAGGTTTGGCCGATGCCAACGCCAGTTGCGCTGCGCTGGCTGCTCTGCTGGAGTGCGACGCGACTCAGATATTGCCATTTTCCACCGGAGTGATCCTGGAGCCGCTGCCGGTCGACCGGATTGTCGCCGGCCTGCCGCAGGCGATTGCGAACCTGACCGAAGACAACTGGTTCAATGCCGCCGAGGCGATCATGACCACCGACACCCAGCCGAAGGCTGCATCGCGCAGCGTGGTGATCGATGGCGTTACCGTCACCCTGACCGGTATCAGCAAGGGCGCCGGGATGATCAAGCCGAACATGGCAACCATGCTTGGTTTTCTGGCCTGTGATGCGAAAGTCGCGCAACCGGTGCTCGATCATCTGGTCAAGCAGGTGGCCGACACTTCTTTTAACTGCATCACTATCGATGGCGACACCTCGACCAACGATTCCTTCATGCTGATCGCCACCGGTGCTGCCGCACTGGAAATCAACGACATCGATTCCCCCGCCTATGCGGCGCTGGCACAGGCGGTGGGCGACTTGGCACGCGCGTTGGCGCAGGCGATCGTGCGCGACGGCGAAGGCGCGACCAAATTCATCACGATCACTGTAGAGCAGGGCAGGAGCGCCGAGGAATGCCGCAAGATCGCCTATTCGATTGCCCATTCGCCGCTGGTGAAAACCGCCTTTTTCGCGTCCGACCCGAACCTGGGCCGGATTCTGGCCGCTATCGGTTATGCCGGCGTCGACGATCTCGATG
>JBDSCZ010000336.1:0-3028 GCA_039920865.1 Burkholderiaceae bacterium
CCCCGTTTCGGCCAGCTACCGCCTCTATGAACACTATTTACCACTCGCCCCTCAGCGCAACCAGGCGTGCTAGCGGGATTTCTGAGCACGACAATCCGATTATTTTTAGGAACAAATGAATTTCCAATTAAGCGACGAACAACGTCAGATCAAGGACCTCGCCCGGCAATTCGCTGATCGCGAAATTCTTCCACGGGCCGTCGAAGCCGACCGTCTGCAGACATTTCCGCAGGAAGTGCAGGCCAAGGCCATCGAACTCGGCCTGCTCAACCTGTCCCTGCCAGAAAGTGTAGGCGGGGCCGGCCTCGGCTGTTTTGAGGTGGTGCTGGTGACCGAAGAACTATGTCGCGCCTGTCTGGGAATCGGCACCACGCTGTGCATCAACACCTTGGCTGCCGAACCCCTGCTGCAGGGCGGCAGCGCGCAACAGCAGGCCCGCTACCTGACCCCGCTGACCAAAGGCCGCTTCGCTAGTTTCGCGATGACCGAACCGGGTGCCGGTTCCGATGTGGCGGGCATCCGCACCCGTGCCGAAAAAGTCGAGGGCGGCTGGTGTCTGAACGGCAGCAAGATTTGGATTTCCAATGCGCCACTGGCCGATTTTTTCGTGGTTTTCGCCAAAACCGATGCGCAGGCCGGGCATCGCGGAATGACCGCTTTCATCGTCGAGCGCGACAGCCCGGGGCTCTCGATCGGTCAGCCGATGAGCAAGCTAGGCCAGCGCGCCGCGCCGACCGCAGAGATATTTTTCGACAACATCTTCATACCGGATGCGCAGCGCCTGGGTGAAGAAGGTAGTGGCTTCGGGCTGGCAATGCAGGTGTTCGACCACTCGCGTCCGATGGTCGCTGCCTTTGGCGTTGGCCTGATCCAGCGTTGTGTTGATGAATCGCTGGAATACGCCCGAACCCGCTTCAGCATGGGCAAGCCACTGATCGAGCATCAGGCCATCGCTCACCGTCTGGCCGATATGCAGATCCGACTCGAAGCAGCGCGCCTGCTCACCTATCAGGCGGCCTGGCTGACCGATCAGGGCCTACGCAGCACCCGGCAGGCATCGATCGCCAAGTCTTTCGCCGCCGATGCGGCAATGTGGGCGGCGACCGAAACTATCCAGATTTTCGGCGGTATGGGCTATAGCACCGAATACCCGGTCGAAAAACTCTTCCGCGACGCCAAGGTGCTACAGATTTACGAAGGCACCAGCGAAATCCAACGCAACATCATTGCCCGCGAAATGGTCCGGGCTTAATCAGGAAACAATATGCAAAACAACAACGAACCCGTAATCCTCGCCGCCGTGCGCACCCCGTTCGGCCGTCGTGGCGGAGCCTTGCGTGAAACGCGGCCGGATCAACTCTTGGCCGGCATTATCGGCACGGCACTTGAGCGCGCCGGACTGCCCGGCGAAGCCGTCGACGACGTCATTGCAGGCTGCGTCAGCCAGGCCGGCGAACAGGGTGCCAATATCGCCCGCCAGGCAGCGCTCCTAGCCGGCCTGCCGCAGGAAGTGCCGGGCGTCAGCCTCAATCGCATGTGCGGCTCCAGCCAGTATGCGGTGCATGCGGCAGCGCAGGCGATTGCGGCCGGTGACCTCGATTTCGCTATCGGCTGCGGTGTCGAGAGCATGAGCCGGGTACCGATGTTTCTCGACCTGACGCTGGGCAAGGGAGACTTCAGTGGCTTCGACAATCTTCACCCCGGCATTACCTCGCGCTACGCCATTCCGCATCAGATCGAAAGCGCGGAACTGATTGCCGAGCACTGGAAACTGTCGCGCAGCGAACTCGACAGTTTCGCGCGCGAAAGCCATCGTCGCGCTCACGCTGCCCGTCTGGCCGGCGTACAGCGGGAAATCGTCCCGCTGCCCGGCGTCGACAAGGAAGGTAGCGCGCTGACGCTGGATTACGACGAAGGCGTGCGTGCCATCATCGACGAGCAGAAGATGTCCAGCATGTTGCCGATTTTCCGTTCGCCGGAAAGCGGTGTCGTGACGGCCGCCAACGCCAGCCAGATGGCCGATGGCGCCGGTGCTGTCGTCGTCGGACGCCGTTCTGCTGCCGAACTGCACGGCATCCGGCCGAAGGCGCGTTTTCGTGCGCGTGTCGTCACCGGTTCCGACCCGGTGATGCAACTCACCGGCGTCATTCCCGCCACCCGCATGGCACTCGAACGTGCCAGACTGACGATTGCCGACCTCGACTGGATCGAGCTTAATGAAGCCTTCGCCACCGTCGCCCTGTGCTGGGCACGTGAATTCAAGCCCGACATGGACAAGCTCAACCCGTGGGGCGGCGCCATCGCCCATGGTCATCCGTTGGGCGGCAGTGGCGCCGCTCTGATGGCCAAGATGCTGTGCGGCCTCGAACAGCGCGGCGGCCAGTTCGGACTGCAGGTCATGTGCATCGGTCACGGCATGGCCACTGCCACCATCATCGAGCGGCTGAACTGAGATCGCGCCGATGCTGACCCGGAACTCGATCGACCGCGTGCTGCAGGTACGTCACTTCACGCTGGTAGCCGGTCGTCTGCGTTTTTCACCCAAAATAATAGGCGAAACCGATCCCATGAAAATCAGCGGCGTAGCCCTCTGCGTATTGCCGCATCAATTTTCTGGAGATATGTAATGAGCGGAAAACTCGATAACAAGGTCGCACTCGTTTCCGGCTCAGGTCGCGGTATCGGCCGGGCCGTGGCCCTCAAACTGGCACGCGAAGGTGCCCGGGTAGTGGTAAATGATCTCGATGTAGCTGCGGCGAATGAAGTGGTTGCGGCCATTCGGCAAGCCGGCGGTGAGGCGACGGCTTGCGTCGGCAGCGTCACCGAGCCGGATTTTGGCGAGCGCTTTGTAGCCACCGCCATCCAGGTTTTTGGCGGGGTAGACATCATCATCAACAACGCAGGCTACACCTGGGACGGAGTGATACAGAAAATGACCGACGAACAATGGTATGCCATTCTCGACTGCCATCTGACCGCGCCTTTCCGCATCTTGCGCGCCGCGCAACCGGTGATCCGCAGCCAGGTG
>JBDSCZ010000337.1:0-3995 GCA_039920865.1 Burkholderiaceae bacterium
AAAGAAAGATGCCTACGAGGCGCCTCACCGTGAATATCGTGAGCTGAATCCGGATGACCCGAACTTCATCGACGCCTACAAAGTGCTGGTGGATCGCTCAGAAAAGTTGATCATCCAGCGCCTGCAGGAGTTGCAACAGCACATAGCCGATGGTCAATTGAACGATTTCAATATTGGTGGCAAGGGCGAAGCGATCTTTTTTGATCGGCACTTGTACTCGCCGCTGCTGCACCTGCGCAATGGCGTAGATACCGATCTATTCAGCGTCAGCCCGGTGCACCTGAATGAAGGCGAGCGCGACTTTGTGATGGATCTGCGCACGTATTGCCAGAGTAAACCGGTGCGCCTGGAGGGCAAGGAAATTTATCTGCTGCGCAACCAGTCCAGAGGGCGCGGCGTGGGTTTTTTCGAGGCAGGCAACTTCTTTCCCGACTTTTTACTTTGGGTGCTGGAAGGTGGTCACCAGCATGTGATTTTTGTTGACCCGAAGGGAATATTGCGTTGCGAAGGAATGAATGATCCGAAACTGCGATTCTTTGAAACCATCAAAGACATAGAACGCAAGATGTGCGTTAAAGATCCGGTTCGAGCGGGCAAGATTTCATTGCATTCGTTCGTGGTCTCAAACACCCCGATGGGGGCAGTGCGATGGTGGAATCCGACGATGGCGACCTGGCAGGATTTTGCTGATCGTCACGTGCTGTTTCAGAAAGAGGTTGCGTCAAACTATATCGAAGAGATATTCAGTCGGGCGATAGCATCTGGCGTCAATTCATAATTTTGATGTTACGGTGAATGCTAGCTGTGAATTTGCGGGTGCTTGGAACCACCCATTTGCGGCCAGATAAGACCACTTTGAGGTGCTAATTTTCGGTCTTGAACGGGGTTATTTTTGGCTTTTTTCTTGATTTTTGCAATGGTTAAATTTGCTGATTGGCCGCTGTGAAGCCACCGACCTAGACTTATCCACGGCGGCGTGCGTGGTCCCTACCCAGACCATGAACGTGCGCCGCGGTGGGTAAGTCGGCGCCAACGCAAATCGGCTTTCTATTGCTAAACGCGGCAATCCGATGTTCACCAACACGGAAAACGCCAAGAAACATTCACAGATTTCCCTGACGAGCCAATTTCGGTTAGCGCAGGGTTATCCACAGGCGGCCGCCTGTGGGGAACCCGTGTTCTCGGCCTTGCTGGTGGCGTCGGATGGCATGGGGTGTGGCCTTGGCTTACGTCGTGTGTCGCCCTCAAGCTCAATTTGGAAAGCGCTATCACGCAGGCGATCAATGGTGGCCGCACCCATCAATTTATTGGGGAAGGCGGCGCCCCATTCATCAAATGCCAGATTGCTGGTCACCAGCGTCGCCTTCTTCTCGTATCGCTCGGCGATCAGTTCGTGGAAATCCTCGTCCTGGGGCGAACGCATGGGACGCAAGCCGAAATCATCGATGGCGATCACATCAATCTTGGCGAGTTGCTGAAGTTTGCGGTCGTAGGTATTGGTCGCCTTGGCGGCATGTAACAGGCCAAGAAGGCGATTGTGCGTGATGAACAGGACGTCATAGCCGGCGCGCAGAGCACAGTGACAGATCGCCTGCACCAGGTGCGATTTGCCGGTCCCGGTCGGACCGGCGATCAGCACCGGCGCGTGCTCGGTGATGAAACGGCAGGTGCCCAGTTCGGCAATCAATGCGTGGTTGACTGACGGACTGTATGCATAATCGAATCGCTCCAGCGTCTTGTCGCCAGAGACTTGGGCTTTGCGCAGGCGCTGCGCAAATTGACGTTGATCGCGCCGCGCGACTTCGTCCTGAATCAGCAGAGCGAGGAAATCCGTGTAGGCGAGTTTGGATTGGATCGCCTGCTGGTTTCTGGCGACCAGTGAATCGAGGATGCCGGACAGTCGGAGTTGTTTGAGCAGCGGTTCAAGTTGAGGCATGGGATGCATGTCATTCTCCAATGATGGATCGTGCGGTGGGTACTGCGGGGAAATCGGCACGGACGTGGCCGCGCCGGTCGGCTAATGCAATAGATCTTGAGGATTACGGCTGAATCGCCCGGCACCGAGATACGGCGCTTCCAGTGCGATGCTCTCGACTAGGTCCGGCTGCTGATCGAGCCCTTGAACCAGGATCTGCTTGACCGTTTTAAACTGTGGCGCCCCGAACGAGAGTGCACGGGCACAGGCCGATTCGAGCCGGCGACAGCCGTATTGATCGCTCAGCCGAATGACGCCTTGCACGGCGCGTAAATGATCGAGAACCCGGTCGCCAAAGAGGCTTTCCACCAGCGCGAGGCAGGCCGGGCCAATACTTCTGGCTTGGGCCAGACACCATTGCGGATTGCGCATCAGGTACGCTTGCGCATCAGGCGGGATATGGTCATCGACCGTCGATTTCTCGCCATGCTTGAACAGCCGCGGATGAATCGCGACGAGTTCATGTTCGCGATAAATGCGCAGCGCATGCGGTGTAATTTCAAGCCAGAGTATTTGGCCGATCAGGCTGAACGGCGCCGAGTAAAAGCAATAATCGAATTGAACGTGGCAATTGGGATGGAGCGTCGCCTTGCTCCAGGTGGCGCATTCGGGCGCCGCTGCCGGCAGGGCCTGCAGCAAGGCTTGCTCGGTTTCGGTAAAGAGCGTCAGAGGACGCTCGCGCGTGCTGCCGTGAATGCGATTGCCCGCTTCGCCCATCACCCACGCATGCAATAGTTCATTGGCATGGGCCACACTGTGGAATTCACGCAGCGGGACGAAATTATTCTTCACGTATTTCACGCCCGATTCGACGCGCCCCTTCTTTTTTGGATCCGCGACTGGACAGGGATCGATCATAAATGCGTAGCCCAGCGCCAGTTCCGCATACGAGCGTTGCACCGTTGGCTCGTAGTAGCACGCCTTGGCAATGGCAGCCTTCAGATTGTCGATGCGGATTTTTTGCGGCACGCCATTGAACCACTCGAACGCATGCCGGTGGCAGGCAAGCCATGTCTCGACCGACTGGTTGCGCACGAATTCTGCGTACTGGTGCCGGCTCCAGGCGAGCGTGCAGACGAAGATCCAGGTCTTGAATCGTTCACCTGTTACGCGGTCGGTGATCATCGGGCCGGCCCCAAAGTCGACCTGCGCCATTTCCGCCACCGCGAAATCGAGCTTCATCGTCGCCACCGGCAAATCCGGCACCTCGTGAAGCAGAAATCGGTAAAGGGCATGGACGCTGCCGCTGTAGCCATGCTTCTCGTTGAGCGCACGACGAATCGTCGTGGCATTGATGCCCTGCGCGTGCCATTTCAGGATATCGTCCCGGAATGGCTCGACACTCGATACGTTCTGCGGACCTCGGCGCGGCGCCTTGAAGAACGATGCGAGCATCGTGTCATCTGGAATCTCGACTGATGGATCTAGCCACTGCTGGGTGCTCGCGACAGTGTAAATCGACTTCACGGTGGCCCGGCCAACGCGCTGGGTGTGCGCAACCTGGCGTATCGATTCGCCGTTTCTCAGACGCTGAATAATCTGGCGGATTTCAAACATCTCAAACCTCCTGTATGCCATCGCGTTTCCTCAAGGAAAATTCCTCAAGATAACGCGATCAAGAAGTTCAAGGCCCCAATCACCTCACCCGACTGGTCCTATCTGGCCACAAATCGACTGGCTCCATCTGGCCGCGAATCGGGTGGTTCTATCTGGCCGCAACTGAAATGGTTCTATGTACCCGCAAATTCACACTAGCTGCCCGATGCCGGTCACTAATGCGACCGGACCGAGGTTTTTCACCATATTCAGATCGAACTTGAGCCCGACCACGAACAACAATACGGTGACGCCGATCTGCGCCTCGTAGTAAACGGTGGCCAATATATCTGGTCTATGCAGCGCGCTTCAGCTGCGCGGCGGGTCCCTGCGGGTAAGTTCCGCCATGCCGGTCAGCAGCTCGATCGGCAACGGAAACACGATGGTCGATGACTTGTCGCCGGCGATGTTGGCCAGCGTTTGC
>JBDSCZ010000338.1:0-3297 GCA_039920865.1 Burkholderiaceae bacterium
CGAAGAACCCGGCAATTCGCTATACACAGGAAAATCACCATCAGGGAGGTAGGTTCATGGCCCAATCACGGTCGGTGTCGATCGATAGTTTCGACCGCAATATCTTAAATATCATGCAACAATCCAACCGTACCACCTCTGAGCAGATTGCCGAGCGGGTAGGACTTTCTCCCGCAGCCGTTCAACGCCGCCTTAAAGGATTGCGCGAGAAGCAAGTGATCCAGGCGGATATTTCTGTGGTCGATCCCAAGGCTGTCGGGCGGGTAATGACCTTTGTAGTGCAGGTAAGTCTTGAGCGCGAAAGGGCCGATCTAATGGACACGTTTAAGCTGGCGATGAAAAAGAATGAAGCCGTGCAGCAGTGCTATTACGTGACCGGTAGTTCGGATTTCATTCTTATCGTCACTAGCGCGGACATGGCCGATTACGAACAATTTACTCGTGAAACTTTTTTTGAGAATGCCAATGTCCGAAGCTTTCATACCAATGTGGTAATGGATTCGGTGAAAGTCGGCCTGTCGGTTCCCATAGATATAGAGCCTGGGTAAGCTATCGACACAAGCTGCATGAATTCATGCGGCTTGTGCCGATGCCGAGCAAGACTAATGGTGGATATTGGCTAATCCTCCACATTAATTTTCAGAGATATTCTCAATTTAATACTGCTGACAAGAATGAGCGCGTCCGCGGGTTTGACGGTGACGAAAAAATCTGGTCAGGATGCCCTTGTTCGACGATCCGTCCGCCATCAAAAAAACAGACACGATCCGAAACTTCCTTTGCGAAACGCATTTCATGGGTCACCAGCAGCATCGTCAGATCATGTTCATGTGCCAGGGATCGTATGACACCCTGTACTTCACCCACGAGTTCCGGATCGAGTGCGCTGGTAGGTTCGTCGAACAGCAGTACTTTAGGGCGCATCGCCAGCGCCCGCGCTATCGCGATGCGCTGCTGCTGGCCTCCAGACAGTGCACCGGGATATGCGTCAACTTTGGCTGACAGGCCAACCATTTCCAGAAGTTCCAGCGCGCGTGCTTCGGCGGCATCCCGCGCCATTCCAAGTACCGCTATCGGCGCTTCTATCAGGTTCCGAAGCACGGTCATGTGCGGGAATAGATTGAAATTCTGAAATACCATGCCGACTCGACTGCGGATAGTGCGAAGATGCTTTTCATTTGCCTTGAAGGGGCCGGTTCCGCCCTCTTCATGGTATGAGACCCCATCAAGCATCAGGTTTCCTTCCTGAAACGGTTCGAGTGTCATCAGAATGCGCAAGACAGTCGATTTGCCTGAACCGCTTGGCCCGATCAGCGTCACTTTTTCACCTGCCTTGACCGACAGGTCGAAGTCTTGCAGGATCGAGTTATGGCCATACCGCTTGTGAACTTTGCTAAAGGTAATAAGTGCGCTCATTTGAGATAAATTCCATCTTTAGGTACAAGTCGTTCGATGCGCTGAAGGGCAGTTGAACAGATACTGGTTAAAATAAGGAATAACGCGCCGACGAGTGATAACGGAATAAGGTATTCAAAGGTCCGATCCCCGATCCGGTTGGCCAGACTGAGCATTTCGATCACGGTAATGGTCGAAAGGATAGGTGTGTCCTTCATCATCGACACTAGGTAATTCCCCAATGCCGGTATGACGCGAGGAATGGCCTGAGGAATGACGATGATCTGATAAGTTCTCCATGCACTTAAATTAAGTGCGGCCGACGCCTCCCATTGTCCGCGGGGAATTGCATCGATGCCGGCGCGGTAGACCTCGCTCATGTAAGCACTGTACTGGACCCCGAGCGCAACCACGCCGGTCCAGAACGCGGGCAAGATAATGCCATATTCCGGCAATACGAAATAAAGGAAGAAAAGCTGTATCAACAGTGGCGTGCCGCGTACGAACTCAATGAACGCCGAGACCGGCCATGCGATAACCTTGATCGGTGATTTGCGTAGCAAAGCGAAAATCAGGCCGAGAACCAGTGCGATAACGAAACCAATGATTGTTGCGGCAATCGTTATCCTCAAGCCGAGAAGCAGTATTGGCAGGATAGAAATCGCAAAATTGAGCGGTGAGCTTGTATCCCAGTGATAGCCGTAGATCATGCCCGTGCTCCTCTTAGGCCAGACTTGTCAAATTTGCGCTCCAAGGCGCGCATGGCGAACATCAAGATTAATGCCATTGCAAAATAGAGGAGCAACGTGAGGCCGTATATCGGGACAGTATCCTGGGTGAGATTCCGCAGCTCCTGCGCTTTGTAAGCCAGATCGGCGATGGTAATCATGGAAACCAGGGCCGTATCTTTCAGGTTTTGAACCGCGAGGCTCGAAAAGGAAGGCATCATTTCCACGACGGCCTGTGGCAGCACAATCTTGCGCAAGGTATAAGCAGACGTGAAGTTCAGTGCACGAGCGGCTTCGAGTTGTTGTTTGGAAACCGCTTGCATTGCACCTCGCACGACTTCCGCGCCATAGGCGCCAGAATTAAGTGCAAGAGCAATGATCCCGGTTGCCATGGGTGACATACTAAAGCCGAGCAAGGGTAGGGCATAGTAAAGCCAGAAAAATTGGACAAGAAGAGATGTTCCTCGAAACACACCGACATAGGCAGAAGCAAAAGGCTTCATTAAAGTGTGCCGGGCATAAAGCGAAATACCCGCGGCAAAGGCAAAAACAGTCGCTAAAGCAAGAGAGCTGCAGGTGAGCGTGATGGTCGTAGCGGCGCCCGTGAGAAGCGCATCAAGATAACTAGCGGTATTCATGATAAACCCCGTTAAATGGCGGAAACAACAACACTATTTCCACCTTTGAAGATTAATTGCCGCCGCACAATTTCGATGTGGTCTTCATCAGCGAGGCATTGACGCTTTGCTCACTCACGCCGTAGGTTTGAAGGATTTTCTTATACTCTGGCGTTTTCTTGAATGCAGCCAGCGCCTTATTGAAGGCGGCGACAAGATCAGAATCCTGTTTCTGGAATGCAAAGCCGCCATAACTGCGCATCGACTTGCCGTTGATTACAGGATCCGTAAATGGATTAGCTGTAGATAGCTTCGAATTCTTTTCGGCAAGGCTAGCGACCGTCGCTTCAACGGCGGCATACGCATCTGCCCGGCCCGTCGCTATGGTGGCAAGTGCATCGGCGTTGTTGGCTATAACCACAAGCTGTTTTTCCGGAATGCCCACACCCTCGGCAAAAGTCAGATGACTTGTTCCATTGACGACGGCAAGCTTGAGAGCCGGATTCTTCTTCACATCTTCATAGGAGTGAATTTTCTTCGGATTGGATGCAGCCACA
>JBDSCZ010000339.1:0-2911 GCA_039920865.1 Burkholderiaceae bacterium
TATTCGGCAACCTGCGGGTTCGGCACCAATGCGCAATCTGACACGGAGGCAATGATGGCAAATGCAGATTTTTTAAGCGATCCATCCGGGTCGCAGTCGTGGCACGCGCTGGATTACGCGGCATCGAAGGACACCTGCACCACGCTGCGCCGGTGGACGCAGATCGTCGGAAAGATCCGGATGGTCCAGTCGCCATGGGTCAATCACGCCTAAAACGTCACCCTGTACGTCACGGCGCGCGGCCTAACATTACTTTCCGCGAATTCGTGTTGCCCTATGACGCAGTGCGATCGGCCGCATCGCACGGTGCCACCGTGGCGCAGCGGGTGATTGCCACAGCACGGGCGATATGCCGGATGTGGCGGTTCAGGCGCTGACGTTACACAGGCCAGCAGGTCCATTCATGCAGAAAATATTATCCATGAATGACATGAAAACTAGGAGCCTGTCGGACTAAGGGGATTTTGTAGCCGATTATTCCTAAGTCCGACAGACTCCTAGGAACCGGATTCGGCGCAAAGATTTTTAATATAAACAAGGAGTATGGCAATATTTATAGTTATTTGCGCATATATTCACTGCGGTAACTAAATATACTCATGTTATATGTAGGTTAAGACAGACATCTTTCCGGCATCCAAAAAATGGTTTTTGCACACGTATTGCAGCGTAGGTTCGCATTGATTGCAAATCATGGAACACGCCTCCTCATGTTTTCTGAGATTTTTACTGCAACCGAGATTCCATTCTGTTTTTTGTCGCAATGAATATCGATATGGCAGTGCCATTGCCCGGACTGCTTGTGATGATGAGTTCGCCTCCGAACGCATGGGTGCGTTCCTTAATCCCCATCAGGCCAAAAGAATTTTTCTTCCTTTTATCGACTGACTGGAGTCCTTTTCCATTGTCTTTAATCACCATCAAAAAGCCACGCTCGTCCTGATTCAGCGTTATCTTGACTTCAGTTGCCTGCGCATGGCGGGCGATATTGGACAGCGATTCCTGCAAAATCCGAAAAACTGCCATGGTTTTGCCCTCGTTCAATCCGAAATTGACCTCCGTTTTGATCGCAGCCAGCGCGCAGGCAATCCCGCTCATCCGCTCAAATTGCTTTAGCTGCCACTCTACTGCGGGGTGGAGGCCAATTTTCAGTGCCGCGGGACGCAAATCGTTAATAATGGATTTCACGGACTTGATGGAGGAGTCGATGTTGTCTAGTGCCAGCATTGCCCGATTGTTGAGTCTTGGATGCGTATTTCCGGTGCGCACGCACAATGTGGTTACATCCATTTTCAGCACCAACAGGTTCTGGCCCAGATCATCGTGGATGTCTTGCGCGATCCGCTTGCGTTCAATTTCCTTGATGTTTTGCTGATGGTCGGTAAAGCGATGCAACTGGGCAAGGGATTGCTCCAGTAACGCCACTGTTTGCTTACGCTCGGTAATGTCGCGCAGGAATCCTAATATATGCCCTCCATCAACATCACGGAAAGCGACGCTGATTTCGACGTTCCACACCGAACCGTCCTTGCGGCGATGTATGCTTTCATACAGACCACGGCCACTTTGGATGATATTTTTTATGTTCTCGCCAGTCTTGTTGTTATTTTCCGGATTTAAATCGAACATCGTCATCCCAAGCAGCTCTTCTCGCGTATAGCCGGACATGTGACAGTAAGCCAGGTTAACATCAAGCACATTGCCCCGAATATCAGAATGCAAGAAGCCGTCAAGCGTGGTGTCCAGAATGCAGCGCAGGGTTTCATGGCTGTCGTGCAGTGACTCTTCCATCTGCTTGTTGTCAGTAATATCGGAAATGAACCCGTTCATGACCAACGGCTGACCCTGTTCGTTTCTGGTCGCTTGGCCGCGTGAATTAAACCACCGATATTCGCCATTCTTGCAGCGCAAGCGCAGGTTAACGTTGTATGGGCTTCGCTGCTGAAGATGCGCCTGAAGCACCTCCGTATAAGACGACAGGTCGGCGGGATGAATCTGCGCAAAAAAATGCTCATTCGCAGTAAGCGGCTCATCGCTTCGATATCCGAGCAGTTGCTTCCATCGTGCCGAAACGTAACTTGCGCCAGTAACCACGTTCCATTCCCAGATGCCATCATTAGTGCTATTCTCCGCGCGCTCATAACGCTCCTTGCTTTCTCTTAGCGCAGTTTCTGTTTGCACTCTGATCCGGATTTCCTCTTCCTTCTGCGCATTTTCGACAATCAGCGTCTCCATTCGCAGTGCGATTTTCAGGCGCAGTGAACGCAGCCATAGATAAGCTATAAGCCCAGCGATCAGGAGTGTGCAGAGGATAGCAATGACGGTATTTGTTTGCATTTGCAACGATATTACTACTTAAATGCTATTAAAATGCCAAGCTGCCAATCGGAGGCCGGTCGCGATTTCCGTTGCGATGAAAACGCGATGTTATATCAACCGCACTAGCACATTTGGTAGCGGGTGATTGTCTGCCCATGGCCGTTCTTGAATTCGACAAAATGCATTTTCCCGCATGATGACGTTCAATGCCCTACATGATGTTCATATATTCAAACCCGCAGGAAATCCTCGCGCTGCCCCAGCCAGCGCGCCAGATGCGCTCTTACCGTGCGTGCGCTGTCTTCCGATTTGTCCTGCAGCAGGAACTGCGCGACATCGCGCGCCTTTTCGACCAGCCATTGATCGGTTTCCAGATTGGCGAAGCGCAGCATCGCCTGGCCGGACTGGCGTGCGCCGAGGAATTCGCCGGGGCCGCGGATTTCCAGATCCTTGCGCGCGATTTCGAAGCCGTCGGTGGTTTCGCGCATGATCAGCAGGCGCTGCCGGGCGACCGGTCCGAGCGGGCCCTGATACAGCAACAGGCAGGCCGACGCTTGCACGCCGCGCCCGACCCGGCCGCGCAACTGGTGCA
>JBDSCZ010000340.1:0-7176 GCA_039920865.1 Burkholderiaceae bacterium
TCGTAAATACCCCCACCACACAATCTTCTTCCGAATTTGACCGGGCAGCGCCACCCGTTGGCGGATGGCGCTGCACGTCGCTTGCACGCCGGCAAAAGAAAATCGGCATCATGTATGACATAGATCAAAAACTGGTGCTAGCTCGCTGGTTTGCAGCCGAACATTTGATTGCCGTGAAACTCAAACCATTGCATGCGTTCGCTTGCGGAGTGAATGGAACGTGCTTTTTGCGCTCAGCCATTTTTTGCGGTCATTTCTGTTAACCGGAGATTGTTATGAAAAAAATTGCATGGATTGCCTTAGTGCTAGGCACATTATTGCTTGCTGCCTGCGGCTCAATGCCATCATCGTCGATGCAAGATCAACGACAGACGAACGAGATGGACCGCAATTTTCAATTGTATGGGCGCTGACGGGGCGTCGGATTAGCTGAGGGACGTTATTGCGGGTTGTTGAATGCGGGTCGTGAGCGGTTGTGCGCTTTGCGCTAAACTGTTTTTCTTTTGCAACCGTCCGATACCATGCGCCACGATTCCGCTTCCCGCACCCCCGAACTGAAAACCATCCTGATCGCCACCGGTCTGATCCTGACCATGGCGATGGGGGTGCGGCATGGCTTCGGTTTCTGGCTGCAGCCGATTTCGCAGGCACAGGGCTGGACCCGCGAGACCTATTCGCTGGCGATGGCGCTGCAAAACCTTATGTGGGGTGTGTTCGGGCCGTTCGCCGGGATTGCGGCCGACCGTTATGGCACCATGCGGGTGGTGCTGGTCGGGGCGGTGCTGTATGCGGCCGGTCTGGTGTGGATGGCACTGGTGAACCAGCCGACACTGTTCATCCTGGGCGCCGGAGTATTGGTCGGGGGCGGGTTGGCCTGCACCGGCTTCGGCGCGGTCAGCGGCATTATCGCGCGCATCGCGCCGGCCGAGAAGCGCTCATGGGCATTCGGCATTTCGGGCGCCGCCAGTTCTCTGGGGCAATTCATGATGATGCCGGTCGAGCAGCAGATGATATCGATTACCGGCTGGCAAAATGCGTTCTACCTGCTGGCCGCACTGGTGCTGCTGGTGATGATCCCGATGGCGCTGCGCCTGCGCGAACCGGAGCATGCCGCATCCGACGAACCGCAGCAAAGTATCATGGAAGCAACCCGCGAAGCGTTTGCCTACCGCCATTTTCTGTACTTGGTGGCCGGATATTTCGTGTGTGGCTTCCAGCTGGTGTTCATCGGCGTGCACATGCCGGCCTACCTGAAAGACCAGGGACTGCTCGACCCTGGTGTGGCAGTGATGGCGCTGGCGCTGATCGGCCTGTTTAATATTTTCGGCTCCTATACGGCCGGCAAGCTGGGCGGCAGATTTCCGAAGCGCTATCTGCTGTCGGGCATCTATTTCGCCCGCACAATCGTCATCAGCTTGTTCCTGCTGGCGCCGCTGTCGCCGGCCTCGGTCTATCTGTTCGCCAGCGCGATGGGTTTCCTGTGGCTGTCCACCGTGCCGTTGACCAATGGCGTGATCGCCGGCATCTTCGGGGTGCGCTACCTGTCGATGCTGTCCGGCTTCGTGTTCCTGTCGCACCAGATCGGCAGCTTCCTGGGAGTCTGGCTGGGCGGTTTCCTGTTCACCAGGCAGGGCAATTACAACACGGTCTGGGGTATTGCCATCGCACTGGGCCTGTTCGCGGCGCTGATCAACCTGCCGATCAACGAGAAAGCCATCACGCGGGTGCAGCCGGCGCTGACCTGATGCGCAACTGTCTGATTTGATGGAATTTGAATGGAGTGGCAAATGAAATCCAGTTTCAAGCGTTTCCTGTTCGGGCTCGCCGCCGCAGCGTTGCTGGTGCTGATCTTCATCGCCTATTTGCGGCCGGATTTCACGCTCGATCTGGCCAGCCGGATCTATCTGTGCTTCTAATAAAAGTGCGCAATCACCGCACATATTCATTAGCATTTTTAATATACAGTTGACAGTATATTTTACAGTCGCATTGATTCCAGTTTTGACCCGGCACGCCGTCAGGCACCAATGCGGAAACCGATGCGGGAATATTCCGTAGCCCTATCGAGACTCCCATGGACCTAGCCACCATCGCCCTGTTCGTCCCGGCCTGCTTCGCGCTCAACATGGCACCCGGCCCGAACAATTTACTCTCGCTGAGTAACGCCAGCCGCTATGGCTTTCGCCTGTCGTGTGCGGCGGGGTTGGGGCGCTTGCTGGCGTTTGTTGTCATGCTCAGTCTGGCTGCGGCCGGTCTGGCCGTCGTGCTGCATACCTCGGAGCTGCTGTTCTACGGCATCAAGATCGTCGGCGCGGCCTACCTGTTGTATCTGGCGCTCCAGCTTTGGCGCAGCGATCCGGCGCTGGACAGCGCGGCGGACGCGCCCCGTGTTGGCCTGCTGGCGCTGGCACGCCAAGAGTTTTTGGTGGCTGCCGGCAACCCGAAGGCGATCCTGATATTTACCGCGTTCCTGCCGCAGTTCATCGATCCGGCGCAAGCAGTTGCGCCGCAGTTTGCGCTGCTAGGAGCATTGTTCCTGGCGCTGGAATGGATTGCGATTGTCGCCTACGCCTACATCGGTGTGCATCTGCGGCGCTGGTTTGCACAGCCGCGCGGCAAGCGCATCTTCAACCGCAGTTGCGCGGTCCTGTTGGCCGGCGCCAGTGTCGGTTTGCTGGCTTCGCGCCGCGCCTGACGCTGCAACGCAATGGTACAAGTGCGCGGGTTTCACGCGGCCCCGGTGGCGCACGCAGGCCGCAGCACGGCCCGCCATGCACACATCGTTTAGCTGGTATCGTAAGGCTAATCGTTTGCCAGTCGCGCCGGCCGTGCCGCCAGAATGCGCAGAGCGGCGCGCAGTGCCTTGCCCAGCCATAGCGTCGGCGCGTTGGCCGGTTGGCGCGATTCGATTGTCAAAATGCTGTCTTGCTCGGCTTCCAGCAATAGCAGGCCGGCGTGCGGGAAGGACAGGCCGGCGCCGGGCATCAGCCAGTAATCGTGGCTATCGTTGCTGCGGGTGATCCACAGCTTGCCGCGCCGGTTGGTCAGGCAGTCGCCCGCTGCCAGTTGCAGTTTTGTGACTGCGCCGGCACGCATTTCCAAGCGCTCTATGGAGAATCTGCTTATCATGTTGTCGTGGCGTTCCATCATCTTGCTCCTTCAGGGTAATGCCGTTTTCTACTGGCATGAACTCATGGTAGTGGGTGATGGCGCTAATTTCCAGTGATACCTTTTCGCTAACCTGATAGTAAAATTATCTTATGAGTTCTGCAGAAGCGTTGCCGAGAATGCCATCGTTGCCGGCCCTGCGTGCGTTCGAAAGCGCCGCGCGGCACGACAGTTTCAGCCGCGCCGCAGCGGAACTGCACCTGACCCACGGTGCGATCGGCCATCAGGTGCGGGCGCTGGAAGCATCACTCGGGGTGCAGTTGTTTACCCGCGTCGGCCGCGGTCTGGCGCTGACGCCGGAAGGGCGGATGCTGGCCGAGCGGGTGCGCGCGGCCTGGCTCGATATCGCTGCCGCGGCGCAGGACATCAGCCGGCGCGCCAATGCCGGCCAGTTGACGATCAGTGTGATGCCGTCCTTCGCGGCGCGCTGGCTGGTGCCGCGGCTGGGGCGCTTCATCGAGCAGAATCCCGACATTGAGCTGGTGGTCCAGACCACCGGCCAACTGGTCGATTTTTCGCGGGAAGCGGTCGATATCGGTTTGCGCATGGGACGCGGGGACTGGCCGGACCTGTGGTGCGAGCGCTTGTTCGGCGATAGTTATTTTCCGGTTTGTGCACCCAGTTTCAAGCACGGCAAGCTGCCTGCAACCATCGGTGAACTGGCCGGCCTGCCCTTGCTGAATTCGACGGGAGAACCTTGGCTGCCGTGGTTCGCGGCGGCCGGACTGGATGCGCCCGAGCCGCGCGGCGTTACTTATAGCGATTCGCACTCGCTGTTGCAGGCCGCCAAGGAAGGGCAGGGGATTGCGCTGGCGCGTCAGACCATGGTGGCCGACGATCTGCGGCAGGGCGCGCTGCTGCGGTTGTTTTCAGTCAGCATCCCGAGTCCGGCCGAGTATTTCCTGGTGTGCCCGCCCGCGCTGCTGCAAATCGGCAAGGTCCAGCGTTTCCGGGCCTGGTTGTGGGACGAGATCGAGAGCCAAAAGCCGGGCTGACGAAAGTGCGAGCAACCTGAGTGACATGGGTCAAAATGATTGTTTTCGATCCTGTCGTTTCAGATTGGCGCTGGTACTGGCTTCGGTTTCGGGAAACCAGCGACGGGTGCGGTTGGCGAAGGCTACCAGTGACAGCATCACCGGCACCTCGACCAGAACGCCGACGACGGTTACCAGCGCGGCGCCCGAATTAAGCCCGAACAGGCTGATCGCCACGGCCACGGCCAGCTCGAAAAAATTCGAGGTGCCGATTAACGCGCAGGGCGCTGCCACATTGAACGGCACCCTCCACAGATAGGCCGCGCCATAGCCGATGACGAAGATTCCGTAGGACTGAATCAGCAGCGGCACGGCAATCAGCGCGATCAATAACGGCTGTTCCAGGATGATCTGCCCCTGAAAACCAAACAGCAGCACGACAGTCGCCAGCAGACCCAATACCGAGAACGGCTTTATCCGGTTGGTGAAGCGGGCAACCGCTGCTTCGCCCAGTATGTTGGAGCCGACCCGCCGGGTCAGTCGCAACCGGGTGAATATGCCCGCTGCCAATGGAATGACGACGTAGAGGCCGACGGAAAGCAGCAGCGTTTCCCACGGCACCGTTATATCGGTTACCCCCAGCAGAAAGGCAACCAGGGGCGCAAAAACAAAAATCATAATGACATTGTTCAGCGCTACCTGGACCAGCGTATAAGTCGCGTCACCCTTGGTCAATTGCGACCAAACGAACACCATGGCGGTGCACGGCGCGGCGCCCAGTAGAATTAAGCCGGCGATGTACTGGCCGGCATTGGCCGGGTCGATCAGGCCGGCGAATACATGCTGGAAAAACAGAACGCCCAGTGCCGCCATGGTGAAAGGCTTGATCAGCCAGTTGACCACCAAAGTAATGACCAGGCCCTTCGGGCGTTCATGGACACGTTTGAGGCTGGTGAAATCCACCGCCACCATCATCGGATACACCATGAACCAGATCAGCACCGCAACGATGAAGTTGACGGAGCCGTATTCAAGCCCGGCGAGGAACGCAAATACGCTGGGGAACATACTCCCCAAGCCAATTCCGGCGACGATACATAGAAATACCCATACGGTCAGGTAGCGCTCGAACGCACCCATCGGTGCTGCCGCTGGGTTTTTTATGGCTTTGCCGGACATATCAGGCTCCTGGCGCGATGTGGCGCGACAGTTCCAGCAGCAGATCAACCCCGACCGGTTCTTTTTTCAAGAGCGGGACCACCGCATAGCGCTTGGCGTAACGGCTGGCAACCGCATCGATCTCGCGCAGCTCATCGTGCGCACGCTGGCGCAGCAACGGTGAATGCGGCTGGGCCGCCGCCACGCTGTTATTGACGATCCAGGCCCACGGTTCGATTCCGGCGCGGCGCAAGTCGTCTTGCAGGTTGGCCGCTTCCAGCACCGGCGTGGTTTCCGCCAGCGCCACCAGCAATACCTTGGTCTGCTTCGGGTCTTGCAGCTGCATCATCGGCGTGAGGTAGTGCAAGCCGGTATCCACCATCTGGCGCGCAATTTCCCGATGGTAGGCGCCGGTTGCATCCAGCAATAGCAGGGTATGGCCGGTGGGCGCGGTATCCATCACCACGAATTTTTTGCCGGCTTCGCGAATCACGCGCGAGAAGGCTTGAAATACTGCAATTTCCTCGGTGCAAGGCGAGCGCAAATCTTCTTCCAGCAGCGCCCGGCCTGCGGCGTCGAGCTTGGCGCCTTTGGTGTCGAGCACATGCTGCCGGTAGCGCTCGGTCTCCAGGTGCGGGTCGATGCGGCTGACGGTCAGGTGTTCGAGCGAGCCATCCAGGGTTTCGATCAGATGGGCAGCCGGATCAGACGTCGTGAGATGCACCGGAAGGCCGCGATGGGCCAGTTCCACCGCTACTGCGGCGGCCAGAGTGGTCTTGCCGACACCGCCTTTGCCCATCACCATCACCAGCCCATGCTGGTCGGCGGCGATTGCATCGACCAGTGTCGAAAGGTTCGGCGCCTTGAGCGTGATGGGGGGTACCGATGCATCTGCTGGGTTGGCGGGTAGCTGCGCAGCGCTGTCCGAGAGCAGTTGGGACAAGGCATCCAGACCGATCAGATTGAACGGTTTCAGGGCCAGGTAATCGGTCGGCAGCGCCTTGAGGACTGCCGGCATTGCAAATAGAGCGGCCTGTTCGCGCTCGCAGATCGCTGCCGCCAGCGCATCCTGTGCCGCTTCGCTGCGCGGCAGCACGCCGTTGACGACCAGATATTGCTGCGACAGGCCAATCGCCGCCAGTTCTTGATGCGTGCGTGCGGCTTCGCGCAAGGTGGCCTGCTGCGCGCGCGCGACCAGAACCAGGCGCGTGCGCAGCGGATCGGCCAAGGCATCGACCGCGTCCTTGTATTGCGCGCGCTGTTTTTCCAGTCCGGCCAGGGGGCCAAGGCAGGAGGCATCGCCTTTGCCTTCTTCCAGGAATCCGCTCCACGCGCCGGGCAATTGCAGCAGCCGAATGGTATGCCCGGTCGGTGCTGTGTCGAAAATAATGTGGTCAAAGTCGGCGGTCAGGGCCGAATCAGTCAGCAGCCCGGTGAACTCGTCGAAAGCCGCAATTTCTGTGGTGCAGGCGCCGGATAGCTGTTCCTCGATGCTGTTTACCACCGCGTCCGGCAGCACGCCGCGCACCGGGCCGACAATGCGGTCGCGATACGCCTGGGCCGCTGCCTGCGGGTCGATCTCCAGCGCAAACAGTCGCGGCACTGCCGCTATGGCCGTGATCCGGTTGCCGATGCTGACGCCAAATACCTGGCCCACGTTCGAGGCCGGATCGGTGCTCACCAGCAGCACGCGCCGTCCGGCTTGGGCGAGTTCAATCGCGCTGGCGCAGGCGATTGAAGTCTTTCCTACGCCGCCTTTGCCGGTGAAAAAGAAGAAACGCGGCGCTTGTTCGAGGAATTTCATGATGTTTCCTTTGCGGTTTTACAGCTGATTCAGCAGCACGCTTTGCCCGAGCAGCAGCCAGTGGCAGGTTTA
>JBDSCZ010000341.1:0-8103 GCA_039920865.1 Burkholderiaceae bacterium
GAAGTCAATTCCTCCATCGAGGCAGCGGTTTCTTCCAGCGAACTGGCCTGTTCCTCGGTGCGTGCCGACAGATCGAGGTTGCCGGCAGCAATCTGGCCGGAGGCGGTGGCGATGGTGTCGGTACCACCGCGGACTTGGCCGACGATGGCCCCCAAACGGTCACGCATCGACTGCATCGCAAACAGCAGGCTGGACTGGTCGCCCGGCTTGATCTTGATGGCGACAGACAGGTCGCCGGCCGAGATTTTTTCGACAATGGCAGCGGCATACGCGGGCTCGCCGCCAAGTTGACGCAGCAAGCCGCGGCTGATCAGGGTACCGATTAGTGCTGCCAGCAAAGCCAGCAGCAGTACACTGACGCTTAGCACGATGGCGGTGTTGGTCAGGCGTGCCACGCGCACACCTAGCATTTCTTCCAACTCGTTCAGTACGACTTCGTTCAACTTGAATTGGGCATCAATTGCAATGGTGAGCTGACTCACGTAATCGGATGATGAAAACTGCAGTTGTTCGGCCTTGACGATTTCCGATTGCGCCAACTGGATCGACTTGTTGGCCGTACCCAGAGCAGCCTGACCCGGTTCGGCCAGCGCGGCTTTCAATGCAAGGTTATTCTCGGTTGCGCTTGCCAGCGCATCATTCAAGCCTTGATAACGCTCATTGGCCTTGTCGATCAAGGCGATGATGGTCATGCGATCCTCGACAGTCGCATTCTTGGCTGCCAGCAAGCCGGCGCCTTTTGCACGTAGCCGTCCGAACATTTCAGCCAGCATCGGCGACTGCACCAGCGCCGCATCGATCAGGTAATAACTCTCCACGGCAGGGTCAAAGCTGAGACCATAATGTTCGAGCAATAGCGCCTTGATCTTGAACAACTGGCCGATCAAAGCTGTGTGCTCTGCAAAGCTCTCAGCTCCAGAAATCGATTTCTGCGACACTTTTTCTTCCAGCGCGCTCCAGTTGCCCTTTACTTGCTGCGAGGCACTGATAATTTTTGCATTCTTGGAATTTTTCTGCAGGTAAGCATCCATCGCGGCGAAGGCCTTGTCTGCCTCCGCCATCTTGCTGACCCGTTTCGGCTGCGCTTCCTGATTGCCGGACAGCACAAGCGCCGATAGACCGCGATGTTGTTGCGTCAATTGCAAGTACTTGAGCACCAGGCGTACCGGTGCGATGGCCTGCGTTTCCAGCTTGGCTGCACTGAGAACTTTACCGGACTCCTGTACATATAAGACGAATGGAACGGACACCAGCACCACACCAAACAGACCGAGAATGACGAATTTCTGCCATAGCAGGAGGCGGTTTAACAGTGCATTCATTGTTACGGTTCCTTTAAGATCGTGTGATGTGCAGGCCCTGATTTTCATCGCGCATTGCACAATTTGCGGATCCAGAATATACGTTGCATGGCAACAAAAAAAAATGCTTCAAATCAAACAAAAATGGAGCCAAATCAAAAATATCTCATCCTAGATACAAATAATGCTGGTTAAGACCTCTTGGCAGAAGCAGTTTTTGGCAAATACCGGGCAAAAAAAACCAGCACAAGCCGGGGATATCCCCGGTTTGCGCTGGGCCCGAGATAGCCAATTTTTAAGCTGCCTCTTTCCCCGCCGGATGGGCCTGACGGTGATACAGGAACTCCAGCACCGCGGTCCGGTATTGACTGTACAAGCCATCTTGCGCCAGTGCGACGCGCTCGCGTGGGCGCGCCAACTGCACGGTCAAAATTTCGCCGATGGTCGCTGCCGGGCCGTTGGTCATCATCACGATCCGGTCCGATAGCAGCACCGCCTCATCCACATCGTGCGTGACCATCACCACCGTCGAACGCGTCTGGGCGACAATCTTCAGCAGTTCGTCCTGCAGATGGGCGCGTGTCAGCGCATCGAGCGCACCGAATGGCTCGTCCATCAGCAACACTTTCGGCTCCATCGACAAGGCGCGAGCGATACCGACGCGCTGCTTCATGCCGCCGGATATCTCATTGGGACGCTTGGTTTCGGCGTGGGTCAGGCCGACCAGTTCCAGCGCAGCCTTGGTACGATCCTTGAGTTTGGCTTTCGATTCGGCAGCGCCAAAAACGCGTTCGACTGCCAGATAGACGTTTTCAAAGCACGTTAGCCAGGGCAGCAAAGAGTGGTTCTGGAATACCACGCCGCGCTCCGGCGACGGACCGGCAATTTCGCGGTTGCCGCACAAAAGCACGCCGCCGGTGGCCGTCGTCAAGCCCGCAAGCAGATTCAGCAACGTCGATTTACCACAGCCGGAATGGCCGATCAGCGTGACGAACTCGCCTTTCCGGATGCTCAGGTTGATGTCGCGCAAGGCGTGAAAATTGCCCTTCTTGGTGTGGAATACCATTTCCGCGTGCTGCACGTCGATGAACTTGTGATCTTGGTTTTCCATGATTTTTCCTCGGGCGCTCAGCTGCCGCTATCTTCAAAAGTGAATGCCTTCGCGACTGCGACCAGCAGTTGCTCCAGGATCAGACCGACCACGCCGATGACGACGATGGCGATGATGATGTGCGCGACGTTCAGGTTGTTCCACTCGTCCCAGATCCAGAATCCGATACCGACGCCGCCGGTCAGCATTTCTGCCGCGACGATCACCAGCCAGGCGGTGCCGATGGCCAGCCGCACGCCGGTCAGCATGTGCGGCAACACCGAAGGAAACAATATCTTGGTCAGGATTTTCCATTCCGACAGATTCAGCACCCGCGCCACGTTCATGTAATCCTGCGGTACGCGCTGCACGCCGATGGCGGTATTGATGATCATCGGCCAGATCGAGCAGATCAGAATTGACCAGATCGCAGCCGGATCGGCCGCCTTGAACACCAATAAACCGATTGGCAACCAAGCTAAAGGCGACACCGGTTTCAGCAAGCTGATGATGGGACCGAACATGCGCGACAAAAAAGTGAAACGGCCGATCATGAAGCCCAGCGGAATGCCGATTGCTGCAGCAAGTCCAAAGCCTACCGCCACCCGCTTGAGCGACGCATACACGTTCCAGCCGAGGCCCTGATCATTCGGGCCATTGTCGTAAAACGGGTCCGAAAACAGCACGACGGCCTCATTGAAAGTCACTAGCGGCGACGGGATGCCGCTATTCTTGATCGAGATGATTTGCCAGATCAGCACCAGCAAGGCGACGCCGATCATGGAAGGCACGACCGCCATAAAGAACCGCCGCAACGACAGTTGCATGCGCGCCGCTTTCACGACAACAGGGGTGGCACTATTTCGTGCAACCATCGATTGCTCCGGCGGCGAATTTACCACCGTGGCAGCCGGCAGGTTTGTGGTTGAATCCATTACTGCAATCATGATGGCTCCTTACGCTTTGATCTTGAAAGAAGCGGCATAGGCTTTCGGATTTTTGCCATCCCAGACGGTGCCATCCATCAGCTTGCTTGAGCGCATAACATCCTTCGGCACCGCCACCTTGGCCATTGCGGCAGCATCCTTGTAGAGGTCAATCTTGTTGACCGCCTTGGCTACGCCGAGGTAATCCGGCTCGTCTTTCAGCAAGCCCCAACGCTTGTGCTGCGTCATGAACCACATGCCGTCGGACAGGTAGGGAAAGCTCGCCAAACCATCATTGAAAAATTTCATGTGGTTCGGGTCGTCCCAGGTCTTGCCCAGGCCATTCTGGTAACGTCCCAGAATGCGCTGGTTGATCGCATTGACGGAGGTATTCACATACGATTTGGCGGCGATCGTTTCAGCCATCCTGTTCTTGTTGGCCAGCGATGCATCGATCCAGCGGCCAGCTTCCAGCACTGCCGCTACCAAGGCCCTGGCGGTGTTCGGGTATTTCTTGACGAAGTCATCGCTGGTGCCCAGCACTTTTTCCGGATGGTCTTTCCAGATATCCTGGGTCGTGGTAGCGGTGATGCCGACGCCATCCATGATCGCCCGATGATTCCAGGGTTCGCCGACGCAGAAGCCGTCCATATTGCCGACCCGCATATTGGCTACCATCTGCGGCGGCGGCACCACGATCGCACGCGCACCCTTGAACGGATCGATGCCGCTGGCGGCCAGCCAGTAATACAGCCACATCGCATGGGTGCCGGTCGGGAAAGTCTGGGCGAAGGTGTATTCGCGCTTTTCGGTGCGCATCAGCTTGGCCAGGCTGGGGCCGTCGACTGCGCCCTTGTCGGCGATTTTTTTCGACAGCGTGATCGCCTGGCCATTGTTGTTGATCGACATCAGCACCGCCATGTCTTTTTTCGGGCCGCTGACACCCATTTGCACGCCATAAATCAAGCCATACAGCACATGCGCGGCATCCAGTTCGCCGTTGATCAACTTGTCGCGCACGCCGGCCCATGAAGATTCCTTGCTGGGCACGATCTTGATGCCGTATTTCTTGTCGAAGCCGAGCACCGACGCCATCACCACCGAGGCGCAATCGGTCAGCGGAATGAACCCTACTTTGACTTCTTCCTTCTCCGGCTTGTCGGAGCCTGCGGCCCAGACCCCGCCGGTGGACAATCCAAACATGCTTGCACCTGCGGCCAGGCTCGCGGTTTTGATCAGGCTGCGGCGTTTGCTATCGACGATCTGGTGTTCGGTTGCGCTGAGGTGATGTTTGTTATCGCTAAACATGGTTCGACTCCAATGGGTTTGAACAAATAAAAAAGGTGCCTGTCCGTCATGAAATAAATCATGCGAAAAGACACCTTTGTCTTGGTTGAACCGACCGCCGTTGGCCGGATCTACACAGTCGCCATCGTTAGCGCTTACGTACTATTCAGCAATTGCCGTGCCAGCCTATTTACCGGAAAAACCGCCCATACCGATGCAATTGTGCGTTTTTTCCGCACCGGATTTGTGCAATGCACCAACACAAGCCATATCAACCCAGTAACTCGGCCACATCGAGAATGCGCTGCGCGATATCCACCACTTTCAGATTCTTGTCCATCGCCAGCCGGCGCAGTTTATGGTACGCCTCCTGTTCCGACAGCTTGTGACGCGTCATCAGCATGCCCTTGGCGCGGTCGATGGTCTTGCGCTCGGCCAGCTTGGCCTTGCTATCGGACAAGGCGGAGCGCAATTTCTGATCGGCATTGAAGCGCATCATTGCCACGTCCAGCACCGGCTTGATGCGCTCCGGCTGCAAGCCGGCCACCACGTAGGCCGACACCCCGGCCTCCATCGCCACCTTCATATTGGATTGGCTGGCATCCTCGGTAAACAACGCAATCGGGCGCGGCGCATCGCGGGTCGCGGTGACGATCTGCTCCAGCACGTCACGGGCGTCGGACTCGGCATCGATGATGATGATGTCAGGCTGCAGTTGCGCAATCCGCTCCTGCAGATAAAAATCCCCCGGCAGCACCGCCACGATGTTGTAGCCGGCCTGCAATAAGCCGATGCGCAACGCCCGCGAACGCTCGGAGTGGGCGCGAGCAGTGTCGTCATCGGCATCTTCCAGCGACCAGACGGTATTGACCACGATGATGCGCAGCTTGCCGAGTTCTGACGGGTGGGTATTTGTTGGCATGGTCAAAATCCATTTCTAAAATCTGTACTGTGTTCGGGCCAAAGGACGCAATCCCCTATAATCTAGGCAAGAATCACACCACCCACCTACCAAATAAAGATACAGAGATACCCCATGCTTGTTCTAGGCGTTGAATCCTCCTGTGACGAAACCGGCATTGCGCTGGTCGATACCGAACACGGCCTGCTAGCGCACGCGCTGCACTCGCAAGTTGCGATGCACGCAGCATATGGCGGCGTGGTGCCGGAACTGGCATCGCGCGACCATATCCGGCGCGCCATCCCGCTGCTGCAGCAAACCCTCAGGGACAGCGGCCGCGCACTGACCGACATCGATGCGATCGCCTACACCCAAGGTCCGGGTCTGGCCGGCGCGCTGCTGGTCGGCGCATCGTTCGCCTGCGGCCTGGGGCTGGCGCTCGACAAGCCGGTGCTCGGCATCCACCATCTGGAAGGGCATTTGCTGTCGCCGCTGCTGGCAGCCAAGCCGCCGGCGTTCCCGTTCGTCGCCTTGCTGGTATCCGGCGGCCACACCCAATTGATGCGGGTCGATGGCGTCGGTCGCTATACGCTGCTGGGCGAAACCCTCGACGACGCCGCTGGCGAAGCGTTCGACAAATCGGCCAAGCTGCTGGGACTGGGCTATCCGGGCGGGCCGGAAATCTCGCGCATGGCTGAATTCGGCGACTCTGGCGTCTACAAGCTGCCGCGCCCGATGCTGCATTCGAAGGATCTGAATTTCAGTTTTTCCGGCCTGAAAACCGCGGTGCTGACCCTGGTCAAGAACAAGATCACCAATATCTGCGAACAGGACAAGGCCAACGTGGCGCGCGCCTTTGTCGATGCAATGGTCGAGGTGCTGGTCGCCAAATGCGTGGCCGCGCTGCGCGATACCGGCCTGAAGCGGCTGGTGATCGCCGGCGGCGTCGGCGCCAATGCGCAACTGCGCGAAGCGTTGAATGCGGCCGCCACCAAACGGCGCTTCCAGGTGTTTTATCCGGAACTGGAATTCTGCACCGACAACGGCGCGATGATCGCCTTCGCCGGCGCACTGCGCTTGAAGGAAAATCCGGACGCCGCCAAGCGCGATTACGCGTTCAACGTGCGGCCGCGCTGGCCGCTGGATGAGTTGCGGAAAGCGTGATTGCAAGGTGGGAAACCCGCTACCTGATTGTGATAGTTCACGGGCACTGGCTGATTGCTTGTTGGACATTGAAACCGCCTAGCGTAATGAGCGCTTAAATTTTAGACATTCCCCTAGTCTCTAATCAAATACGATCAATTCCCGCCTCATTTCTGTAATTTTTTTGAAGTTAGTCTTGATATGAAGATTTCGATAGAGCGATTCTGTTGATCTGTTGACGGGCTATCCACTTCTTCCAAACATTCAAATTCGTGCCAATCATTAGTCTAGTTCTTCGTCGTAATCATCAAAAAATAACTCTGGCACACCGACCGCGAAGCGTCGAAAAACATTTCGTCAAGTAATGCTAGTTTCAGCTTCGTAGACAAGTCTTCCAATGGCAAGTTATGCGGGTTTATGAAAACAATCTCGCCGAAATTTTTGAAATTACCCGCATCGCGATATAGGTAAGAGAATCGAATATTCATTTTTAACGTCGACATAAAAAGAGAACCTATTCGGGCTTAATCCTGAAGAAAAATATGTTTGTTATGCCATTCGATAAATTCCATAGAAGGGCTAAATTTTTCAGGCAGCGCAATCTTTTTACCCTCCAATCCAATCAACCACTCTGACGCAAAGCGATTGCCCGATAACTCGCGAGCGGCTGAAGAAATTCTAATTGTGTAATCTGTCCTTACCGAGATTAGGCCTTTATCAAATGCTCTATCATGAAGCGTGGAAAGGCAAAGACCATTGCGCGGGTTAAGTCGATTGTCTTTATCTGATCGCCAAGGAACGATGTGACTAGCTACCAATAATGTGGGGTGTGCCAGACCTGTGATGCAGCAACGTCCAGCATAGGCACTTAATACGGCACGACGGAAAAAATGTTGTCCGACACGAATCTGTGTTTGTGCGGTTTTGCTCTCAGCCGAATAACTGACCTCCGCATCCACAATTTCTTCCGTAGTCAATGGCGCAATTAGGGCATATTGCTTTGGGCTGCCAGCGCATTAATCATGGTCTGGCTTTCCAGCACAAAATTGTTCCAGTTATGCTGCATCTCGTCCCACATTGCACGATCTAATTTGGATGCGCCGTTCAAACCTTTGCGTCCAGAATCAGTAATCACTGGATCAAGACTAGCGATATTGACTAGCTTCATTGCGAGTGCAGAAGGCGTACGTCCGATCATTGCTGCAAATCGAATAATGTCTGGATTGCGCTGATCTAATTTCCCGAATGGAAGTTGGCAATACAAGTTGAATGCAACCAACAACTGTTCACGCGTCCAATTATTGGACTTTTCAGTCATCGTCAATTCTCCATATGAATTTGCACTGACTGGGCACAACAACGCTGCTTATGGCGCAGTGATTACTGCTGGTTAAAATCCGTTCAGCTTAATAGCATTTAATGGGGTATTTTTAATAATGCACTGAAAATTTGTGG
>JBDSCZ010000342.1:0-3337 GCA_039920865.1 Burkholderiaceae bacterium
CTTTTCGCCGCCCGACAGCACGCCGATCTTGGCGTCCCAGGCCGGCAGGCCGAGCGCATCGGCGGCCATTTCCAGCTGCAAGTTCAGGTTGCCGCCGTCGGAAGTCGAGATGATCGCTTCGAGACGCGCCTGTTCGTTGGCCAGCGCATCGAAATCGGCATCTTCGTCGGCGTAGGCGGCGTACACCGCTTCCAGCTTGGCTTGCGCTTCGAATGCTTCGCCCAGGCCGGATTCGACCACCTGGCGCACCGTTTGCTCAGGATCGAGCACCGGTTCTTGCGGCAGGTAGCCGATGTTCAAGCCCGGCATTGGCACTGCTTCGCCCTGGATGTCGGTATCGATGCCGGCCATGATCTTGAGCAGCGTCGATTTGCCGGAACCGTTCAGGCCCAGCACGCCGATCTTGGCGCCGGGGAAGAAAGAGAGTGAAATATCTTTCAGGATTTGACGTTTGGGCGGCACGATCTTGCCGACCTTGTTCATTGTATAGACGTAATTTGCCATGGTTTTAGTGTCTTTTGCAGGTTGCGGGCGCGCACTTGTCGGGTGTTACCTTGCGCAGCCCTGATGGTAATGTAACGACCGCAAGGATAACGCAGTCGGGGCAGACTGCGAAGTTGTACCGGGATGAAGCAGGGCATTATCTATCAGTCAGGACTGTGAGTAGCGCAGGCCCGTCATGCTTTCTGCGGAGTCACCGCCTTGCCTCTGGACGATTAGCGTGCCTGCAATGCCGCCAGCACCTGCCCTTTCAGGGCCTTGATCAGCGCCGCTTCTTCCGGCGTCACGCCTTCCGGCGCCAGCGTGGTGCGGTCGGCATAGAACAGGCCGAGCGGCACTCCGCGCACCACCAGCGGCAACACGATGAAACTGCGCGTGTCGGCCAGCAGCGTGCGGTGCCAGTCTGGCAGCAACACGGCTATCTTGCTGCTGGTAGCGTCGGCAATGATCAGGTCGGCATCGTTTTCCAGCGCCAGGTGAAAGATATCGCCGCTCGTTTCCAGCGGAAACGCGAAACCGGCTTGCCGCACCTGATGATTATTGCCCATCGCCATGCGGGCGCGGTATTGCCCGCTCTTCTGATCCTTGATGCAGATCGCGGCAAATTCAAACCCCATGCTGCTGTACAGGGTCTCCATCGCCAGCAGGATCAGTTGATTGACCTTGCCGCGTCCGGACGCCATCACCTGCATCACGTCCTGCATCCCGGCCAGCAATTGGGCGCTGGCGTTGAACGGCTTGCCGCTGGGATAACGGCTGCAGGCTTGACCGTCGCTGGCAACCTCCATCTGCACCATCCGCAATTCGTCCGGCAGCGCCGGTGCGACCGCGCGCGCCGGCGCTGCACTGATTGGCGGCGACGCCATTTCCAGTTGCATCGATTCGAGCAGAGTGTTGATTCCGCTGCGGGCAACATTCAATAGTTGGCTCAGGCTATCCGAGTCCAGATTGAGCGCTTCGCCATAACGCGCCAGCAGCGTTGCATTGCGATCGGCGGCACCTGCGGCAGCGGTTCGTGACAGCATGTGCGCGGCCTCGGCGCTGAAGGTAGCAACCTGCTGCATCCATTCCTGCCGGTTTTTGGCCGCCTTCGGCACTGCGCCGGGTAATGGCGCCAGCGCCCGGATGATGGCATGTGGCATCTGCCACTCCTGCAACACCGATTCGGCCAGCATGTCCAGGCTGCATCCCAGCACCTGCATCGCGGCCTGGGTCGCCGACAATCCCTCGACTTCGATCATGACGACCAACTTGCTGTACAGCGCATGGTCGTACGCTGCCAGCAGCAACCGGCCCAGATTCTTGAACAGCGCGCTGATGGCCGCCTCTTCGCCGCCCTGATACGGGCTTTTGCGCGCCATTTCACGGCCGATCACGCTGGCATACAGGGCCTGCATCAGTTCGGCCTGGATGCTGTGGGCGTGCTCGCGGTCCAATAGCCGATCCACCAGCAGCATCGCCAGCGCACTGGTTTTAATCAGATCGAAACCCAGCACGAAGATCGCACGCGAAATGGTGGTCACCGGAGTGCTGTTGGCGGTACGGTAAAACACCGTGTTGGCCAGGCGCAGGATCTTCTGCGTCAGCGCCACGTCGGACAGGATGAAATAGGTCAGTTCGCTTTGCGCTTCGTCGTCCGACGATGTCAGTTGCACCACCCGCGCCACGGTGCGGCCAAGTGCCGGCAAATCCTCGTTCTGGCTGATTTTTTGCAATAAAAGTTGGCGCGCTGCACCGGGATTGTCGGGTACCGCAGGTAAATCAAAAAAATCAGGCATGGGTTCAGGTATGTTCGGTTTTGCGCTAAAAATCAGAATCCGCTATTTTGCCTTATTCCAGTGCCCCGAGTGACTGGTGCACCGAATAATCTGCTGCTTATGTATTCACCTGCGTATTCCCCTGCGGACTCATCTGCGCACGCGGTTAATCAGCAGCGACGTCTGCAAGCCGGCGACCGCCTGCTGGGTTTGCTGCCAGAAATTGTGCAGCTGGTTTACCGAGTCCTGCATCATGCCAAAAGCAATAATTGCCGCATCCATCGGCGTGGCCGCATCGGCGCGGGCAATCTCAATCTGGTTTAACAATAGCTCGAGGGCCGGCCGCTGTGCCGGCGGCGCCGAATCCACTACCTCGCGCAGCAAGTGGCGGCGATACGATTCGAAAGCTTCAGGATCATCTCGATGCAAGGACACCAGCATATCGAAATCGGGTAGACGTATATCGAGGTGCATGGCCAGCTCCTTATCATGCCGTTTTGATAAGTATGCTGTGTTTGACGCGCAATCCTTTGTGGCAAGTCAATCCGATGCACAATCGCCTTGCGCCGGCCTGTAACTTTTGGTAGCAGCGGACCCGGCCGGGTCCGCTGCTACCAGGTCAGCCGCTATAAATACAATGAGTATTTTTAATATCGCAATGCATATATGCGGAAAACAATGGTTTTTTTAATATACTCCACTATAAATAAAAAATATGGCGCACTGGTGCGTACCCCATTTCACTAATCAGCGATCAGTTCTTCGGCAATTTCCCGGCCACGCCTTCGACGAAATAATTCATCTTGTTCAGACCGTCGTCATTCATGTGGCCTTTTTCCAGCCGGATCTTGCCTTCGTTATCTTTGACCGGGCCATCGAACGGGGTCAGAGTGCCGGCGATGATTTCCTTCTCTTTCGCCAGCACCAACTGCTTCACGTCATTCGGCACCGCCGGGCCATAGCCTTCCAGCTTGACGAAACCGTCCTTGATGCCGCCCCAGGTGGCGCTGGTTTTCCATTTGCCGTCAAGCACCGCCTGCGCCTGCTGGGTGTAATACTTGCCCCAGTGATGGGTTACC
>JBDSCZ010000343.1:0-8755 GCA_039920865.1 Burkholderiaceae bacterium
CGATGGCCTTTCGACCGCCTTCATGGTGATGGGTGCGGAGCGGGCGTTTGCGCTGCTTGCGCAATTGCCGGATGTGGACATGCTGTTGATAAGCAAAAACGGCGCGATCCGGAAAACGGCGAATTTCCCGGAATTGCAAACATAATAGAAAGCGCTGGCAGCTAATAGTGATGAGTGATCTGACGATAGAGCCGTTCTCCTCTCTCCCACTTGTGGGAGAGAGGGTGGTCGCACTTCAGAGAAGCCTGCACTATTTTTTGCCCAAATGAAGTTGCGTAACATCACTAACTGATGTTACGGGGTGACGACATGCACTCCATATTTGGCGAATATCTTTGCCAGTTCTCCCGAAGCGACGAGTTCATTGGTCGCCGTTTGCAACAGCCGGGCGAGTTCGGCCTCATCTTTTTTCACCGCCATTCCGACCACCCAGCCCTTTTGCGGCAGGCGCGCGAAGGCAAGCTGTTCTACCGGAAAACCGGCGTCACCCTTGAAGACTGATTCGATTTCGGATTGATTGGCCAGTACCGCGTCGAGCTTGCCGGCCTTGAGATCTTCCAGCGCTTCGATCGGCGTTGCATAAATCTTGACGCCGTCCCGGAACTTGCCGTCTTGCTCGCCGAGCAAGACCATGGCGGCAATGGAGACTTTTTCAACGCCGATTTTCTTCCCCACCAATGCATCCATTCCGTCGAATGCGGGAATCGCTTGGCTGCTGCGAATCAGGCGCACCGTTTCCCGATGATATGGCGCAAAAATCTCCACCTTGTCATTTGCGGCCATCAAGCGGCGATCGACCGGCACATGCATCATCAGATCCGCCGGGCCGTAGCCCAGATAGTGTCCTTTCCAGACCATGTTGCGCAAGTCGTCATTCAGGTCTTCGCCGGCAGGAAATGGCAACAGGCTCAATTTCAAGTCCAGTTTTTTTGCCAGGGCTTCAGCCAGATCAATATCGATGCCCTTGTTGTTTGCTGAAAACGGGGCGAATTCGTTGTATACGGCAACTTTCAGTATTCCGGCTTTCCTGATTTTGTCCAAATCTGCGTGGGCCGGCGCTACCACGCTCAAGGACGCACAAGCCAGCGTTATCGCCAAGCCTGCACGGCGCAATGAAAAATTGTTCATGTTGGCATTTCCCGTCAAGGTTTAGATTAACAATAGTTCCATCCCTGCTACGCAGAGATGGAACTGCCTGATTGCTTAATTTGCTGCGCGACGGGTTTCAAGATATGCCTTCACTGCCCACATGGCTTCCTGGCTGAGGATGCCTTCAAACGGCGGCATGTACACCGCGCCGTTGCGTACCTTGCCGTGGCGTACCGAAGTCAGGAAATAATTGTCGGTTTCCTTGTAGCAAGTCAGTTTCTTTTTTTCATTTTTCAGATCTACGCAATCACGATCCAGTAATCGCAGATCAGGAGCGATACCGCCTGACTGCGCTTGCAGACCATGGCAGCGCGCGCAATTTGCGCCATATGCCGATTCGCCCAATTTTGCTGCTGCCTTATTGTCGCGATAAGGATTTTCCGCGCGCCATTTTTCGCCGAGCTGCGGCAAGGAAGTGGCGTCGACCGCATGCGGCACGACGTCGCCGTGCGCAAAGGCAGCGAAAGGCGTCAGCGTTACCGCAGTAAGCAGCGAGGCAGTGGCGAGTGTGTTCAGGATTGATTTCATGATGTCTCCATTTCTAGGTTTTAAAACTGATGGGAGACGACATGCAATAGCCATGCCATGCATTTTATTCGGCCGGGCCAGCTTGCTTTTGCATCTTTTTGGAACAAGTGCTACATTAAAAAACAATATATGAATTATGCGTTTGGTGAATTTCCTGGCGGACAGAATTACTGTTGCTGCAGGAAAATAGAATCAGCATTGGCATAGTGATAAATAATTATTATGGAGACGCATACTGATGAATAACGTCAAATCAATGGCTGGCACGCTTTCTGCTGGAAATGTCAGTATGGCCATAGAAAAATCACATATGCGTTCTCTTGCCTACGGGATCACAGAGAACGATAAGCCGGATTTCAGTCCGCTCACCGGTTCCGATCTGTCGTTATTGGTCGAGCAGAACCAGAGCCTGCACATCCATGCATTGCCGGTGATGGAGACGCTTTACGAGCAAATCATCAATACCCACAACATGGTTATCCTGACCGACGTCAACGGCTTGATCATCCATACGCTGGGCGATGACGATTTCCTCGAAAAAGCCGATCGGGTAGCGCTCAAGCCCGGTGTCGCCTGGTCGGAACAAAGCAAGGGTACCAACGCGATCGGCACCGCCATCGCAGAGCAGGTGCCGACGATGATTCATGCCGATGAGCACTACCTGCGCTCGAATCATTTCCTGACCTGCTCTGCCGCTCCGATTTTCGACTATCTCGGCAATGTGATCGGCGTCCTCGATGTCAGTGGCGACCAGCGCAGTTTCCACAAGCACACGATGGCGCTGGTGCGCATGTCGGCGCAAATGATCGAGAACCAGTTGTTTTCTTCCGCCTTCCAGGACGGCATCCTGCTGCATTTCAATACGCGTCCGGAGTTCATAGGCACCCTGATGGAAGGCATCGCTTCGTTTGCGCCAAACGGACGTTTTCTCTCGGCCAATCGCAGTGCGCTGTTTCAGCTGGGCTTGCCGCTGTCCGCGCTCCATTCGCATACGTTCAGCTCGCTGTTCGGACTGCCGGTTTCTGCTTTGTTCGACCATTACCGTACCGCTGCGCCGGAGTTGTTGAACCTGTGCCTGCATAGCGGCGTGCGCGTATTTGGCCGGGCCCAGTTGCGCTTGACCCACAGCGTGTTCCAGCATTCGTCGAATGCAGTGTCGCTGTCCGACAGCGCATCACCGCAATACCAGCAACAAAATCAGCAACCCGGCAACCAGCAACAAGCCAGTCAGCAGATTTCTGCCCAGGCAACGCGCCGGCTGTCTGGCCTGCGTTACCTGAATACCGGCGACCCGCAAATTGCAGCGTTGATCGACAAAGTCACCAAAGTGCTGGGGCGGGATATTCCGATCCTGGTGATGGGCGAAACCGGAACCGGCAAGGAGCTTCTGGCCCAAGCCATCCATAACGATTCTCCGCGCGCGAAAGGTCCCTTCGTCGCAGTCAATTGCGCGTCGATACCGGAAACCCTGATCGAGTCCGAGCTGTTCGGCTATGAAGATGGCGCTTTTACCGGTGCGCGCAAAAAAGGCAGTGTCGGCAAAATTCTGCAAGCCAATGGCGGCACCCTGTTCCTGGATGAAATCGGCGACATGCCGCTGAGTCTGCAAGCGCGCTTGCTGCGCGTATTGCAAGAGCGCATGGTCACGCCACTCGGCAGTACCAAATCGATCCCGGTGAATGTGGAACTGATTTGCGCTACCAACAAGAATCTGCGCGAACAGATTGCCAAAGGGGCATTTCGCGAGGATTTGTATTACCGTTTGAACGGACTGGTGGTCAAGTTGCCGCCGATACGCGAGCGCACCGATCTCGAAACCGTGGTCAACAAGGTGCTCGCGCTGGAGTCGAACACCGTGGCTTACTCGGTGGCGCCGGACATCATGCAGCTATTCAAGCAGCATAGCTGGCCGGGGAATTTCCGCCAGTTGACCAATCTGCTGCGCACCGCGATCGTGATGGCCGACGACTGCCATGAAATCCGCCTGGAGCATTTGCCGGACGATTTTTTCGATGATATCGAATCGATACAAGGCTGCGCATCGATTGAGAACAGCAGCAGATTTGTGGCCAGCGGCAGCAACCTCGAAGAGATGGAAATTTCCGTGATACAAAAATCGCTGGAGTCACACAGCGGCAATGTATCGGCCACTGCACGGGCTTTAGGCGTGTCACGCAATACCATTTACCGGAAAATTTCCGGAGCCAAGTAACCCAATGTTCAGGGCGTGCGGTGCGGCATATCTTGCGCATTACGTCTTCACTTACCCTGCAGATAAAATATTACTGGATACTGTATAAGCAATAAAGCGCAATTTTCCACATGTATAATGCGCCACTTCAAAAATACCCATTGTTTTTTTATTGCTATGGTGGATGCGGCGCATGCTATAGGCACCTAAGAATGCGATTCAGGAATATTGCAACATGTCCCGTATTGCAGCGCGTAGCGCCATACCGATCGCGGGATCAGACGTTGTGTGCGTACCTTTTTCGACCCAGCGCACCGCCGCATCGGGCATGAACCGCTGCAGGCGGATGACATTTTCCGGCGGGCAGATCCAGTCATGGGTGCCATGGACAATAGCGACCGGCACCTTACCCGCGGCACGGGCGTGTCGGAACACCGCGTGCGCATTCAGGAAGCAGTGTTGCGACAGGTAATGCGATTGCAGCCGGTATTTGTTGACCAAGCTCTCTGCATCGCTCACCTGGAAGTCGCGTAGCGACTCACTTTGCTCCCCTCTCCCGCTGGCGGGAGAGGGGCTGGGGGGAGAGGGAGGGGTTTCGGGCAGATGTGCTGGTGCAAGCCCCGTCATCGCCTGCATGATGGCGGCTTCATAATCATTCCAGCGTTGCGCCGCATCCTGCATTTCTGCTGGTGTTCCATTCTGCAACAGCGCTGTTAATGATTGGAGCACATTGCTTTTTTGCTGCGAAGTCCAGCCCGAAGTCAATTGTTGCCATGCTTGCGGTACCAGCGCCGCAAGCGACTGGAAGAACCAGTGCATTTCGCGCTGGCTGGCCAGAAATACCCCGCGCATTATCAGACTGCTTACTGCTTGCGGGAAACTGCCCGCATACACGATACCCAAAGTACTGCCCCAGGAACCTCCCACCACCGACCAGCGCGCGATCTGCAGCATGTGGCGCAAACGCTCAAGGTCAGACACCAGATCGGCGCTTGTGTTGTGGGTCAGGCCGCCTGCCGGCAGGCTTTTCCCGGCACCGCGCTGATCCAGCAAGATCACGCGCTGGCGCGACAGGTCGAACCAGTCAAGCATGGAAATGTTGCAGCCGCTGCCCGGGCCGCCGTGCAGCACCACGCTGGCCGGTCCGAGCGGATTGCCGTGTTCTGAAAAATAGACCGAGTGGCCATTGCCAACCGGCAGATAGCCTTCCTGTAATAGTGCTGGCACAGAATGCGGCATGGAAATTGCGTCTATGGGGTTGGTTGTCTGCATTGTCATCGATACGGTCAGGCCGCGGCAGTGCGGCAATCGCAAATCATACCCATACTTTTATAACACCTGGAGATCATCATGAAATGGAGCAAGCCGGCATTTACCGATCTGCGTTTTGGCTTTGAAATTACCATGTACATTGCCAATCGCTGATTGAAATTGAGTCCCTGTGCAACACCTGATGCGCGTTTGATGTAGCAGGTGTTGCATGTAAACGACAACCTGAAATCCAACTGGCCAGATTATGAAAATCATCGTATTGGGTTCTTCTGCCGGCGGCGGCTTCCCGCAATGGAATTGCAATTGCGCCAATTGCGCCGGAATGCGCAGCGGCACCTTGAAGGCCAAAGCCAGAACGCAATCATCGATCGCCGTTTCTGCCGATGGCGACAATTGGCTGCTGATCAATGCCTCGCCGGACATCCTGACACAAATCCGCGCCGCGCCGGCGCTGCAGCCCGGCCGCCAGCAGCGCGACACCGGGATTGCCGCAGTGCTGCTGATAGACGCGCAGGTGGATCACGTGACCGGCCTGTTGATGCTGCGCGAAGGCAAACCGATTCCGTTGTACTGCACCGCATCGGTGTGGGACGACCTGACCACCGGCCTGCCTTTGGTACCGGTGTTGTCGCATTACTGCGGCGTGCAATGGCATCCGCTGTCCGTCAATCAAGGCCATATGGAGCCGATCGAGCTGCCTGGATTTACCGGTATCCGGATTACACCGCTGACGCTATCGAGCAAGGCGCCGCCGTATTCGCCGCATCGGGAAAATCCGCATCCGGGCGATAACATCGGTCTGTTGATTGAAAATCGGGCCAGCGGCAAGAAAGTATTTTATGCACCGGGCCTGGGTGAGATCGAGCCCCACGTCGAAGCGGCAATGCGCAGCGCGGATTGCCTGTTGGTGGATGGCACATTTTGGACTGCCGATGAAATGATCCGGCTCGGATTTTCCACCAAACATGCTGCCGACATGGGGCATCTGCCGCAATCCGGCCCGGGCGGGATGATCGAATGCCTCGATAGCATGGATGCCGGCAGGAAGATATTGATTCACATAAACAATACCAATCCGATCCTCGATGAGGATTCTGAACAACACGCAACCCTGCTGCGGCATGGCATCGAGCTGGCCTACGACGGAATGGAAATCACGCTATGAACGCCATAAATTCCATGATGCAGCCGGCAGCTCCCGGCGATCTGCCCTGGGATGCAGAAGAATTCAAGCGCCAGCTAATGGCGCAGGAAGTGCACTACCATATTCATCACCCGTTCAACCACAAGATGAATAGCGGCCAGCTGAGTCCGGAGCAGATTCGCGGCTGGGTCGCCAACCGTTTCTATTACCAGATCAATATTCCGCAAAAAGATGGCGCGATCCTGGCCAATTGCCCGGATCGGGAAACGCGCCGCAAATGGATTCTGCGCATCCACGACCATGACGGCTGGGAAGGCAATGCCGGCGGTATCGAGGCCTGGGCCCGCTTGGGCGAGGCGGTCGGCATCCCGCGCGATGAACTATGGTCGCTCAGCCACGTGGTGCCCGGGGTGCGTTTTGCGGTCGATGCGTATGTCAATTTCGCCCGCCAATCGCCGTGGCAGGAAGGCGTATGCTCGTCGCTGACCGAGATGTTCGCGCCGAAGATACACAAGGAACGTCTGGCCAACTGGCCTGCGCTGTACCCATGGATAGAAGCGCAGGGGCTGCAGTACTTCCGCAGCCGGATTTCGCTCGCCGAGCGCGATGTGGTGCATGGCTTGCAGGTCACGCTGGAGCATTTCACCACCCGTGCGCAGCAGCAGCGCGCGCTGGAAATCCTGCAGTTCAAGCTCGACGTGCTGTGGTCGATGATGGATGCGATCGAACTGGCCTATTCCGGGCGTATTTAGTGTTCAAAGATGCAAGGATACAAAATGGATGCGTCAACTGACCTGCCCAAGCTGTCGAGATTGTTCCGCCTGCAATGGGAGCCGGCGCAGGATGCCTATGTGCTGCTATATCCGGAAGGAATGGTCAAGCTGAACCAAAGCGCGGCGGAAATTCTCAAGCGCTGCGATGGCAGTAGCGCGGTTGCGGCTATCGTAGCCGATCTCGAGCAGACGTTTGAAGTCGACAACCTGCGCGATGAAGTGCAGGACTTTCTGAAGGAAGCACATGAGCACGGCTGGCTGGTCTGAACGCACCGAATCCGAACCGGTCATCGCGCCGCCGCTGTGGCTGCTGGCCGAGCTGACCTATAGATGCCCGTTGCATTGCATCTTTTGCTACAACCCGGTCAATTACGCCGAAAATCGCAATGAATTGAGCACCGCGCAATGGATGGCCGTGATGCAACAGGCGCGCGCACTGGGCGCCGCGCAACTCGGGTTTTCCGGCGGCGAGCCGCTGCTGCGCGACGATCTGGAGCAGTTGATCGTCGAAGGCCGCCGGCTCGGCTATTACACCAACCTGATCACCTCGGGCGTCGGCTTAACGGAAGACCGGATTGCGCGGATGCGCGATGCCGGGCTGGATCACATCCAGCTATCGTTCCAGGATTCCACCAAGGAAATGAATGATTTCCTGACCAGCACCAAGACCTTCGATCTGAAGTCGCGGGTCGCCAAGCTGATCAAGCAGTACGACTATCCGATGGTGCTCAACGTGGTGCTGCATCGCTACAACCTGGATCACATCGACCGCATCATCCAGATGGCGCTCGACATGGGAGTCGAATATCTGGAACTGGCTAATACGCAGTATTACGGCTGGGGCCTGGTCAATCGGGCGCACCTGATGCCGTCCCGTGAGCAGCTTAAGCGTGCCGAAGCCATCGTCAACGATTATCGGGCCAGGGTCGGCAACCAGATCCGCATCCTGTTCGTGGTGCCGGATTATTTCGAAGAACGGCCGAAAGCCTGCATGAATGGCTGGGGATCGGTATTTTTGGCGATCGCCGCCGACGGTGCCGCGCTGCCTTGTCATGCGGCAAAGTCGCTGCCGGGCCTCGATTTTCCGAATGTCACGCAACATAGCATCCGCGACATCTGGTATCACAGCGATGCCTTCAACAAGTATCGCGGCGATGCGTGGATGAAGGAGCCGTGCAAGACCTGCCCCGAAAAAAAGAAAGATTTCGGCGGCTGCCGCTGCCAGGCACTGGCGCTGACTGGCGACGCCGCCAACGCCGACCCGGTGTGCAGCAAATCGCCGCAGCACGCGCAAGTGCAGGAAATCGTCCAGAATGCCTACCGCGCGCAACAGTTGCAGCACAATGGCAGCGCGCAAGCGGATAGCCAGCCAATCGTGTTTCGCACCGATGCCAATTCGATCAAGCTATCGGCCAAAGAGCGTTAGCGGCCGGCCAGACCGGACCGGAGCGCAAGCTGCGTCCGTGTGACTAAATAATACTGGAATAGTGTATTTTTAAACTCGCAATGAATCATTGCGGCAAGTGGCATATTTTTCGATATACCCTTGCATAAATAGATAATTCGTAATTATTCAGTTGGCTATTGACGCTCCTTCCCCCGGGCAGGGGGAAGGCTGGGATGGGGGTCGAACGGTCGAAATATCGGCACGGTCGATCAAGCTTTCTACCCCCTCCCTAACCCTCCCCCTGCAAGGGG
>JBDSCZ010000344.1:0-5688 GCA_039920865.1 Burkholderiaceae bacterium
TGCCAGACCGCCAGCATGTCGCCGCTCAGGATATTTTTCAGCCCGTGCGCGCCGAAAGCGCCGGCAGCAACCGCAATGAACATATTGATGGCAGCGGCGATGATCAGGGAACGTTCATTCATGGGGACTCCGATACGGATGATTAATTAATACTACTGATTGTATTTTTTAAGTCGCAATGAATATATGCGTTAATTGCACAATATTTAATCATACCCCATCAAAAATATAATTCATGCAACTATTCAGCGCGCTATGGCACACGGCGCGACCGCCCGGAAAATCGCAGATGCGCCTTAAAAGATGCCATTCATAAATTACTCTGCGACTTCCTGGCTGGTGGTGTTTTTCTGAGCGCCCTCCAGCTCCTTAGCCAGCACCTGTTGCCACTGCGCCTCTGTCAGCCCATGACTGCCGTCGCAGTAATAGCGACGACCACAACCGCATTGGCCGATATCTTCTGAATTTGTACGAACCCGCATTTGATATTCCAATGAAAAAGCCAGTGATTATGCCGCAACGCAATCCCTTGGGTGCGGCGGTGCTGTAGCAAGGCGTCGACATCGCCCCGCCCCGCGGCGCCAAGCGACGCAGCTTTCTGGAACAAAACCTGCAGACACGGGCCGTCACATCTACCGGTTACGCCACAAGGGCAACCGGTGCATGGGGAAAATTAACGCTTCGGGACGTATTCGCTCGCGCATGCCCGATGATCAGCACCTTCCAAAACCCCCTTGGGTCTAGCACCGATGACTTTCCGTTGATCTTCCTCACTACGCAATCAGAAACAACCATTAACTTAAAAAAACACAACGCAAACAGACAAATCTGGCATTTAAAAGCGGCAGGCAAGAAGTAATCAAGTTGCTGCATTTCGCGCCGGCTTGCTCTGAAATCCGCTCAGGGCATAAAACCCCATAGCCGGCTGAGGCTGTCATAAAAGGAGCATGGTCATGCAAAGTAAAGTTACTGAAATCGCGCCCGACATCTACCGGATTTCAACCTTTCATCCCGATTACGCGATCCAGTTCAACCAGTTCCTCGTCGATGATGATGAGCCATTCCTGATGCATACAGGCTTTAAGAGGATGTTTCAATCCACGCTTGAGGGACTGAAGTCGATCATCGATCCCGCCGAGCTACGCTGGATCGGGTTCAGCCACTTTGAATCCGATGAGTGCGGGGCGTTGAACAAGTTGCTCGGGGTTGCTCCGCACGCGCAGCCGGTGTGCAGTGTGGTTGGCGCGATCGTGATGGTGAACGATTTCGCAGACCGCGCGCCGCGATCGCTGGCCGATAACGAGGTCCTGCAAACCGGCAGACACCGGCTTCGATTTCTCGCGACGCCCCATGTGCCGCACTGCTGGGACGCAGGATTGTTCTTCGATGAAGCGGAGCGGACGCTGTTCTGCTCGGATCTCTTCTTCCAGCCCGGCGATCCCGAACCGGTTACGGAATCCGATATCGTTGGGCGCGCCAGGGATGCAATCCACGGCGGCCTCAACGGTCCACTGGCGAAGGACATGCCCTACACGCCGTACACCGACAGCACGCTCGCACGACTCGCTGCGCTGGAACCGACAACGCTGGCAGTTATGCATGGCTCTTCGTTCCAGGGTGACGGTCGCAATGCCATTCTCGAGCTTGCCGCTGTGATCAAGGCCCTCTTAAGTACGCCCGGCACTGACGCCTGACCCGCTTAGTTGCCCGAAAACATTTGCGCTATGCCGCGTGCGTCGTGCCATTTTCGGCAATCCATGTCCACTCCATTGGCCGCCCGAAAGCAAGGGCGCGCACGAAATACCCGCGCACTCCCACGATAATCATTTGGTTAGACTTGATCGGCCGTCGGCATTGCCGGCAAGGTGCGCGGGACACGCGCCAGCTGCAACCCGGCCATCGTCTCGGCATGATCGAGCGCGCCGCAGCAATCACGCAAAAGGGCTTGCATATTCTAATGAGAATCATTATTATTTGCATCTCACCTTTCAGGAGCAAAGAATGAAACGTCTGTTGTCGCTTACTCTTTTGTCGCTAACCACTGCCACCGCTTTTGCCGGCGCCGGGGAATTTACGCTAACGATCAAGGATCACACCTTTGCGCCGAAGGAAATTACGATTCCCGCCGGGAAAAAAATCAAGCTACTGGTGGTGAACCAGGATGCCACGCCCGCAGAGTTTGAGAGCAAAGCGCTAAACCGTGAGAAAGTCATTCCGGGCAAATCCACCGGCAAGATCAATCTTGGACCTTTAAAGCCTGGCCGCTATTCGTTCGTCGAGGAATATCACGAAAACGATGCAGCAGCACAAGGCACCATCATTGTCGAATGAAACCCTAGTCAGGAACCCACATGTTCGCCGCTGCCGTCATCGTTTTTCGTGAATCACTGGAAGCTTCGCTGATCATCAGCATCATGGCGGCCGCTACGCGCGGGATACCATCGCGCACGCGCTGGATAGTCGCCGGCATATGCGCCGGATTCGCCGGCGCGACTCTGGTGGCGTCAAGCATGGAGTTTATTTCGGACATGGCCAGCGGGATGGGACAGGAGTTGTTCAACGCGGCTGTCCTGATTCTTGCTGTGGGCATGCTGGCATGGCACAGCATCTGGATGTCGGTCCATGGCCGCGAAATGGCGGCGCAAGCCCAGCACGCGGCGCGTGAAATCAGCGACGGCACGCGCGAATGTTCGGTGATTTTCCTGGTAGTGGCGCTCGCTGTTTTGCGCGAGGGTTCGGAGACCGTTTTATTCCTCTACGGCCTGGCCACCGGCAGCGAAGAGGGCATGCGCAGCACCATCACCGGTGGCGTGAGTGGCTTGGCTGCTGGTGCATTCGTGGGAACCTTGCTGTATGCAGGCTTGCTGCGCATTCCATTGCGCTGGTTCTTTTCAATTACCGGAATCTTCGTTTTGCTACTGGCAGCCAGCATGGCTTCACAGGTAGCACGCTTCCTGGTTCAGGCAGACCTATTGCCGAGTCTTGGCCAGCCGCTATGGGACACCTCGGCCATATTGTCCCAGACCTCGGCCGCAGGAACGCTACTGCATGGGCTGATCGGCTACGACGCCCGGCCAGCGGGCATGCAGCTACTGTTTTATGTCGTCGTGCTGGTGGCAATTGCCAGTGGCTCGTTCTGGGTCGCCCGGCGTGGAAAAGGGAAAGGCAGCGCAAAAAAAACGGCCTCGCCTGCTTCCACCAGAACTGCCTAGGCAACCCCTCTCTGAAACGACGAACCGGTCCGAAGCAAGTCGCGTCCAGTCCGTGCTGAAAGGCCGGGATGCCTCTCGACCTGGCTGGCTTGCCGGCTGACGTAAGCGGCGAACAGGCAGAAAAATGCAAAATTCTCAAGAACATACTTGTCAGTGCCGGCCACCGTGCTGAACGCAAGGGCTGCTCTGACAATTCCCTGCCTGTTGCCGATTGCTGCGGCCTTGCGCCTGCTACCATATTTTCTATCGGTAACAGCCTTTACGACGATTGCGACCGGTTCAGAACATCCAGCATCGCCGGCACCAGATCCGTGTGGTGATGAATCAACTTCCATCCACCTGCTTCGCGCTGATAGATGTTCGTGACGCGATGATTGATTGTCACTTGCTACCCGGAAAATTTGGCCTGCCCTTCCTCTACACCCATCGTCTTCCGGATAAAAAATGCCTGCCTCCAGACCGCCCGGCAGCAGGCTTTCATTGATGCTTTGACACCGCTCAGGCTGTACGATTGAGAAGATGCACCGCGGCCAATGTGCGGTGTAATGGTGTAGCAGGGGTTTTGTGGGGCACTGCCTCGCGCCTGTGCAACGGTATCCGCTTGCAAGCGGATATACGCGCTGCAAGGGCTGCACTTATTACACCCTATTTTTCACGGGTTACGGCCCTGCAGGATTGAAACTGCACTTTCAGGTTTCTTGGTAACATTACCATCTTGCATTATTTTCGCGCCTACAGCGCGTAGACGACATATCAGAAAGGCCGATCGAAGATGCGTTTGAGTAAGTGGAGCAAGTTACAGGCGCTGATGCGGGCAGAACTGCGCTATTTGACGACGATCAACGCCAGCGACCGGCTCTGGCAGATGCCCTTCGCTGCGGCGCTTGCCTTGGGCTTGCCGCTACTGGTCGGCGCCTACTTCGACAATATGGAGTACGGACTGGTTTCGTCGCTCGGCGGACTGGTATTTCTCTATTTGCCTAACACACCGATGTCTCACCGCATGGTATCGCTGATGGCTTGTGCGTTTGGCATGGTTGCCTGCTATGCGCTAGGGGTGATGAGCCATTTTTTTCCGCCGCTGATGATGTGGGTGCTGATGTTCATTGCCATCCTGGTCACGATGGTATGCCGGTTTTATCGCGTGGGGCAGCCGGGCAGCCTTTTTTTCGTCATGGCAGCGTCGATCGGCGCATATTCGACGGGGGATGTGCTGCAGGTGCCGCTCAAGGTGGGACTGCTCACCATGGGTTGTCTGCTGGCCTGCCTGATCGCGTTTTTCTTCAGCCTCTATATATTACGGCTGCAGGCGTCAAAGCCAGTGGAACCTTTGCCACCGGCGACCTTCGATTTCGTGGTATTCGATTCAGTGGTGATAGGCGTGTTCGTGGGTATTTCACTGGCCTTGGCGCAAATATTGGAAATGGAACGTCCGTACTGGGTTCCGGTTAGTTGCCTGGCTGTAATTCAGGGCGTGTCCTTGCGCGCGGTGTGGAATAAGCAATTGCACCGCATTATCGGTACCGGGATCGGCCTTCTGCTGTCCTGGGGTTTGCTGATGCTGCCGCTGGACAAGTGGAGCATATCCTTGATGATGATGGTGCTGGCCTTCGTAGTCGAGACTATCGTAGTGCGGCACTATGGATTCGCAGCAATCTTCATTACCCCATTGACCATCTTGCTGGCGGAGGCTGCCACGCTTGGGCATGGCTCGCCGGCCGCACTGATCCAGGCGCGATTTTTCGATACCGTCCTGGGCTGCATCGTCGGTCTTGCCGGCGGTATCTGTCTGCATAGCCCACGCTTTCGGGAATTGGTGGGCAGCCAAATTCGACGCCTGGTCCCGCTGCGCCTTGTGCCATGATGATTGCCGCTAGACTGGGATGCAATATCAGCCAGCCTTGATCACTCTCCTGCCGCGAAATCGAATGCCTACGGCCCCGTAGATGCGGCCGATTTGAGGGTGAACACACTCAGCATGCGAACAATTCATTCTAAATATACTAGACGCCGTATTTTATTTATCACAATAAAAATATGTGAAAGTTGCACTTCGTACCTGAATCCGCGCATGTTTTTAATGCATACCCAAACCAACAAGCATATTACTTGCGGAAAGCCGACCAGGCCACCAGTGCCCAAGCCACAAGGAACGCGGCGCCGCCGATCGGCGTGATCGCGCCCAGCATGCGTATGCCGCTGGCAGCCAACGCATACAGGCTGCCGCTGAACACCACGATCCCGGCCAGCATCGCAATCCCGGCCCAGCCCAGCAACGCCGGATTAAAGCGCGGCATCAGCAGCGCAATCACAAACAAACCCAGCGCGTGCGCAATCTGGTAAGTCACAGCGGTGTGCCAGACCGCCAGCATGTCGCCGCTCAGGATATTTTTCAGCCCGTGCGCGCCGAAAGCGCCGGCAGCAACCGCAATGAACATATTGATGGCAGCGGCGATGATCAGGGAACGTTCATTCA
>JBDSCZ010000345.1:0-8268 GCA_039920865.1 Burkholderiaceae bacterium
CAATCCGGGCAATACCGCCACCCTGCCGAGTTACGTGACCGCCGACGTGATGGCTTACTACCGGACCGCGGGCATCGATCTGCAACTGAATCTGATAAATATATTCAACCGCGAATACATCGTCGCAGGGCACGGCAGCAGCAAGAATCTGAACCTGCCCGGCGCACCGCGCTCGGTGCAGCTCACTGCGCGCTACAACTTCTAGGAGCAGGAAGCCGATGCAAGCCGAGGTTTATTTCCGCACGCGCCGCGCTTCGCCGGAGACTCCGAACGCCAGCGCATCCTCCGGGATCCGCACGCGCAGCCGCAGCCGCAGCCGGCGGGCGGTCTACCTGAGCTGGCTGCGCAAGACCCATCTCTACGTCGGCTTGTGGGGCGCGGTCCTGGGCTTGCTGTTCGGCGCCACCGGCATCCTGCTGAATCACCGCTCGATAATGGAAATCCCGGTTCAAAAAATCGTTCGGAAAACCGCACAACTGCCATTGCCTGCACAGGCACTGAGTTCGCCGCAACAAATGTCGGCCTGGCTGCAAAAAGAATTGGGTTTCACGTCGAAGCAGGTAACCCAGATAAAGTCCCTGCCGGCCCAGAAAATAGTGTGGGCCGACCGTAATCTGGTGCAACCGGAGCGCTGGAGCATCAGCATGCATAGTCCGCAGCGCGGCGTGGTTGCCGAATATTTTATCGGCAACCGCTTCGTCCAGCTCGATCATGTGGATGCGACACCGATCGGCACCTTGACCCGGCTGCATATGTCGATCGGCGTCAGCGCGTTCTGGGTGCTGTTGTCGGACACCATCGCCGGTAGCCTGATCTTGCTGTCGATCACCGGCTTGCTGCTGTGGACCCAGCTGCACACGGTGCGCACGGTGGCCGTGATGACCAGCGTCGGCGCGCTGCTGACCGGCATCTGGTTCATGTGGGCGCTGTGACCGCAATCCGCATGATGCAAAAACCGGAGTGCTGGGCTATTATCACAAGCACACCCAGGCACTAGCCAGCCCTGCCGCCAGCCAAGCCGGTTTTTCCACACCTCACTTTGGAGTCCCCCATGAAAGGCGACAAAAGCGTCATCAAGTTGCTCAATGCGCAACTCACCAATGAACTCACCGCCATCAACCAGTATTTTCTGCATGCGCGCATGTACAAGCACTGGGGATTGGAAAAGCTGGGCAAGAAGGAGTACGAAGAGTCGATCGGGGAAATGCAGCACGCCGACAAGCTCATCAACCGCATCCTGATGCTGGACGGCTTGCCGAACGTGCAGCTGATGCACAAGATCATGATCGGCGAGAACACGCCCGAGATGCTGCAATGCGACCTGAAGCTCGAGTATGGCGCGCAAAAAACCGTCAAGGAAGGCATCGCCTGTGCCGAAGCTGCCACCGATTACGTCTCGCGCGACCTGTTGCTGGAAATCCTCGACGACACCGAAGAGCATATCGACTGGATCGAGACGCAGATCGACCTGATCGAGAAAGTCGGCCTGCAGAATTACCAGCAATCGCAAATGGGCGACGCATCCTGATTATCGCTGTCGGTAGCTGATCCGTCGGCATGCCAATCAACAGCAAAGTGGCGCTCCTACAAAAACCACTGTTTAGAAGTTATTTATATTGGGCAGAACAGGTATTGATATTGAATAAAAACAGGCAGTATGCCAAAAAACACTACCTTTGCCGCATATATTCTATGCGACACTTAGATATACAAATGGCAGTATAAAAAAGGCGAAAGACATTCGGAATGTCTTTCGCCTTTTGTCTTTCCGCATTTAATTGCGGTTTGTACCTGCGCTTTAATGCGGCACGGTATCCTTGAACGAGGGCCGCTCCGACAATTTTTCGAACAGGCGTTGCAGATTGGGGTGATCTTCGCGCCAGGCAATTTCGGGGAAACGGAACGACAGCCATCCCAGCGTGCAGCCGACTGCGATATCGGCCAGCGTATATTGGTTACCGGCGCAAAATGGTTTTTCGCCCAGATCGTCGGAAAGTTGTTGTAAGCCGGCTCCTACCTTGACCATCTGGCGCGCGATCCATGCCGTATTTTGCTGCGACTCGGGGCGCTGGATTTTTTCCAGACGCACAATGACCGCCGCGTCCAGTATGCCGTCGGCCAGCGCTTCCCAGCATTTGACGCTGGAACGCTCGCGGCCGCCGGCCGGGATCAGCTTGCCCACCGGCGTCAGGGTATCCAGATATTCGACGATCACGCGCGAATCGAACAACCTGCTGCCATCGTCCATCAGCAACGCCGGTATCTTGCCCAGCGGATTGGATTGCCCAATCGTCGTGTCAGCGGCCCAGACATCCTCCAATATCAATTCATAGTCGAGTTTTTTTTCCGCAAACACAACCCGGACTTTGCGTACATAAGGACTTGCGAGTGAGCCGATCAGTTTCATAAGCGTTTCATTTCAAGAGGATGGCTGCAGTATATCATTGGTGCCGGGCGGTTTCGGCCGTCGCCAGCCGCTCATTCAAGAAGCTGGCGTACGAATGGTAAAATCGCGTTTTAGCCTGCTTTCATCTGTTTTTATCAATTTCTGGCCGAATTCCATCCAGGTATCGGCGCTTCATTCATCTACGTCACACTTCCTATCATGTCACTCTCCCCGCTTTCCGCCCTTTCTCCGTTAGATGGCCGCTATGCCGCCAAAGTCGATCCGCTGCGCCCGATCCTGTCCGAAGCCGGCTTCATGCGCCATCGGGTAAAAGTCGAAATCTCGTGGCTGCAGGCGTTATCGCAGGCCGGCCTGGCCGAAATCCAGCCGTTTTCCGCCAGCGCCAGTGCGCACCTGGACCGGATCGCAGCCGAGTTCACCGAAGCCGATGCAGCCCGGATCAAGGAAATCGAAGCGGTCACCAACCACGACGTGAAAGCGGTCGAATACTGGCTCAAGGAACAGGTGAAAGACGTGCCGGAACTGCTGCTGGCGTCCGAATTCATCCATTTCGCCTGCACTTCGGAAGACATCAACAACACGTCGCACGGGATGATGCTGAAAGCCGCCCGCGACAACGTGATGCTGCCGGCGCTGCAGGGCCTGGTCACCAAGCTGACTGCACTGGCGCACGAACATGCAGAAGTATCGATGCTGGCACGCACCCACGGCCAGCCGGCCAGCCCGACCACGCTTGGCAAGGAAATCGCCAACGTGGTGGCGCGGCTGCAGCGCGCGCAACAGCGCATCGCCTCGGTGGCGATCCTGGGCAAGATGAATGGCGCGGTCGGCAATTACAACGCCCATCTGTCGGCCTATCCAGAGGTTGACTGGGAAGCGTTCTCGAAGGATGTGATCGAGCAGCGGCTGGGACTGGTGTTCAATCCGTACACGATCCCGATCGAGCCGCACGACTACATGGCCGAACTGTTCGACGCCTTCGCCCGCGCCAACACGATTTTGCTCGACCTCAACCGCGACCTGTGGGGTTACATCGCGCAAGGCTATTTCAAGCAGCGTACCAAGGCCGGCGAAATCGGATCTTCCACCATGCCGCACAAGGTCAATCCGATCGACTTCGAGAATTCCGAAGGCAATCTCGGCCTGGCCAATGCGCTGCTCAAGCACCTGTCGGAAAAACTGCCGGTCTCGCGCTGGCAGCGCGACCTGACCGATTCGACCGTGCTGCGCAACATCGGCGTCGCGTTCGGCTACACGCTGCTGGCCTACGACAGCTGCCTGCGCGGCCTGAACAAGCTGGAAGTCAACCCGGCCCGGCTGGCCGCAGATCTCGACGCCACCTGGGAAGTGCTGGCCGAACCGGTGCAGACCGTGATGCGCCGCTACGGCATCGAAAATCCGTACGAGCAACTCAAGGAACTCACGCGCGGCAAGGGCATTTCCAAGGAAGGCTTGCGCGACTTCATCACCGGCCTGGCAATTCCGCAGCCAGCCAAAGATGCGCTGCTGGCAATGACGCCGGCCAATTACATCGGCATCGCAGCCGAACTGGCGCGCAAGATCTAATCTTGCGGTGGGGCAGGCTCCAAACCTGCCCCTGCCAATATATTGCGTCGCCAGCAGCATTTCCTTTTTTTTGTTATATTCGTACTAATCCGAACAAATAGTTACTCACACATTCATGCATCGATACACAAAAACAGCAATGCTGCTGCACTGGCTGATAGCGCTGCTGATCATCGCCTCGTTTGCGCTCGGCGTCACGATGACCGACATTCCCGGCATCACGCCCACCAAGCTGAAATATTTTTCCTGGCACAAATGGCTGGGCGTGACCATATTGGGCTTCGTCTGCCTGCGCCTGCTCTGGCGATTGCGCCATGCAGCACCGGCGTATCCGGCCGGCATGGCGGCGTGGCAACAGAAAGCCGCCAGCGGCTTGCACCACATGTCGTACCTGCTGATGTTCCTAATCCCGTTATCCGGATATTTTTACAGCCTGGCGGCCGGAGTGCCGGTGGTATATCTGGGCCTGGTTCCGTTGCCGGTGCTGATCGCCCCGGATCCTGAGCTGAAAGTGTTGCTCAAGAGCGTGCATTACGCGCTCAACATGACATTGCTGACTGCTGTCGGACTGCACATCCTGGCCGCACTGAAACACCACTTCATCGACCGCGACGGTATTTTCAAGCGCATCCTGCCGCTGTCCTAATAATTTTCAGACAAGGATTTACCCATGCAAATTAAACCCCTTAAACCCATAGCAGCCACCAAACGCAATACTGCCATCGCCCTGCTGCTCGCCGGTGCGCTGGCGTTGCCGAATATCGCCAGCGCACTGCTGAAACCGGTTCCAGCCAAGAGCTCGGTAAGCGCAGTTTTCAAGCAAATGAATGTACCGGTCGAAGCCAAATTTCGTAAATTCGACGCGAAAATCGATTTCAATCAAGCCAAGCCGGAAACGTCAAAAGCCACGGTTGAGATCGACACCAACAGTTTCGACCTGGGCGACAAGGAAATGAACCTGGAGGCGCTGAAGAAGGATTGGTTCAACGCAGCCCAATACCCGAAAGCCAGCTTCGTCTCCAGCGGCATGAAGTCAAGCGCGCCCGGCAAGCTCGAAGTCAGCGGCAAGCTCACCATCAAAGGCAAGAGCGCTAACGTCAGCTTTCCGCTGACCATCAAGAAAGAAGGCGCGCTCCAGGTATTCGAAGGTGCGCTGCCGATCAAGCGCCTAACCTACAACATCGGCGAAGGCGAATGGTCGGACACCAGCATGGTCGCCGATGAAGTCGTCATCAAATTCCGCGTGGTTGCAGCGCAATAATTGCAGCCATCAAGCGCAATTGAAACCCAACTGAATAATGCATCTCTTCACCATTTACAGCACGTTCACCGCCAAAGGAATCAATCCATGAAACATCTCGTCGCCCTGCTACTCGCTGCCAGCAGCGTATCGGCTTTTGCCAACACCTACAACATCGAGTCCAACCACACCTACCCGAGCTTCGAAGCCGACCACATGGGCGGCGTTTCGGTATGGCGCGGCAAGTTCACCAAGACCAGCGGCACCATCGCGCTGGATCGCGTCGCCAAAACCGGCAGCGTCGATATCACCATCGATGCCAGCACGCTCGACTTCGGCCATGCCAAGATGAATGAGCACGCCAAATCGAAGGACATGTTCGACGTTGCCCAATTCCCGACTGCGGTATACAAGGGCACCGCGATCAAGTTCGACGGCGACAAGCCGGTGTCTGTCGTTGGCACGCTGACGCTGCACGGCATCACCAAGCCGGTGGAGCTAACCATCAAACAGTTCAAATGCATCCCGCACCCGATGCTGAAACGCGAAGTCTGCGGCGCCGATGCCAGCGCCACCTTCAATCGTGCCGATTTCGGCATCGACTACGGCGTAAAAATGGGATTCTCACCGGAAGTAAAGCTGGCGATTCAGGTCGAAGCGATCAAGGCTGATTGAGTACAACAACACTAAGGAAGATGTATTAGTACGCATTAGTATATGATTTACTAATCAGTAAAATTACTAATACAAATTACTTAATGACACTGCAAACCTCTTCCCCGCATTGGCATTTCCCCCGTCCGGAATTGGCGCAAGCGTACCTGGCGTCGTTTGCGCTTGGGCTATCCTGCGCGCGGGGCTTATTCGCCAGGCGCCGCATGGGGAAGACGGAATTTCTGGTGCAGGATTTCATCCCGGCGGCCGAGGCCAAAGGCTACGCGTGCGTGTACGTGAACCTATGGGATTTGAAGGACGATCCTGCCACCGCCCTGGTTTCCGCGTTGTACAAAGCGATTGCACCGAAGGGCTTTGCCAAAGCGTGGGAACGGCTCAAGACCCCTCTGAAGAAAATCAAGGCTTCCGGAAAAGTGGCCGGGGTTGCAGAGGCTGGCATCGAGGCCGAACTTGCCGATAAAAATCGGCTGGCCGGTACCTTGCTGATGGACGTGATGGCGGCCTTCGACCAGACTAAGATCCCGCTGATTCTCATCATCGACGAAGCCCAGGTACTTGCCGACGCGGAAAACGCGGTCTTTGCGCATGCGCTGCGCGCCGCGCTGGATATTCGCAAGGAGCGCATCAAGGTCTTATTTGCAGGAAGCTCAGAAGCCACCTTGCGCCGGATGTTCGGCCGGTCGTCGGAGCCGTTCTACAATTGGGCCGCGCTTGAGCCATTTCAGCTGCTTGGACAAGAATTTGTAACGGCAATGGTCGACAAGGTCGCCAGCATAGCGCGCACCCCATTAGCGCTGGCCGATGCGCTGGCAGCTTTCGATGCGCTCAAACAGACCCCGCTGTTCTTCCGGCTCTATCTCGACCGCTACCTGACGAATCCATTCGAAGGCGCGCAAGGCGCGTTGGACTTCACCAAGGCGCATGTCTTCAACGACATGGGATTTGAAAAACAGTGGGATGAACTGCTGCCGGCCGACCAGGCCTTGCTGGCAATGATTGCAGCAGGCACTTCCGACCTGCAAAGCGGCGAAGCCCGCAGGCGGATAGGCCTGCGTCTCGGACTAGAAAAGCCGGTTACCGCCGCCACGCCGCAAAACGCGCTGCGCCGGCTGGCCGACAAGAACATTGTGACCCGGATGGAGCGCGGCAACTATCAGTTCGAAGACGAGGCATTTGCCGACTGGGTCCGTCATTGGGAGTGAGGACGCGCTTGTGACACCGGACAGGTTCAGCAAGGCGTCGCCCATCACTGTCAGCGGCACAACACAACAATGGCGTGCGCGGTGTTCTTCCTGTTGCGTTGTTACGCTATGTTTCGCCGCTGCCGATATTGATCATGCTGCTGAAGGGGCTGAAGTTTTTTTAGTGCCGTCCACAGTAAAAATAGGGTGCGCAGCACCTATTTTTAAGCCCGGAATGCACCCGCGCCCGCTCGATCAGGCATCGGTCTGTTCGATGACAAACTCCATTTGCTGTCCATTGGACATCAGCGCCTTGACCGGGCACTGATCTACCGTGCTTACGACCGTGCTGCGTTGCTCAGGCGTAAACCGCTGCGGAAAGCTGATTCGGGTCACGATCTTCGCAGGCACCACTAGATTGTCGCTGCGCCCGACCAGACGGCAATGGATCTGAATCCCTTCGGCGGAGATATCCATCTGGATGCAGGCTTTGCGGGCATAGACCGCAGCGCAGCCGGTTAGCGCAGCGTAGGTCGCTTCCAGCGGATTGGTGTGCGATCCGTCTGTGGCATAGGTGAAGCTGTGATGTTTGGAGACGACCTCCAGCAGGGGGCTGTCATTGATGGTGATTGCGAACATGCTGCGTACCTCTCTTTTAAAGAATCTTTCATGAATTGCGGGCAGGAATGGCGCATTCTACTGCCACCATTTCGCCCCGGGCTGGGCTGCCCGGCACTCCCCGGCGACATTCAGTTGCATGCGCAGTTTGCTCGCCTGCGTCGCTGTGACTTTGGTCGCAGGTGCTGCGGCTTGCATTCGATCACAGGACGCCCATCCATCCGAACGGTGTTAGCCAGATAGTAGTGGATTGATTAGTAGATAGCCAGTCAAGCATCCTCCACCAGTGCAGCGCAAAATTGCGCCGCGCCGCATCAGTCGGAACCGGATTGGTCGCCGATGTGAATACTCTTGGGCAAAGACGGCGGCGCCAGATGATGCCACTCCGGCACGTTCACAAAATACCTGGCGGCCTCGCCGACGCCGCGCGAAATCAGCGCGTCTTTTGCATCAGATCGCCCAAGCCACGGCTGGCGGTGGCTTTATGGTCCTTGCGCATCAATTTTTGAGCCGTATTTTGATGCTTTACACCTCATGTCGCAGCAAATTTTTTCAACGGCGACTTCCCGCAACGGCATCAG
>JBDSCZ010000346.1:0-2609 GCA_039920865.1 Burkholderiaceae bacterium
GTGCGATGGAAGCGGCCGAGCAGGCGCTGGCATCGATCAATCAGGCCAGCCTGTTCGATGGCGACGACAGCGACATGGCGCCGCCGCCAGAGTATGTCAAGGTTGCGCCCTGGAGCGACAAGCAGAAGCTGACCGAAGAAAAGGCCGCGCTCGGCTTTTACCTGTCCGGCCACATGTTCAATGCCTATGCGACGGAAGCGCGCAAGTTTGCACGTACCAAACTGGCCAATCTGGAGCCGTCGCGCGAGCCGAAACTGATGGCCGGCGTGATTTCCGCACTGCGCACCCAGATGACGCAACGCGGAAAAATGATCATCGTCACGCTCGACGACGGCAGCGCAACGGTAGATGTGACGGTCTACAGCGAAATTTACGACGCCAACAAGGCGCTATTCAAGGAAGACGAATTCCTGGCGGTGCAAGGCAAGGTGTCGGAAGACCGTTTTTCGGGTGGATTGCGAATTACGGCGGAGAAGGTGATGGATATCGCGGCCTGCCGAATTCAGTTCGGCAAGCAGTATTTGCTATCGTTGTCGACCAGCATGGACCCTACGCAGATCAAGAATCTGTTGTCGCCGTACCGTTGCGAAACCGGCTTGCCGCTCAGCATGCGCTACACGCGGCAAGGGGTAGGTTGCGAGATCCGGCTCGCCGACGAGTGGCGCGTATCGCCGGTCGATGCATTGACGCAATCGTTGGCGGAGCGTTTTGGAGCGGGTAGTGTCGGGGTTGAGTATTGATAACAGTAGCTGGATTCAGACTTATAATTGCCGCCTCGCGCACACCCGCGTTGATCCGGGCTAGAAAATACATATGAAAATCGGCATTAGTTGTCACGCGCTCAAGCACAGCGGAGGCATAGAGCGTTACGCAATGGATTTGGTGCGTGGTCTAAGTGACCTTGGCATAAAACCGGTATTTTTTGCCAAGAAGTTCGACACTTCTATCACCGAATTCGCGCTTGTGGATCCCTGCAAAATTTCAACCCGTTGGCTGCCTCAAAAATTACGGGACAATTTCTTCTCATACCGGCTGCAGAAAAAGAAGGTGCAATATGGAGTCGACAAACTGATCAGCTGTAATCGGGTGTCATCGTCCGATATCGCCATTTGTGGCGGCACGCATATTGGTTTTCTACGCGCGATGGGCCAGACGGCCGGACTCGCGGACCATTTGCAAACCCGGCTGGAGAAAAAACAGTATGCAAGTGCCCAACACATCATTGCGCACTCGCGCCTGATGGTCGACGAATTGCGTGCCGACTATGGCATTTCCGAGGAAAAAATTTCCCTTGCCTATCCGCCGGCCGACACGACCAGATTCACCGTGGTGAGTGCGGAAAAGCGATGCGCTTTACGTGAGAAGTTTCAATTTCCGAAAGACAAGGTGGTTTTTCTTTTCCCTTCTTCCAGCCATAAACGTAAGGGTTTTCCGCTGCTCGCCGAATTCTTTAAAAAAACGAATCTCCCCGTAATTCTCGCTGTGGTAGGAAGACCCATCAAGTCGGATTCGCCGAACATCCGGTATCTCGGTTTTCGAAAGGATATCGAAGAATGTTATCAAGCTGCTGACTTCACCATCCTTGCATCGCACTATGAACCATTCGGCCTGGTTGGTATCGAATCCGTGCTATGCGGTACGCCCGTGGTAATGGCGGAAAATATCGGATGCCTCGAAATCCTGTCCGACAGCGCCAAGCTGACCTTTAATTCGAGAGATCCTGCAAGCCTTGCCGCCGCCGTCGCAACGGCAGCCGGGAACGGGCTGCGGCGCGACAATCGGCTGCAAACGCCTGCGGAGCACATTACATCCGATATTGAGATCGAATCGCACATCAAGATCATCCTTGCGTTATGCGCTCGCATCGCATGACCGGCGCTGTCTTTAAGCTTGGCAAGGTGTCATGCCATCCGCTGGTTCTTAGCCTGCCTGTAGTTCTCTTTCCTGCCCTGACTTTGGTAGTGCGCGGCAGCGCTAACGCTTGCATTGCTTTCCTTCTGCTGTGCAGTCTCATTTACCTTGGGTTGCGCTCCAGGTCGCCGGACACTGCCGCCGTCTTTAATAAATTCTGGCTCCTGCATCTGTCAATGGCGAGCATGGTCATTGCAGCCCTGGCAAGTCAGTTGGCAAACGGCACAATCACCTGGCGGGTATTCGATACTCCGCTGCGGCTGGCGTTGTTTGCGCCGGTATTCTGGATTCTATTGTCGTTGCCGGCCAGGCACTTGCAGAAGGTGCAATGGGGATTTGTGGCCGGCGCCATACTGGCAGCTGTTCAAATCTATATTTTGACGACAAGAGGCAGCGTAAGAATCCCCATTGTCGCCTTCACCAACGCGATTCCTTATGGGGATATCGCGCTATTGCTTGGCGCATGTTCGCTGCTGTCCCTGGGTTGGAGCCATCGGCGCGCATGGCTTTGGAACGGCGTAAGACTCGCGGGCGCAGCAGCCGGGGTCTATGCTTCTTTTTTGTCGCAATCGCGCGGCGGGTGGCTAGCCATCCCATTCTTTATTGCACTCGGATTGATTGTAACGGGCGAACCGCGTAAGAACTTTAAAATGTGGGTGTCGATCGTCGTGCTGGCTCTTATATTGTTCGGCACTATC
>JBDSCZ010000347.1:0-1633 GCA_039920865.1 Burkholderiaceae bacterium
GCCCGGTAATCCGGTATCAAGTTTCGTCACTTTCTTGCTATTCGTGCGCCCTTTTATCCTGCGCCTGCAGGGTGTACAGGATGTTGCGCCAAAGACATATAAAATGCGCGCCGATTTCACCCAGAGCAAGGGTGACCGCCGCAACGAATTCCTGCGTGCCAGAATCAATGCCGAGGGCGGGTTGGACCTATTTCCGAATCAAGGCTCGGGCGTGCTGACCTCCACCGTTTGGGGCGACGGCCTGATCGATAATCCGCCCGGCTGCGCCATTGTCAAAGGTGATATGGTCAATTTCATTCCTTTTAGTGAACTCCTTTACTGATGAACATCAAGCTCCGCTTCTTCGCCAGCATCCGCGAAACCCTCGGCACCAGCGAGGAGACCGTCTCCGTACCGGATCAGGTACGCACTATAGGCGACGTGCGCCATTTTCTGGTCGCTCGCGGCGGCGCATGGGCCGAATGCCTGGCAGAAGACCGCACCCTGCGCATGGCCTACAACCAGGTGATGGCCGAACCGGACACTGAAATCAGCGAAGGCTGCGAGGTGGCATTTTTTCCGCCGGTAACTGGCGGTTAAGCGCTCGTGTCCCTGTTCGACAGTGCGGATAGGATCGATATCGTCTACCTGTGGGTTGACGGTGCCGACCCGGTCTGGAACAACAAGCGGCAGCAAGCGCTGGCGGGCTGGGAAGCCCGGCAACTGACCCGGAAGGCCAATGATCTGGCACGTTACGGCAATGTGGCAGGGCGCTATCGCGACAATGGCGAGTTGCGCTTCAACTTGCGCGCACTGGAAAAGTTTTACCCGAATCACGGCCATATTTATCTGGTCACCGATGCGCAGGAACCGCACTGGCTGGCCCCGAGCGATAGCCTGACGCTGATCGATCATCGCGATCTGATGCCGGCTGCGGCGCTGCCGGTGTTCGATTCCGGGCATATCGAATCGTATCTGCACCATATCCCCGGCCTGGCCGAGCGCTTCATTTACCTCAACGACGATGTGTTCTTCGGTGCCAGCGTGGATCCCGCGCAGTGGTTTGGCACCGATGGCGTGGCGCTGTTTACGGAAGCCACTCCGGTGCCGGATTACGATTGCCTGCAGCCGGACGAGACCGCGCTGGTGAATGCATCGGTACTATCCAAAAACTGGCTGTCGCAACGCTATCCGCAATACTGCCATGCGCCGCGCATTTTTGCGCATGCGCCGCGACCAATGTTCAAAAGCGTGCTGCACGAACTGGAGCAGGCCGCGCCGGAACTGTTTCGGCAGGTACGCACCACGGTTTTTCGCTCCTGGCAGGTACCGCCGATCGTGCCGGATCTGGTGCCGCGCTGGATGCTGCATACCGGCCTGGCCGCAGTACAGGCACAGGAATCGATGTATATAAGCAGCGGAGCACCGGATGCGGAGCAGCAGTTTCAGGATTTGATGGCCGCGTTCGGCCGGATTCCGTTTTTCTGCATCAACGACACCAGCGACGACGCTGTCGACGATGACCCGCAATTACAGAGCATCGCCCGGATTCTGGGCGCACTGCTACCAAACCCATCCTCCTTCGAGCGCATCGATTAATCTGTCGGTGCAGACCGCCTTTCATAAAAAAAGAACGATAGTGCGATTTCTAGAG
>JBDSCZ010000348.1:0-11913 GCA_039920865.1 Burkholderiaceae bacterium
CGCAAGCGCCTGTTCGGCCTCGCGGCACTCGATAACAGCCGCACTACTCATCAGGATATTTATAGCGCAGCTGCAACCCGGAAAACCTATGATCGCCTGCTGCAAACTGCCCGGGAACTGCTGGCAGCGGGCTGGACCGTGATCATCGACGCCGCCTTCTTGCGGCTGGCAGAACGAACCCTATTCGGGCAACTCGCACAACAGATGGCAGCACCTTTCGTCATCGCCTCGACCCAGGCCGATGCAGCGACGCTGCGCAACCGCATCCAGCGCCGCAGCGCGCTCGGCAACGATGCATCGGAAGCCGACCTCGCGGTACTGGCACAGCTCACCAGCGCGCAGGAAGCGCTATCGTCGCAGGAACTGGCACACACCGCGATATTCGCAAGCCGGGCCGGCAGCAGCAGCTTTGAAGACTTGACAGAAAGCTGGGAGCGGCTCGACAGATTGCTGGCAGCGACTTGATTTGACGTCCGCCACCGGGCTCCGAACTGAAATATATACATGCATATGTATTATTTTAAAGCCATTAAACACATGCGAAAACATGCCTATTTTTCAGCATACCCAGTCAAAAACGATATTACTATGGTGCACTCGGCGTATCAACTTGCAGGCCGAAGCAGGTTCTTGTAGGAGCGGGCCCGGCCGCGAACAGTCCTGAAAGTTCTAATATCGGAACCGAATAAGGACCGGTCGCGGCCGGGTCCGCTCCTACACAAGCGCACCATTGCGCTGTCGATTGGTGCACCTTTTATTTGGCAGGCTCACAAAAACCGGTCCAGCAGCTTGCGACTGCCATAATCCAGCGCGTTCAGGTCGCGCACCAGATACTGGACGCCGTGGTTGTCGGCAATGATCAACCGGTCTTGCCCGATACGGCGTATGTCTTCCTCGCCCTTGAGCACAAAGCTGGTGGCGCCGCGGTCGGTGTCGACTTGCCAGGTGCTGGGCGTGGCGAACGCCGACACATGCTGAATCTGCAATATCTGCGGCAGGAATTCACGACTGGCCAGTTCCTGCTCCAGCAAGGTCCGCACGCGCTCGGGCAGATCGATTAATTGCTCAATCCAGGCCAGCTCGCGCCCGTCGCTACTGACGATGGCAATTCCGCTTTCCGGTGCGGCGATCGGGAATGCGCGTACCGGCACCACCCCGGCCTCGCTCCGATTCTCTCCGGGTATGCTAAACACCAGCTGGCCGAAGGCATTGCGCTCCAAATTGAAATCATTCCATTGGTTCAAGTCTTTCATGCGACGCTTTCATCTAGTTCCAGTTCCGCGCTGTGCTCCAGCCGGTCCTGCTCGGCTTGGCGGGCCTGAGCCTGATACAGCCGATAATAGGCGCCTTCGCGCGCCAACAATTCATCGTGCTTGCCGACTTCGACGATCTGGCCGCGATCCAGCACCACCAGCCGGTCGGCCTGGCGTAGCGTGGAAAGTCGATGCGCAATCGCGATCGTGGTGCGGCCGCGCACCAGGTTGTCCAGCGCCTTTTGAATCTCGCGCTCGGTGGTGGTGTCGACCGAAGAGGTAGCCTCATCCATGATCAGGATGTGCGGATCGATCAGCAGCGCACGCGCAATCGAGATTCGCTGGCGCTCGCCGCCGGACAGGGTCTGACCGCGCTCGCCAACCATCGAATCGTAGCCGTGCGGCAGGCGCAGGATGAATTCATGTGCATTGGCCGCACGGGCTGCAGCGATGATTTGGGCGCGGCTGGCGTCCGGCTTGCCGTAGGCGATGTTGTCGGCAATGGTGCCGAAGAACAGGAACGGTTCCTGCAGCACCAGCCCGATATTGCTGCGGTATTCCGATATCGGCAGCGAACGGATATCGACCCCGTCAATTAGGATCGCGCCGGCGGAAACGTCGTAAAAACGGCAGATCAGATTGACCAGCGTGCTCTTGCCGGAGCCGCTATGACCAACCAGACCGATCATCTCGCCCGGCTGGATGGTCAGATCGAGGTCGCGGATCACCGCCCGGTTGCCGTAACGAAAGCCGATATTCTTGATCTCGATGCGGCCCTCGATCTTCGGCAGATGGACTGGATTGGCGGCTTCCGGCACGCTCGACACGTGGTCCAGAATATCGAAGATGCGCTTGGCGCCGGCCGCAGCTTTTTGCGTCACCGAGACGATTCGGCTCATCGAGTCGAGCCGGGTGTAAAAACGGCTGATGTAGGCCAGGAACGCGGTCAGCACACCGACCGTAATCATCCCGTGCGAAACTTGCCAGATACCGACCGCCCACACCACCAGCAAGCCGATTTCGGTCAGAAAGCCGACCGTCGGCGAAAACAGAGACCAGATCTTGTTGACCCGGTCATTGATTGCCAGGTTGTGGTTGTTGGCTTCGCGAAAGCGTGCGGCCTCGCGTTTTTCCTGGGCAAACGCCTTGACCACGCGGATGCCGGGGATGGTGTCAGCCAGTACATTGGTCACTTCGGACCAGATGCGGTCGATTTTCTCGAAGCCATAGCGCAATTTGTTGCGCACCACATGGATCATCCAGGCGATGAACGGCAACGGCACCAGCGTCACCAGCGCCAGCCACGGATTGATCGAGATCAGGATCGCCGCCGTCATCACGATCATCAGCACATCAGTGGCAAAATCCAGCAAGTGCAGCGACAGGAACACACAGATGCGATCGGTTTCGGAGCCGATCCGCGTCATCAGGTCGCCGGTACGCTTGCCGCCGAAGTATTCGAGCGACAGCCGCAGTAAATGTTCATAGGTATTGGTGCGCAGGTCGGCCCCGATGCGCTCGGAGACCAGCGCCAGAATGTAGGTACGGGCCCAGCCCAGCAGCCAGGCCAGCAGGGCCGATCCGAACAGGCCGCCCAGATACATCGAGACCAGACTGACATCGATCGGCGCTCCGTTCTGGTACGGGATCAGCACATTGTCCATCAAAGGCATGGTCAGGTAAGGCGGCACCAGCGTGGCAGCGGTGGAAGCCAGCGTCAGGAAAAATCCCAGCAGCAACTGTCCGTTGTAGGGCCGGGCAAAGCGCCACAGCCGAAACAGGGTCCAGGTCGACGGCGCAACGGCGGCATCCGGGGAGCAGATCGGGCATTCTTCCTGCCCCGGTTCCAGGATCGCGTTGCAGCTCGGGCACACGGTTTCTTCCGGTTCCGCCACCGCATGTCCCGATACTGCCGCATGGCAATGCTGCTCGAACTGGGCAACCAGACGCAAGGCGTCCGGGTTATGGCCCAGCGTGTAGCGCCAGCAAGCCAGCCGTGCGCCAGCATCGTGCAACTCCAGACTACCGACGCCGGCATGGTCGTGGTGCTGCAGCGCCAGATCCGGCCGATAGCGCCATTCCCGCCAAACGGCGTCGTCACGGCTTTTAAACAGCAGCCGAAGGTTGCTGACCACCACGATGCCCGGCACAAAATGCAGCTGCGCATCTAGATCGAGCTCGCAGTGCGCCAGCACGGTTTCATTTTCGGCCAATTGCGAATGCAGGTCATGCTGCCAGTCGGCAGGCAGTTGGTATTTTTTCGATAACGATATCGGCAAGGCAGTTTTCATTAAAGCGGCAGGGTAAGGCTAAGTGGGCGTACGGTAGGTGGATTTAATTCCGGAAACGATCTTTAGTCGCTATTTTGCGCCAAGTATATCCAAAGACATTGCAGTTGTTTGCTAGTATTTCACATTGAATCAAATTTCCCAGCCAGCAAAGTAAACCAAATCATGTCAGGCGCGTTATGGCTGTTTTATTCGTATACATTTTTTGCTCTCCATCTCATTGTTTCGCCATTCATATATGAATAAAAAAACTATCGACATCATCAATGTGCTGTCTTTGCGCGGGCCGAATATCTGGACCTACCGCCCGGTTCTGGAAGCCTGGGTCGACATCCACGACCTGGAAGACTCTCCCTCCAACACCATTCCCGGCTTCTACGAGCGCCTGACAGCGCGGCTGCCGGGCCTCATCGAGCATCGCTGCGGCATCGGCGAGCGCGGCGGTTTTCTGGAGCGCCTGCGCGACGGCACTTGGCCGGCACACATCATGGAACACGTGATGATCGAGCTGCAAAATCTGGCCGGCATGCAGAGCGGCTTCGGCAAAGCCCGACAAACGCAGCAGCGCGGCGTCTACAAGGTTGCCGTGCGTGCCCGGCACGAACCGGTCAGCCGGGCAGCTCTGGTGGCGGCGCGCGATTTGGTCATGGCGGCCATCGAAGATAAACCATTTGATGTCGATGCGGCGGTGGTAGCACTACGCGCCATTCTCGACTCCGTGGTGCTGGGCCCCAGCACTGCCTGCATCGTCGACGCGGCAAACGAGCGGCGCATCCCCTCGATACGGCTAAATGAAGGCAACCTGGTGCAACTGGGTTACGGCGCCTGCCAGCGCCGCATCTGGACTGCGGAAACCGATGCTACCAGCGCGATTGCCGAGACCATATCGAGCGACAAGGACTTGACCAAAAGTCTGCTGCAATCGTGCGGCGTGCCGGTACCCGAAGGACGCATCATCAACAACATCGAAGACGCGTGGGAGGCGGCAGAAGATATCGGCCTGCCGGTAGTAGTCAAACCTTCGGACGGCAACCACGGCCGTGGCGTCTCCACCGACCTGAAAACACGCGTCGATATCGAAGCGGCTTTCCGGCTGGCAGCAGACGAAGGGAGCGCGGTCATCATCGAGCGTTTCGTGCCGGGTAACGAACACCGGTTGCTGGTCGTCGGCGGGCGCATGGTGGCTGCCGCGCGCGGTGAAACGGCATCGGTAATCGGCAATGGCAAAGCCAGCATCACCCAACTGATAGACGATCAGATCAATACCGATCCGCGCCGCGGCACTACCGAAGATCATCCGCTCAATCTGGTATTGGTCGACGAAGACCCGGCGGTACGGCTGGAACTGTCGCGCCAGGGCTTTAGCCCCGACGCAATTCCGGCCACTGGCGCCACTGTGCTGGTGCAGCGCAATGGCAATGTTGCCTTCGACGTTACCGATCTGGTGCATCCCGAGGTGGCGGCTGCCGCCGCGCTGGCGGCGCGCATCATCGGACTCGATATCGCCGGCGTGGATCTGGTCGCTGCCGATATTTCCCGACCGCTGGCGGAACAAGGCGGTGCGATTGTCGAAGTCAACGCCGGACCAGGCTTGCTGATGCACCTGAAACCGGCTGACGGCCCGGCCCGCCCGGTCGGACAGGCGATCGTCGATCACCTGTTCCCTGCCACAGCCAGCGGCCGCATTCCGCTCGTTGGCGTGACCGGCAGCTCGGGCAAAACCATGGTGACGCGTCTGATAGCGCGGTTGCTGCATCTGCACGGCGCGTATGTCGGACTGGCCTGTAGCGACGGCTTGTATTTGCGCGAAAGAGCGGTTGAAGCAAGCGACTGCGCCAACTGGCAGGCGACGCACCGGGTCCTGTTGAACCGATCGGTCAACGCCGCAGTTTTTGAAAACGGCTGGCGCACCATTCTGACCGAGGGCCTCGCATACGACCGTTGCCAGGTCGGCATCGTGACCAATATCGACCCCGATGACAGCCTGCCGGAACTGCATATCAATGACGCCGAACAAATCGTCAATGTGGCACGCACCCAGGTCGACCTGGTGCTGCCTGACGGAGTCGCGGTACTGAATGCAGCCGATCCGCTGGTGGCACCGCTGGCGGCCTTGTGCGATGGCAGCGTGATTTTCTTCAGCAATTCCTGGGAAATTCCGGTCCTGGCCGAGCATCGCGCCAAGGGTGGACGCTGCGTATTCGTCGATAACGGTCACGTCGTGCTGGCGACCGGCATGAACCAGACCGCCATCCTCGATCTCGGCACCATCAACTTTCCGGACCCCGCCCAGCGCCCCTTTGTCACGCAAAACATTCAGGCCGCGGTGGCTGCTGGCTGGGCGCTGGGGATTGCCGACGACCTGATCCGCGCCGGCATCCAGACCTTCGATTTTAAGAATACGAACGCCGCGCATTAACGCTGCTTATCGACACTATCGGTGCGGCGACGCCTCGTCGATGCACTCAAGGAAATATTCATGGAAATATCACGTATTCGCGCATTGCGCGGCCCCAACCTCTGGAGCCGACACACCTCGATCGAAGCGATCGTGTCCTGCCTCGATGCGGAACTCTCCATCACCGACATTCCTGGCTTCGAAGCCAGGCTGCGGGCACGCTTTCCACAAATTAGATTTCTCGATCACGTGCACCAAAAGGCGCCCTGCACGATGGCGCACGCGCTGGAAGCCGCGGCGCTCGGTCTGCAGGCGCAAGCCGGATGCCCGGTGACTTTCAGCCGCTCGGTGCCAACGATCGACCAGGGCACCTATCAAGTCGTAGTCGAATACAGCGAGGAAGCAGTCGGTCGACTTGCCTTCAAACTTGCACAAACGCTGTGCGAGGCCGCGTTTGCAGAAACGCCGTTCGATCTGGCGCAAGCGCTGGCCAGCCTGCGCGAACTCGATGAAGACGTGCGTCTGGGGCCAAGCACCGGCGCCATAGTGCAAGCAGCTGTCGCACGCGGCATCCCGTACCGGCGCCTGACCGAGGGCAGCATGGTGCAGTTCGGTTGGGGCAGCCGGCAGCGCCGCATTCAGGCAGCGGAAACCGATCGCACCAGCGCGATTGCCGAAGCGATTGCGCAAGATAAGGATCTGACCAAGATATTGCTGCAGGCAGCAGGAGTACCGGTGCCGCAAGGCAGATCGGTATCGAATCCGGAAGACGCCTGGACAGCCGCAACTGAAATCGGCGGCCCGGTGGTACTTAAGCCGCGCGACGGCAACCAGGGCAAAGGGGTCGCGGTCAATATCAAGACCAGGGAAGAAATATTCGCCGCCTTCGCGGTGGCGTATGAAATCAGCTCCGACGTAATCGTCGAGCGCTATCTGCCCGGCCATGATTTCCGCTTGCTGGTGATCGGCAATCAGTTGGTCGCCGCAGCGCGCCGCGCGCCGCCACAAGTCATCGGTGACGGCACTCATAACATCGGCGAACTGATCGAACAGGTCAACCTCGACCCGCTGCGCGGTGACGGCCACGCTACCGCCCTGACCAAGGTCAGGATCGACAGCATTGCCTTGGCAACTCTCGTCAAACACGGCTACACGCTACAGAGCATTCCGCCTACGGGCCAACCGGTGGCACTACGCAACAATGCCAACCTCTCCACCGGCGGCAGTGCAACCGACGTCACCGATGACGTGCATCCGGATCTGGCAGCGCGCGCAGTGGAGGCAGCGCAGATGGTCGGACTCGATATTTGCGGTGTCGACGTGGTCTGCGAAACCGTGCTCAAGCCATTGCAGGAGCAAGGTGGCGGAATTGTCGAGGTCAATGCCGCTCCCGGCTTGCGCATGCACATTCAGCCTTCGTTCGGCAAAGGACGCCCGGTCGGCGAAGCAGTCATTTCGACCATGTATCGCGACGGCGACGATGGCCGGATTCCGATCGTAGCAGTAGCCGGCACCAATGGCAAAACCACCACCGCAAGGCTGATTGCACACATCTTGAAAACCAATAAATACCGGGTTGGCCTGACCAGCACGGATGGCGTGTACATCGAAGGCAAGCGCATCGATAGCGGCGACTGCAGCGGCCCGCGCAGTGCGCGCAACGTCTTGATGCATCCCGATGTGGACGCCGCAGTATTTGAGACCGCGCGCGGCGGGGTCTTGCGCGAAGGGCTGGGATTCGATCGCTGCAATGTGGCGGTGGTGACCAATATCGGCATCGGCGACCACCTCGGCTTGAGCTTCATCAGCACAGTGGAAGACCTGGCGGTGGTGAAACGGGTGATAGTCGAAAATGTCGCGCCCAACGGGGTAGCGGTACTCAACGCAGCCGATCCGCTGGTAGCCGAAATGGCAAGCAATTGCCCCGGCAAGGTAACCTATTTCACCAACCATCATCAACATCCGCTGATTGCGACCCACCGCGCCCAAGGCCTGCGCGTGGTGTATCTGGAACAGGGCGCGATTATCGCCGCAGAAGGCCAAAACGCGCATCGGATCGATCTGGCACAGATCCCGCTGACCCGCAACGGCAGCATCGGCTTCCAGGTTGAAAACGCGATGGCGGCGATTGGTGCCGCCTGGGGCCTGGGGCTAAGCTGGGACACCATCCACGCCGGCTTGAACAGCTTCGTCAGCGACGCCAACAGCGCGCCGGGAAGATTCAACCTGTTCACATTTAACGACGCCACCATCATTGCCGACTACGGCCACAATCCGGATGCAATTACAGCACTGGTGGCCGCAGTCGAGAACATGCCGTCGAAGCGCCGCTCGGTAGTCATCAGCGCGGCCGGCGACCGGCGCGACCACGACATCCGCCGCCAAACCGAGATTCTGGGAGATGCCTTCGACGCAGTCATCCTGTACGAAGACCAGTGCCAGCGCGGCCGCGCCGACGGCGAAGTCATGGCCCTGCTGCGCGATGGTCTGAAGCAGGCGAAACGTACCGAATCGGTGCAGGAAGTGCATGGCGAGTTCGTCGCCATCGATACCGCACTGGCAAGCCTGGCCGCCGGCGATCTGTGCCTGATCCTGATCGACCAGGTGGAAGAGGCATTGGCCTACCTTGCGCAGCGCGTAAAAACCGCACCCGCAATCGCGTAAATGGCATAAAATCCGCGCAGTCACGGGGGAGTAGCCGCCCGGATTCCAGCTGTCATTGAAACTGGATTACCGGGGCTTGCGTCAACATACCTGGCCTCTCGGCCATGGTGCAAGCAGTGTTTGACACTTGGCAAGACCTATGACTATGCTGCCCCGGACTGGCCGGGGAGCGGCATAGTCATCGGTTTAATTTCCGGCCTGGGAGCATCAATTGGAAGCATTTCTCATCTCGACCGGGATCGTAGCCCTGGCCGAAGTCGGCGACAAAACACAAATCCTCGCATTCATCCTCGCCGCAAAATACAAAAAACCGGTTCCCATCGTGCTCGGCATATTGGTCGCCACGCTTGCCAATCACGGCTTTGCCGGTGCGCTCGGAGCCTGGATTACCACGCTGATGGGGCCGCAAACCCTGCGCTGGGTGCTCGGCATCTCGTTTATCGCAATGGCGATCTGGACCCTGATCCCGGACAAATTTGATGAAGGCGATGCTAAATTCGCCCGCTTCGGCGTGTTCGGCACCACGCTGGTTGCCTTTTTCCTGGCGGAGATGGGCGATAAAACACAGGTTGCCACGATTGCACTGGCGGCACAGTATCAAGCCCTGTATACCGTGGTAGCCGGCACCACGCTGGGTATGATGATCGCCAATGTACCAGCGGTTTTTCTGGGCAACCGGATTGCGGAAAAAATGCCGGTACGCCTGGTGCACATGATTGCAGCGGCAATTTTCGCCCTATTGGGCGTAGCTACGTTGCTGGGAGCCGGTGCGCAGCTGGGATTTTAATTTTAGTAGGCCGGAATCAGCGCCTGCAGCAGCGTCATGGTGCGCTTGGTGGCACCGCGATGGCGTTGCGCAAAAGCCTGTGCCGCGCATCCGGCCGACTCCCGCTGCGCCGTCTGCGACAATAAAACCGCCGCTTCGCGCAACAATCCGGCAGCATCATCGACGCGTCGCGCGGCACCTGCGGCGATGGCATCTTCAGTCACTGCGGCAAAATTGAAGGTATGCGGACCAACCAGCACCGGCTTGCCCAGTGCACAGGCTTCGATCAGATTCTGCCCGCCCAGCGGCAGCAAGCTGCCACCGACAAAAGCAACATCACAGGCCGCGTAATAGGCGAACATTTCCCCCATCGAATCGCCCAGCAGCACCTGCACATCAGGTGCCATCGGTTCGCCTGTCATTGTGGCATCGAGCGACGAACGGCGCTGCAAGACCAGGCCGCGCGCCTTGACCAATTGCGCCACCGCATCGAAACGCTGCGGGTGGCGCGGCACCATTAGCAACAGAATTTCGCTTCTGAGATTGCCACTGGCAGCCGCAGACTGCAAAGCGTCAAGGATCAATGCCTCCTCCCCTTCGCGCGTGCTGGCGCACAGCAGCACCGGGCGCGCACCGATTTTCTGGCGCAATGCGGTGCCCAGCACTAGCGCAGTGCCTGGTGGCACCACGTCGAACTTGATGCTGCCGGTGACCTGCACGTTGCGCGCACCAATCTGTTGCAGACGCGCAGCATCCGCCTGCGTCTGGGCCGCTACGCACGACAGGCCTTGCGCCGCCTCGCGCATCAAGCCGGAAAACCGCTGGGCCCGGCGCATCGAACGCGCCGACAGCCGGGCATTGAGCAGCGCCACAGGCACCTGCTGCGCTACGCATTGCGCAATCAGATTCGGCCAGACCTCGGTTTCCATCAGCATGCAAATCTGCGGTGAAAAGTGGCGCAGGAAACGTGCCGCCATCCAGCCGGTATCGTACGGCAGGTAGCTCTGCAGCACACGCGGCCCATGTTTGACAAACAACGACCGGCCGGTCGCGCGCCCGGTGGGCGTCATGTGGGTAAGTAGAATCGTGTGTTCCGGATAGGCTGCCAGCAATGCTTCGATCAGCGGCTCGGCTGCGCGCGTCTCGCCGACCGACACCGCATGCAGCCATAAAATTTTATGGCCGGTCAACGCCGCACCGGCATACCAGCCAAATCGTTCAGCCAGATGCTGCCGATAGCCGGCTTCCTTGCGGCCGCGCCACCACAGCCGCGCCAGCACAGCAGGCATGGCAAGCCACCACGCCAGAGAATACGCGGCTCGTCTCATCCCGGCCATCATGCTCCCAGCAATTGCAGCACGGCTGCCTCGACTTCGGCCACCGCAGGCGGAGCGCCGCAGTCACCCAAGTTGATTAAATTTGGCGACCAATTGCCCTCGGTCTTCCAGCGTGGAGAACCGCAGTACAGTTCGATGGTCGGGCGCTCGAATGCCGCCGCAATATGGGTCAGCCCAGTATCGACGCCCACCACCAGCGCCGCCCGCTGCGCCAGCACCACCGCCTCCATCATTGGCAGTTTAGGCAATACCTGCGCGGTCGGAATATTTTCAGCCAGAAAATAGGCAGCGCGCTGTTCTTTTGTGCTGCCCCAAGGTAGCAAGATCGGCAAGCCGCGCTGCTGCAAGCACTGCGCCAGTTGTATCCAGTGTTCCGGCGCCCACTGCTTTGAAGCGCCCGCAGTCGCATGAAAAAAAACCGCATACGGAATCGATGGCAACCAATCCGGCTGCAAAACCGGTGCTTGCAAAGAAAAATCAGCCGGAGTATCGACCGAATAGCCGAATGCCGCAGCCGTCACCAACCGAGCACGCGCCACAGCATGCGTGAATCGGCCGACCGGCACGCTGTCGGTGTGAAATATGCGGGAAATTCCTTCATACCCAGAGCCCTCAGTTCCATTGGCCAAGCCGAAACGCTTACCGCCTTGGTTCAGGCGCGCCACGCGCATCACCACCCCAGTCTTGAGCAAGCCTTGGGTATCAAATACGATGTCATACGAGTCGCTGCGCAAGGAACGATAGAATTCTGCAATCTCAGCCCGCGTCTGCGCAGAAAACAAACTTTTACGCCAGCGCCGCAAGGCAAACGGGATCACATTACGCACGCCGCAGTTCAGGCGCACCAGACTGACATATCCTTCCTCTACCACCCAATCGATTTTCGCATCAGGATAATGACGCAATATATCCGCCACCATCGGCATGTTATGCACCACGTCACCCAGGGAAGAAACACGGACTATCAGAATATTCAACGCAAATCCAATTCATTCAAAATCCGGCAGGAGTACAACGAACCGCATTCCTGTAGGAGTGCACCCGGGCGCGATCACCCGCGGCGCACGCAATCCGGGCGAGCAAGCGGCGCACCTACTTAATTGATGTTACGCACATGTCCACGAAAGACACGAACCCAGTGCACAATCCGCCGACGATTTTGTATTTGCTTAATCGGTCAGATGACGACTATTTGAAGCCCCTCTCC
>JBDSCZ010000349.1:0-2613 GCA_039920865.1 Burkholderiaceae bacterium
CAGTATGCTTTAAAGTCAAAAGCGTCTACAGGAAGGAACAACTCGGCTGGGCATTTCCAGCCGAGTGACTTTCTGGGTCTGGTGTTAAGTTTCCATGCGATGTCGTCAAGCTGCTGTTGTGAATGGATAGAGAGGTCAGATCCCTTTGGCAGATACTGACGCAGCAAGCCATTGGTGTTTTCGTTGCGGCCGCGTTCCCAGGGACTGTGCGGATGCGTGAAAAAGGCTGGATCATGCTGACCGACACAGAAGACACGCGGCGCAAGCAAGTTGAGTTGACGCAAGCTGCACTACTGCATTTTGATAAGTTATCGAAATGCTTACTGCAAGCGGCAAAAGAGTAGTGGAACAGAACATCTCCAGTCCAGGTTCCATTCAGCCGCAGAGGTGGGGTGCATTTTTTAATTTGCTCCTGCAGCTTAATCAATGGAGCCGTTGTACTGTCGGCGCAACTCGCGCTTGAGCAGTTTTCCTGAGGCAGTGCGCGGCATGGATTCTACGAAGAATACCCGCTTAGGCACCTTGAAGGGGGCAATGCGCGCCTTGGCGTGCGCGATCAGAGCCGTGGCATCGACCTGCTGGCCTGCCTTGAGGCTGACCACGGCAATCACGGCCTCGATCCATTTTTCGTCAGGCAGTCCGATGACCGCCACTTCGCTGACAGCCGGGTGGGTATAGAGGCACTCCTCGACTTCGCGGCTCGATACCACGACGCCGCCGGTGTTGATGATGTCCTTGATGCGGTCGGCGATGTAGAGGAAGCCAGCCGCATCGAAATAGCCGACATCACCGGAGTGGAACCAGCCGCCGGCGAAGGCCTCCGCGGTTTCTTCCGGCTTGTTCCAGTAGCCCGTCATCAATTGCGGAGAACGATGGATGATCTCGCCCATTTCACCAGGCGCGCAGTCTTCCATTTGCTCATTAACGATGCGCGTTTCGACGTTGAAAATAGGTTTCCCCGCCGAAGCCGGGCGCTCGGCATGATCTTCCGGCGATAGCACGGTGGCCAGCGGGGCGATTTCGCTCTGGCCGTAGCAGTTGAACAGGCGGGCTTTCGGCAGGCGTTGGGAGAGCTCCTGCAGCACTGGCACCGGCATTATCGAGGCGCCATAGTAGCCCTTTGCCAGACTGGAGAGATCGTGGCGGTCGAAATCCGGATGGCGCAGGAATGCGATCCACACCGTAGGCGGCGCGAAGAAAGAGGTGATGCGCTCCTTGGCGATCAGGGCGAAGCACTGCTCGGGCTGTGGTGCCTGGATGACGATGGTGGTGGCGCCGACCAGTAGTTGCGGCATCACGAAGACGTGCATCTGCGCCGAGTGGTAGAGCGGCAGCGAAGCCAGCGAGCGGTCGCTTGCGCTGATTTCGGTGGACAGCAGAGTGCTTGTATATTCGGCCATTAGCGCCCGGTGCGTCATCATCGCGCCCTTAGGGGCAGCAGTAGTGCCAGAGGTGTAAAGCAGCTGTGCGATATCTTCCTCGCTGATCAAAACATCAGGCTCGCTCTCGCAGCCGGGGGCGCTAGAAAAAGCCAGAATATCGTGCGTGTCGCCGCCGTGCAGGGTGCCAACCCATACGCACTGGGACTGCGGGCCGAGTTGTTCGATATGCCCGGCGATGGCCAGATCATGGAAAAGGGCGCGGGCACCCGATTGTTCGACGATGTAGTGCAGTTCGCCTTCGGTCAGCGCGTAGTTGATCGGCACGTGGGTCAGTCCCGCGCGCACGCAGCCTAGCCAGAGCAGCACGTAAGCGTCGGAATTGCGGCCGTAGGCGGCGACGCGGTCGCCCTGCTTGAGACCGAGGGCCAGCAGCCGGTGCGCGACGCGGTTGGCGGCGACATCCAGCGCGGCATAGGTCCAGCGCCGGTCTTCATAAAGCAGGGCTTCGCTATTCGGATTGCGCCGTACGGAGCGACGCAGGGCGTCGCCGATGGTGTTGCGGCTGGCCTGCTGGATGGTGTTCTGGATCATGATTTGTCTCCGGAGTGTGTTGTTAGCGGGTGTCAGATGCGCATCTTGTATCAGATGCCCTATCTTCTCAATAATCCGTGGCAAACGCCACGGACGGAAAATGGTTTGCCATACTCGCAGAGGCGGTAATTCAGTGTTTTCAATATGTTGCGGATATGGCTGAGCTATTCCTGCGCAGAAATGATGAATGTCGCCATGGGTCATGGAAAAGATGCTCAGATGCCGGTCAGGCCGCCGCTGCACATGATGGTCTGGCCGCTGATGTAATCGGATTCCGGGGTGCAGAACAGATAGATGGCATCGGCGGCCTCCTCCGGCGTACCGCCGCGACCAAGGGGGACTGCGCGTTCGATGCTATCCAGCAGATCCTGGTTGATGCCGAGTCTGATGTCGCGGCCGTCGATGTTGGTCGTTATCCCTTCGCCGGCGGTGGTTGTGGTCAGGCGGGTCTTGATCAGGCCAAAGGCAACGCAGTTGACGGTGACATTCATGCGTCCCCATTCCTTGGCAATGGTCTGCGTCAGGCCAACGATCCCGGCCTTGGCGGCGGCGTAGTTGGACTGCCCGGCGTTGCCGAACAGCCCAGCGATGGACGAAACATTGACCACCTTGCGCACGACCCGCCGGCCAGCTTCCTGGT
>JBDSCZ010000350.1:0-2078 GCA_039920865.1 Burkholderiaceae bacterium
TAGGTCAAGAAATTAACCTGTCTTCCAGCAACCCATCTGCGGTGAGCTTTGCGCCGTCAACCGTCCTCACGAATGCTGATGGAGAAGCGCAGGTTACTGTTTCCGCCGCATCGGCCGATGTCGCCGGGGTCGTGAAGATCACTGCATCGGTCAGATTAACCAACTACGATTACAGCAGGACGATCAGTCTCGGTGTCAATAATACAATCGACAGAACCATTACAGTCGCAGATGATCAATTTATCACCAATCTGGGGAAGCTCAAAAATTGCACCGATTATCAGATTTTCATTATTAACGTGAAGAATCGCAATGGGGTGCTGCAGGGCAATTCGCAGGTTAGTATTAGACAAACCAGCCAAGCTGAAGGTGGGGTAAAAGATCTCGGAGTCTTGAATAACCTGGGTCGTGTTTGGTGGATACAAGCAAGGCCGGAATTAGCATTCTGTGACGACACAGGTACAACACCGGTAATTGGTGACGTGATGTTCGATGTCCTGCCTGGAGATGGTTCGTTACCTTATACGATCGGATATAGGGTGCAGTACACTGCCAAATAGCGGTGACTGTTTGCAAAAGCCGGGGAATTAACCGGCTTTTGATGCACAATTCAGAAATGACTTCCAAAAACATTTTCCTTATCGGACTGATGGGTTCCGGCAAAACCACGGTCGGCCGTGCTCTTGCTAAAAGACTCGGCCGACGCTTCGTTGATTCCGACCACGAGATCGAGGCGCGTAGTGGTGCGTCTATCCCGTGGATTTTTGAAATCGAGGGGGAGGGCAGCTTTCGGCGGCGGGAAGCGGAAGTGATTCGCGACCTGACTGCCGAGCAGGGCATCGTGCTGGCTACCGGTGGCGGTGCGGTTCTTGATGCGCAGAGCCGGGCTTACCTGCATGCGCGCGGTACGGTAGTGTATTTGCGCGCCAGCGTAAATAACATTTTGCAGCGTACCGGGCATGACAAGAACCGGCCTTTGCTGCAGACTGCCGATCCGCGCAAGCTGCTGGAGCAACTCAGTCGCCAGCGTGATCCGCTGTATCGCGAAATTGCCGATATCGTGATCGATACCGGCCGGCCGAATGTACAGTTCATGGTGCATTCCATTTTGAATCAACTGGGTTTGATAGCGCCGGTCGTGCATACTGCGCATTCCTGTGCGTCTGGCGAACGCCTGAATACACACCAACTGATGAATACTTCGCAACATTCCCACATGCAACTGAAAGTCGACCTGGGTAACCGCAGTTATCCGATTATCATCGGCGAGTCGCTGCTGACGGACCCCGATTTGATCGGTTGCCACATCCAAGGGCGGCGAGTGGCAGTGGTGACCAATACCACGGTGGCGCCCCTGTATCTGGAGCGGTTCGCGCATACGCTGCAGGCTGCCGGCAAGCAGGTATTGACCATCATTCTGCCCGACGGTGAGGCGCATAAGAATTGGGCCAGCCTGATGCAGATTTTCGATGCGCTGCTGAAAGAAAAATGCGACCGCAAGACGACCCTGATTGCCTTGGGCGGCGGCGTCATCGGCGACCTGACCGGCTATGCGGCGGCCAGTTACATGCGCGGCATACCCTTCATCCAGGTTCCGACCACTTTGCTGTCGCAGGTCGATTCTTCGGTCGGCGGCAAGACCGGCATCAACCATCCGCTGGGCAAGAACATGATAGGCGCGTTCTACCAGCCGCAAGCGGTGATCACCGATACCACCACGCTGGCCACTCTGCCGGCGCGCGAACTGGCTGCCGGTCTGGCCGAAATCATCAAGGTGGCGGCCATCATCGATGCGCGATTCTTCGACTGGATCGAGGCGAATATCGCCCAATTGGTGGCGCGCGACACTACCGTCATTACCGAAGCAATCCGCCGTTCCTGTGAAATCAAGGCCGATGTGGTGCGCCAGGATGAGCGTGAAGGCGGTTTGCGCGCGATTCTCAACTTCGGTCATACTTTCGGTCACGCGATCGAATCCGGTCTCGGTTACGGCAAATGGCTGCACGGCGAGGCGGTCGGCTGCGGCATGGTGATGGCGGCCGATCTGTCATACCGGTTGGGGTTGATCGATTATGTGA
>JBDSCZ010000351.1:0-2236 GCA_039920865.1 Burkholderiaceae bacterium
TTTTGGTAGTCCGCCCACTGCAGGCACAATCAGCGCATTGTTAGCGAGGTCCGTAGCCTTGTTGCTCACCGTGACGGTATAGTCGGTGTCAGCCTTGAGATTGCTTTGCGGTGAAAAGTTCGCAATGTGGTTCAGTACATTATAGGTAACTGTTCCTGGCACGTTGATACTGGTTACCGTCTCTTTGACCGTATAGTTTGCTGCAATAATTGTCGACTGTTTCATCTCTTCGCTGAAGGTAGTATTGATTACCTTGTTGATAGCGACGTTGGTGGCAAGATGAACCGGATTGGTCAGGCTGATTGTTGGTGCGGTGGTGTCTTGCGCGGCAGCGGTTGCCCAGGTCCAGATATAACTTGTCGCAACAGCATTACCTGCCAGGTCTTTGGCTCCCGTCGTGACTGTTGAAGTAAACGTGGTGTTAGCCGCCAGATTGCTATTCGGGTTAAACGTAGCCGTATTTCCGATGTAACTCACTACACCCGGCACCGGGGTACCGTCCGATGTTTTAACCAGCGTATAAGTTGCTGAAGGGCACGCAGCCGTCGTGTTCGCCGGCCCGCAAATCGTTTCTGGGTCCATCGCTTCGCTGAAGGTTGCGGTGCTGTCTCTGTTGATCGGCTGATTTATAGCGCCAGACTTGGTACCTGTATTGCCGTAAACCCCCGTAGCAATCACAAACGGTGCGGTGGTATCAGCCGTTAAGCCAGTTGTAAAGCTCCAGTTAAAAGGTGCAGCCAGTGCAACCCCTGCAGTGTCTTTGGCCGCGGTAGAAATCGTGGCAGTACATTCTGTATTGGACGGAAGATTGACAGCGGGTAGTGTAAGCGTTGCCACATTGCTAGATTCCGAGTAGGTGACCACCCCTGTTTTGGGCGTTCCGACAGGACAAGCCAGCGTAAAACTTGCTGCAGTGAGCGTGGCGGGGTCCATCGCCTTGCTGAAGGTGGCAGTGATTTTTTTGATATTGATTGCCACAGAGCTTGCATTATTGGCCGGAGCGACCGCAGTCACCGTGGGCGCGAGTGGGCCGACTTCGACTTCTGGTGTGCCCAGGATCGGATCTTTGCCGCCACCGCAGCCGGTAACTAGTGCGGTAATGAGTAATGCTGAAATCCACAAAAGCGGTTTCGCATAGCGTTGCTGGATTTTCATTTGTTTCCTCTGTGTCTCAATACCAATCCGGCTCCGAAAAATTTCGGTCTGTCCGCTGTTTCTATTGCTATTCTTTGCTGTTTTATCGAGTTGGAAATCGATTTGCCTGAGTTACCGATTGCGTAGTCAATATTGGGCCCGACTTTCCGTAATGTATCTGCTATTTCGCGATCGTCCAAGAAGTTCCACTCGCTAATGAAAATAAATGAAATAATTGAATAAATTCAACAACAGATCTGCTCCACGCGATAGAGAGCCTGTCCGGACACGAGGAAATGCAACACGCGCCCCCGGTTTTCCGGCCTAGCCGTGCGCGCAAGCAACTTCTGGCAATGCATTGACCGCAATGCGGGGACATCGGATCACGCAATCAAAGAGTGCAGCAATGTACGAAACCGCCAAAAAAATGGGTTTAAATCTGCCCAACGATATGGCCCTACCGCAGATGCAAGCGCTTGATCGCGCTATTTTGCGGCGACAAACAAGTCCGCAAAGGCCCGTGACGCAGCCTGCAGATCGTTGGCCAGATAGACGCTGCTGATCACTGCCACCATGTCGCTTCCGGCCGCCACCAGCGGCGCGGAATTTTCCTGCGTCATGCCGCCAATCACTACGCTCGGCAGCGGAATCTGCGCCTTCGATTGCGCCAGGATATCGATCGACGTGGTGAGCGGATATTCCTTCACCTTTGAAGCATAAAAACCACCGTAAGCGACATAACTGGCGCCGGCCAGATGCGCGTCATGCGCCATCTGCAGGCTGCCGTAGCAGGATGCGCCGACGATCTTGCCCGGGCCGACCACCGCGCGCACCGCAGCCACCGCAGCATCGGTGCCGCCGACGTGGATGTCGTCGGCATCCAGTTCCAGGCACAGATCGACATAATCATTGATAACGAAAGGCCGCGCATAGCAGCGGCACAGCTCCTGCAAGGTCGCGGCTTGCGTGCGGAGCAATTCCGGGCCAGCGGGTTTGTGACGATATTGCAGCAGCGCAGCGCCGCCTTGTAGCGCTTGCTCGGAGACGCGCAGCATGCGTTCGGTATAGATCCGGAACGAATAATATTGGAACCGGATCCCCT
>JBDSCZ010000352.1:0-3797 GCA_039920865.1 Burkholderiaceae bacterium
GGGCAGCGCCGGCGTGCTGGCGCTGACTGCAGACCAGTTCTGATGTGAATCGGTGTTGAGGCAGGTAAGGGCAGCTTTCGGGCTGCCCTTTTTTATCGTCGATGCATTTCCTTGATCGGCGTCTACAAGTAGATGGTTTTGTGCTTGTTGCCATCTTGCGGGGGCAGTTTTTTCAACTATAAATGAAAGAGCGGCGTAGCCGCATTGGTATTTTGCCAGGTAGATGCCATGCCATCATTGGCTTGATGAGGAGGTTGAAATGACACGTAAATATATTGATTGCCGAGAGTTCCCAAGTGATATGAATTGCTCGGTCGCACTATGTGCAGATACTGACCAGGAGTTGCTGGATGCAGCAGTGCAACATGCGGTTGCGGTACATCAGCATCAGGACTCGCCGGAATTGCGCGGCCAGTTACAAAAATTGTTCAAGGTAGGTACGCCGCCGATTGAGGCGCCGCGCAAGTAGCTAACCTGCGGATCTAATACACCTGATCGCAGAGCAGAGAGCAGCCAGGTGTATGCAGATATTTCTCAAGAGAAACCACCACATCCTCCCGAGGTGCGGCGGGTGCAATTGTCAAAGCGCTTGGCAAATGATGCAAGGTGCGCCAGACGCACTGAAGTTGATGTATCTGCCGGCATGTTGTTTATCAAAAGCATACTAATGCATGTATTTTATCTTGCCTTTTTTTTATATGCGGAAGGTTGGTGTTTTTGATTGGTACTCCCGTAAAATAAGCAAAAATAACGGCGATTTATTGTCCTGTGGCGGGGGCGAATTTCGATTCTTCATGTCAAATTCTCAAAATATGAACCAGGATAAGCATGCGAATTCTGCAGGCAGGCGTACTGTATTTTGCCCTCGTGTTCGGCGCGGGATTCGTGCTGGGACCGATTCGCTTGCTGTGGATCGTGCCGCGTGCCGGTACCAGAGTTGCCGAGTTGATCGAATTTCCCATCATGTTGCTGGTCATTATCTTCGCAGCACGCTGGATTGTGCAGCGGCTCACTGTGCCGCCGGCATTTGCCAGTCGCTTGGGAATGGGATGTCTTGCACTTGGCTTGCTGCTGACTGCGGAATTCGGGTTGGTGCTGCAGTTGCGGGGCGTGACTATTGAAGCCTACCTGGCAAGCCGTGATCCTGTGGCTGGCACGGTCTACTACGCCATGCTGGGGCTATTTGGCCTGATGCCTTTGCTGGTGCGCAGATGATTTTTCTGCGGTGCAAGCACCGCAGGTAATAATGCCGAACTCAATCATTATCAGCAGTCGGTTTTTCCAAATTGATGCCGCTCGGGACGAATCCTTGTAACCCTTATGTCGTTCAGGCTTTATTGCGGTAGCGGCCTACGCTCAGATCATCGGCAGCAATCGCCGCAGTCTTGTCCGACATCAAATCCGCCAGCAGTTGCCCCGAACCGCACGACATGGTCCAACCCAAGGTACCGTGGCCGGTATTGAGCCACAAACCCTTGATCTGTGTCGGGCCGACGATAGGCGTGCTGTCCGGCGTCATCGGCCGCAGGCCGGTCCAGAAAGTGGCTTGCGTGACGTCGCCGCCTTTCGGGAACAGGTCGGTGACCACATATTCCAAAGTCTCGCGCCGGCTGTCGTGCAGTTCCAGATCGTAGCCGACCAGATTGGCCATGCCGCCGACGCGGATGCGGTCGTCAAAGCGCGTGACTGCAACCTTGTAGGTTTCATCCAGAATGGTCGATACCGGCGATTGTGAAGCATCGGTGATCGGTACCGTGATTGAATAACCTTTGACCGGATAGACCGGTATATCGACCAGGCCGCGCAGCAGCGTAGTGGAATAACTGCCAAGCGCAACCACGCAGGCATCGGCAGTCAAGGTTTCTCCTTCGGAGCGGACGCCTTTCAGGGCGCCGCCCTCCACCAGCAAGTTATCGATGCTGCGGTTGAACAAAAAGCGTACGCCCAACGCCTTTGCCATGTCGGCCAGTTTGTTGGTAAACACATGGCAGTCGCCGGTTTCGTCGTTCGGCAAACGCAGGCCGCCGGTCAGCTTGTGCTTGACTGCTTCCAGCCCCGGTTCGGCACGGCTCAACTCATCACGCGACAATAGTTCAAACGGCACGCCCATTTCTTTCAGTACCGCGATATCCTTGGCGGTGTCATCGAGTTGTTTCTGGGTGCGGAACACTTGCATCGTTCCTTGTTGGCGGCCTTCGTAGCCGATGCCGGATTCACTGCGCAAGGCGATGAAGCAATCGCGACTGTACTCGGCCAGACGCACCATGCGCGCTTTGTTGATTGCATAACTTTTCACATTGCAATTGGATAACATTTGCGTCAGCCACTGCAGCTGGAACACGGAGCCGTCCGGCTTGACGGATAGCGGTGGGTGTTTTTGCAATAACCATTTGACTGCCTTGGCTGGCACGCCAGGTCCAGCCCAAGGCGAAGCGTAGCCGGGAGAGATTTGTCCTGCATTGCCGAAACTGGTTTCTAGTGCGACATTGGGTTGGCGTTCAATGACCGTCACCTCATGCCCGGCACGGGCCAGATACCACGCGCTGGTTACTCCGACCACTCCCGCTCCAAGAATCAGAATCCGCATAAAATCTCCTGAGAAAATGCATATACATTATTAAATATCACTATATTAGTGATTACAATCTAGTAAATGTTCATGTATTTCACGGTTTTAAAGGAAAAATTATGCGTACGCAACGACAGCCTGTCCGCATCCTGGATAAGCTCGATCGCAAGATATTGATGCTGTTGCAACAGGATGGCCGCATGGCTATGACCGAGTTGGCCGATACGGTTGGTCTAACCATCACGCCATGCATCGAACGTGTCAAGCGTATGGAGCGTGACGGTATCATTACCGGCTATCATGCCCGTGTAAATCCGCTGGCTCTGGATGCCGGTTTACTAGTGTTTGTTGAAGTTACTCTCTCTGCCAAGTCCGGACGGACTTTTGACGATTTTCGACGCGAAGTAGTGCTAATCCCACAGGTGCTTGAGTGCCATCTGGTATCGGGCGACTTTGATTACATCATTAAAGCCCGCATCAAGGAGATTGGTCAATATCGTAAATTGCTGGGCGATATCCTGCTGCAGTTGCCGGGAGTGACGCAGTCAAAAAGTTTTGTCGTAATGGAGGAGGTCAAGGAAACATTGCGCTTACCGACAGATCTATAATCAGCGGTATTTTTACTACATCATCCATTATCCGAATGCGCCGCCGGTCAGCAGCAAGTCGGAGATGCGTGCCATTGCAGCAATCAATGCGGTAGCACCGGCTCCGACAGTAAGTACCAGCAATACTGCCAAAGGCCAGTCCGACATGGATTGCCGCCCAGAGTCAGGGTTGAGACGTGCATCCCATGCATCGTCGGAGGTAATGCCGATTGTCAGTGATTCAATGCATCCCGTCAGCACAGACAGAACGAACAAGCTGCCTGTAAACATCCACGGTTGATCGGGCGCCAACAATGCGATCAGCACTGAGGTCGGAAGGCTGGCGAAGTGCAACCAGGCCCATTTGTCTTGCCAGCCATATAAATACACCCGATGCACGCCCAAGCCGCCCAGAAATGTGGCTAGAAAGGTGGCAACAGTCTTGTTTTTGTGTCGTGGGTGCATAATATTTTTAATCATGGTTGATGAATGCTTGGGGGTATTGCTTAAAATTGATAGTTTTCCGCATATATTTTGGGCGTCAATTAAAATGCACCATAGAGTATCAAGTATAGCGTATGACATTGAGTTATTTTCAGCATGCCCTATTCGGCAACTATGCGGCCTAATCTGAATTATTA
>JBDSCZ010000353.1:0-9006 GCA_039920865.1 Burkholderiaceae bacterium
TTACTTCACCTCCCTGCGCCCCGCGTTTTGTCGACTTCCGTACCAACTGCTGCACCTTCTTTTTGCCCCGTCTTGCAACGGGAGCCGAACTATAGCAAACGTTGCCAAACTTTGGCAAGCGCTTTTCTAAAAATGCTGCCATCCCTTCCTTTTGGTCGGATGTGGCGAACTATTTCTGGACTGTTTGCTGCCTAATTTGACTCAAATATAAAGTCGGTCAGGAACACCTCCTTTAGTCCATTTTTTTCCAATGACGCATTCCCTGCTTTTTTGAGCGACTGTTGCAGCAACCGCAGGCCGGACGGATCGCGCAGGCTTTGTAGATTGACCTTGGCCAGGGCTTGCTGCAACACTGCAGTGAGGGCAACTTTATGCTGTGATGCCCACTTTGCATCTGTTGCGCTAGTTTGCAACGACAGACTCGCTGAAAATGCATAGTCCTGCGTGTTGATTAATAGTGGGCCGACTGTGACGTATGCCACCTGGACTTGCGTCTCTTCCTTTGCCTGTTGATAGAACCATGCGACGCCGAAGCCAGCTACCAGGCAACTTAATGCGACGCATACGATGATAATTGAAAGGCTATCTTTTGTTTTGGACATGCGATACCTGCTTAAATAATATCAATACAAAGAAACACACCGACTACAAGTCACGGCAAAATCGATGCTCAACGGCGTGTTTTTGTCTATTCAGCGATTTGGCGTCATGCCAGTTATCGCGTACTCTATATATAAGACGGCGGAATCTGTAGTTTCAGCCGTACCCTAATTTCAACATAGACCCGGGACTCTCCATTGGCCAAGCCTAATTACCAATTTGAAAAGCGTCAAAAGGACCTTGCAAAAAAACGCAAGAAAGAAGAAAAACTGCAGAAAAAATCACTGCCGAAGACCGATGCCGCTGACGGGGAAACTCCCGGCGAAGATGACGTTCAGCCAAGCGACGACGCCACTCCGACTCCAGGCTAGCATAGCCTTACACGCGATCTTGCGCACGCTTTAAGCATCTGGCGGCAATCCAATATTTGGCGCCGCCGGCGATGCGCTCAGATCGCGTATTTGCACAGCAGTTGTATCGGTACCGAATTGATATCGGCAAACTGCTTTCCTGCGTTAATCTGCAGCAGCGCCTCCATGACCGAGCTCAGTAGAGTCGGAATGTGCTGTGCAATCAAATAATCGATTACCTCATCCTTGAGCAAATTACTGCTGGCAGGATTGAGTTCGTGCGCGATATATAGCAGCTCACTGTGGCCGCAATCCTGCACGGCCTTGGCCAAACTGCGGTTGTCGCCGCTCAAGTCATATATCGCACTGATATCGGTCCGGCTCGACAGCACGTCCCACAGCGCCTGATACGTCATATCGGCATCATCCTCGCCCTTGACGATCTCAAAAAGATTTATCTGCGGGTGATGCTGGCGCAATAAGGCGCGGCAGCCGATTTCCCTGTCCTCATGGCTGCGGTAAGAGACATTATTCACCACCAGCGCCACATTGGCGGCTGGCAAGTGCTTGAGGTGCTTGCCCAGCAAGAAGGCGGCGGTCTGCCCGGCGGCGCGATTATCGATTCCGACATGACAATGGCGCGCATCGGCGTCGACATCGGTGCTGAAACTGGCCACCGGTATCTGGCGTCGCATCAGTGCGCGCAAGCGCTTGCATACCTGCTCAGTATTTCTGGCATAGATCGCCACACCATCGCATTTTTCTCCGATGGTTGCCAGGTAATCACTCAACTGCGCATCCTGGTTGGCCGCAAACCGCACCACGCCAAGCTTGCAGCCGCGTGAGCGGAATATCTCCGCGGAACCGGCCAGCGCCACCTCCAGCACGTCGGCAAATCCATCGTTACCTTGTATACATAGCTGAAAATATTTGCTTGCCACCGGTACTGCGGGATCGAGGGCGCTGGCGTTGACGGTTATTTTTTCCAGTTCGGCTACGACCCGTGCCACCAGGTCGCGGGTGCGCGGATGCACACCGGGACGGTTGTTGATCACGCGATCAACCGTGGCGCGGCTGAGCCCGGAAGCTTCCACGATTTCATTGAGTGTTGCACGCCGACGCATCATTTTGATCCTTTTTTTATTCTACCGATGCATTTCAACTCATCAGAACAATACTGGGTGGCCAGTCTACCTGCATCAAGGCTACTTGCAAAGTGACAGAATATCGGAGCGGCCAGCGTGAAGCGATCCCATCAAGACCTGAGAGCAAATAGAAATTTGATTTTGATTCCATTTCCACCCCAAAACGATCCGATAAAGATTCTTTTACTTCAGCGTGCAACTCAAAAAGACATATTAGAAATTCTATATTTCTTTTGAAGAAAGTAATTTTGACATCGCATTAAATCATTATTAACTGTCATCATTTTTTAAAATTGCAATTTCAGACAAATTAATTCATGAACTTCGAAATAGACATCACGAAAACTCATTTTTCATCAAAATGATCTTATTGCACAATATTCTTGCAAAAAACCGATAAGCGCTTCCTGAAGCTGTCCATCAAACTGCTTTTGCACATTTTTTATGCAGGAAAAACACCCTTTTATGCCAGGACCGGTCCGAATTCGGCGCAACAACGCGTTACAATCGTCGGCAATGCAACTGCAGCATGACCGCATCCGGCTCCTGAGACAGCATTTAATAAACTTTCAGGATAGAAATATACGGCGTGCTGTATTTTCAATGCCTGGCTGAATACATGCGGTAAATGCATATTTATTCTCCATACTCCCTATTTTTATATAAAGCGGAACTGTTCTAGCATGCAACCGATCGCTCCCGGCACCGTCGTTTTCCACCGTTTTCGCGGCTATGGGGTTCTGACCGCCGTAAATCTATTGTCAGGCTGGGTGTCGGTGCGCTTCGGTCAGGAAACGCATACGCTGGATCTCTGCCTGTCGTGTGACGAGTTGCAGCATGCCGATCGCGAACCGATCCTGTTTCGCCGGCAACCGCCCGAGCGGATGCCGCATGCCCGTCTGATGGCGATGGTGCGCGCGTTGCATGGCGCCGGTTATCAGCGGCTTTATCTGTATTCATGGCCGAAACCGTCCGGTTTGCACTGGCATTGGCACCTGTTTGCCGGACTGCGCAGCTGGAGTGCACGACCGCTGCGTGCAGGCTGGTTCGGCTCCGGGGCCGACTACATCTTTAATCCGGTGCTGGGCTGGGACGATGCGCCGGGTGCATCGACGGCGGAATTGATTCAGGCTTTGGCAAAATTCGACCCGGAAGGGCTTTCGCATGCAATTGGCCGCGACGCCGAGCACAGCGACTGGTTTGCCGCCACCTGTGATGCCTTGTTGCCGGATTATGCTTACAGCTTCGGCTGGGAAGCTCCGAATGTTGCTGCAGCCGCTGGACTTGCCGGTGCGGCACTGCAAGTCATGCCGGTGCGCCAGCGCTTGCCCGCTTACAGCGGCGTTGCGTTACCGCTGCCGCCGGGACTGCAGCATCTGGAGCGAGCGCACCGCATGCTGCCTCGCAGCCGCGAGGTCGAATACCTGTTGCGAGGCGCTTGAAACGCGTTGGAACGAATCGCTCCGGCAGCGCGCAGCAGGAACCTGCTGGGCCCGATTCCAATCGCACCGGCCGTATCACAATATGCGGTTTTGTGCGTTAATGTCAGTTTTTCCTCGCCGAAATCCCGTTACAAGGATTCCGCGCATTCATTTCTGATCACGCCACCGCCATGACATCCGCCGCCATTAGTCCTCCCATCCACCCGCCCACCCACAGCCTGTTTGAAGACATTCTGGCGCTGCTGATCGGCGCCATTTTTGTCTCGCTCGGCATCGCGATGTTCAACCAGGCCGGATTGCTCACCGGCGGCACCGCCGGCTTGGCGTTTCTGATCCATTACGCTACCAATATATCGTTCGGCGTGGCGTTTTTTGTCATCAATCTGCCGTTCTATGTGCTGGCGTTGCGCCGCATGGGCTGGCGCTTCACCCTCAAGACTTTCTGCGCAGTGGCGCTGGTCTCGGTATTCTCCGGCCTGCATCCGCAGTTCGTCCAATTTAACGCGCTGACGCCGTTTTATATCGCCATCATCGGCGGATTTTTGATGGGAACCGGTTTCATCGTGCTGTTTCGCCATCAGGCCAGCCTCGGTGGCGTCAACATCCTGTCGCTGTATCTGCAGGATAAATACGGCATTCGCGCCGGCAAGCTGCAAATGGCAATCGATGTCGCAATCGTGCTGGCATCGCTGCTGGTGGTCAACCTGACTGCGTTGCTGGCGTCGATGCTGGGCGCGGTGGCGCTGAATCTGGTCATCATGCTGAACCATCGGCCCGGTCGTTACATGGCGGTATGAGCCGGCCGGCGCCTGCTTTTTCAGTTTGACAGTGGCGGCTGCAACGCATATATTCCAGATTCTTGATCAGGAGAGGGCAGCCATGCGCTGCCGCCGAAGGGGCACCGCCCAAAAACTCTCAGGCAAAAGGACTGATCGGGATGGAAGGCATGTCCTTCCAAACTCTGGAGAGCGGCAGTTGCCAACACGGCAGACGGCCCACCGAAGGTGCGCACGGGATCAGTTCCCGTAATCTCTCAGGTACCAAGGACAGAGGGGTCTGCGATGAATAGCGCGGGTCGGGTCTGTATGCCCGCTCCGTTACCCCTTTCTATTGGTACGAGGTTTCCATGACGCTTCAAGCGACTCCACTTAACGCTGCTCACCGTGCCGCCGGCGCCCGCATGGTCGATTTTGGCGGTTGGGACATGCCGGTCAACTACGGCTCACAAATCGAGGAGCACCTCGCGGTGCGCAACGATTGCGGCATGTTCGACGTTTCACACATGTGCGTGGTCGACCTGCAGGGCGCCAATGTGCGCGCTTTCCTGCGCGGCCTGGTGGCCAACAATGTCGATAAGCTGCAGAGTCCGGGCAAGGCCTTGTATTCGTGCATGCTGAATGCCGACGGTTTTGTGATCGATGACCTGATCATTTACTGCTTCAGCGAAAACTGGTTCCGGCTGGTGGTCAACGCCGGCACCGCTGAAAAAGACCTCGCGTGGATTTCAGCCCAGAATGACAAAACCGATAGCGCTCTGACCATCACCCAGCGCCGCAGCGGTGCCGATGCGCTGGCGCTGATCGCGGTGCAGGGGCCGAATGCACGCGCCAAGGTGTGGCAGGTACTGCCGCAAACCCAGGCCGCCAGCGCCGAACTGAAACCGTTCAATGCGGTGGTGGTGGCCGACACGCCGTTTGGCGAAGTGATGCTGGCACGCACCGGTTACACCGGCGAAGACGGTTTCGAAATCGCATTTCCGGCCGCGCAGGCCGAAGCACTGTGGCATGCGTTGCTGGCAGCCGGCGTCAAGCCGGCCGGTCTGGGCGCGCGCGACACGCTGCGGCTGGAAGCCGGCATGAACCTGTACGGCCAGGACATGGATGAAACCGTCAATCCGCTCGACGCCGGTCTGGCCTGGACCATCGATCTGGTCAGCGCACGCGATTTCATCGGCAAGGCTGCGCTGCTGGCCAAGGGTCAGCAGGCACAATTTCTCGGCCTGATCCTGCGCGAAAAAGGCGGCGTGCTGCGCGCCCATCAGAAAGTCGTAAGCAATCACGGCGAGGGCGAAATCACCAGCGGCACCTTCAGCCCGACCATGCAGCAGGCGATTGCACTGGCGCGGCTGCCGCTCGGCGTCGCGGTCGGCGACACGGTGCAGGTCGAAATCCGCGGCAAGCAGCTGGCGGCATCCGTAGTCAAGCTGCCGTTTGTGCGCCACGGCAAGATTCTGGCTGGCTGATTGCCGCTGCATCGCCTATCAATCCAATTATAAGCAGGGGTATATGGGAAATCGCCCCTGTTTATATGCGGAAAACGGCACATGATTGAGCAGTATATATAGCTGTGCTGGTGCGCATGGCGCACCCCTACCCACTTTTCCAAACCGGAGTTAAAAAATGAACATTCCTGCAGAATTGAAATACACCGAATCCCACGAATGGGCGCGCACCGAAGCCGATGGCACGATTAGCGTCGGCATCACCGAATTCGCCCAGGATGCGCTGGGCGACATCGTGTTCGTTGAATTGCCGGAAGTCGGCCAGGTGCTGGCGGCCGGCAAGGATTGCGCGGTAGTCGAATCGGTCAAGGCTGCCAGCGACATTTATGCACCGATCGGTGGCGAAGTGGTGGCGGTCAACGCATCGCTGGCCGACGCGCCCGAGCAAATCAACCAGGACGCTTATGCAGCCTGGCTGTTCAAGCTGAAACCGGCCAACCTGGGCGACCTCGGCGGCCTGCTCGACGCGGCTGCCTACGGCAAGAATATCGACGCCTGATTGCAGCACTCTCGGCCGCCATCCTTCTTTCCACTCAGGACATCGGCAGCATGTGCTGCTGTTGTCCGCGCCACGAATTCGATAACTCCAGACCATGACCCGCTCCAGCCTTTCCCAACTTGAAGCCCGCGACGCGTTCGTCGCGCGCCATATCGGCCCGTCCGAATCCGAACAACAGGCGATGCTGGCCGTACTTGGCTATCCCAGCCGCAGCGCGCTGATCGATGCCATCGTGCCGGCCAACATCCGCCGCAAGGATCCGCTGCCGCTGGGCCAGTTTTCCCAGCCGCTGCCCGAACAGGCGGCGCTGGCCAAGCTGAAAGCGCTGGCCGGCAAGAACCGCGTGTTCAAGTCGATGATCGGTCAGGGCTATTACAACACTTTCACGCCGGGCGTGATCCTGCGCAACCTGTTTGAGAACCCGGCCTGGTACACCGCGTACACGCCGTATCAGCCGGAAATTTCGCAGGGCCGGCTGGAAGCGATCCTGAACTTCCAGCAAATGATCACCGACATGACAGGCATGGCGATCGCCAATGCGTCGATGCTGGACGAAGGCACTGCCGCAGCCGAAGCGATGACGCTGATCCAGCGCGTCGGCAAGTCGGATTCAAACGTGTTTTATGTGGCTGACGACGTGTTGCCGCAAACCCGCGAAATCATCGAAACCCGCGCTCGGCCGCTCGGCATCGAAGTGCGCACTTGCAGTGGCGCGAGTGAAGACAACACAGCCATCAGCAACGACTGTTTCGGCGTGCTGCTGCAATATCCGGGCGTGACTGGCGAAGTGCGCGATTACCGCGAATTTGTGGCGGCACTGCACGCCAAGGGCGCGCTGGTGATCGTCGCCGCCGACCTGCTGGCGCTGGCGCTGCTGGCGCCGCCGGGCGAGTGGGGCGCCGATGTGGTGGTCGGCAACAGCCAGCGCTTCGGCGTGCCGCTCGGTTTCGGCGGCCCGCACGCCGGTTATCTGGCCACCCGCGACGCCTTCAAGCGCAGCATGTCGGGGCGACTGGTCGGCGTCACCGTCGATGCGCAAGGCAATAAGGCGTACCGGCTGGCGCTGCAAACCCGCGAACAGCATATCCGACGCGAGAAGGCCACCTCCAACATCTGCACTGCGCAGGTACTGCTGGCGGTGATGGCTGCGATGTATGCGGTGTACCACGGCCCGGACGGCATCCGCCGCATTGCGCAGCGGGTGCACCGCAGCACCGGCGTGCTGGCGGCGGGCTTGCGCCAGCTCGGCTACGACATCGCCAATCAGGGGTTTTTCGACACGCTGACGGTGCAAGTCAAGCTGGCCGACAAGCTGCACGCGGCGGCCCAGGCGCAGGGCATCAACCTGCGCCGGATCGACGACCATCATGTCGGCATTTCGCTCGATGAAACCAGCAGCCGCGACGACGTCAAGCTGCTGTGGAGCGTCTTTGCAGCGGAAGCGCACGGTCAAACCGTTACTCTCGATTTCGACGCGATCGAAGCCGCGGTCGACGATGCATTTCCGGCGACCTTGGCGCGCAGCAGCGCTTACCTGACGCATCCGGTGTTCAACCGCTATCACGCCGAACACGAAATGCTGCGCTACCTGCGCAGCCTGGCCGACAAGGATCTGGCGCTCGACCGCACGATGATCCCGCTCGGTTCCTGCACCATGAAGCTCAACGCGACTTCCGAAATGCTGCCGGTCAGCTGGCCCGAGTTTGCCAATATCCATCCGTATGCACCGACCGGCCAGACCATCGGCTACCGCGAAATGATAGCCCAGCTGGAACAAATGCTGTGCGCGGCCACCGGCTACGCGGCGGTGTCGCTACAGCCGAACGCCGGCTCGCAGGGCGAATACACCGGCCTGCTGGTGATCCAGGCGTATCACGCCTCGCGCGGCGAAAGCCATCGCAACGTGTGCCTGATTCCATCCTCCGCGCATGGCACCAATCCGGCCTCGGCCAGCATGGTCGGGATGCAGGTGGTGGTGGTCGCTTGCGACGCGCGCGGCAACATCGACCTGGCCGACCTGCAAGCGAAGGCCGAACTGCACGGCAAGAATCTGGCGGCGGCGATGGTGACCTATCCGTCGACCCACGGCGTGTTCGAGGAAGGCGTGCAGCAACTGTGCGAAATCGTCCACGCGCATGGCGGCCAGGTGTATATCGACGGCGCCAACATGAATGCGCTGGTCGGCGTCGCGGCGCCGGGCCAGTTCGGCGGCGACGTCAGCCACCTGAATCTGCACAAGACTTTCTGCATCCCGCACGGTGGTGGCGGCCCCGGCGTCGGTCCGGTTGCGGTCGGCGCCCATCTGGCCAGGTTCCTGCCGAACCAGCGCGGCAGCGGTCAGCGCGACGATTCGGCCATCGGCGCGGTCAGCGCGGCGCCATTCGGCTCGGCCAGCATTTTGCCGATCTCCTGGATGTACATCGCCATGATGGGCGGCGAAGGCCTGACCGCCGCGACCGAGACCGCGATCTTGGCGGCCAACTACATTGCGCGTCGTCTGGCGCCGCATTATCCGGTGCTCTACACCGGTCATGATGGCCTGGTCGCGCACGAGTGCATTCTCGACCTGCGTCCAATCACCGACGCGACCGGCATCAGCAACGAAGACGTGGCCAAGCGCCTGATGGACTTTGGTTTCCATGCGCCGACCATGAGCTTCCCGGTCCCGGGCACCTTGATGATCGAGCCG
>JBDSCZ010000354.1:0-2941 GCA_039920865.1 Burkholderiaceae bacterium
TCTACGGTCAGTGCGCCGGCCAGCGCCGCCTTGCCCGCCAGCTCCGGGTGGGCCCGGATCAGTTCCAGCTGCTCGGCTTCGGTTGCGCTCCTGACCACATCCTGCAACCCCAGTTTCAGCGCCACCAGCGTGTCAAAAGGGCGCTTGGCTGCCGCCCGTTGCGCCACCCACGGCGAATGCTCGTAGATGCCGTGCAAGGTCGATACAAAAACAGCGGCATCGCAAGCATTGAGCTGGGCGAGGGTAGTGGTCATGGTGTATGCCTCCTTTTATTTCGTCTCCCGAATGTGGGAGCAGGGAGCAAGGCGAGGTGCTGCCTTTGCCCCCTCTCCCGCAGGCGGGAGAGAGTTGGGGTGAGGGCGTTCGCAATTTGTCGAACTGGAAAAGCGCACAGCATTCATGCACAAAACGGATGCACCGCGCGCCAGTGCTGCGCGATGTCGATGCGGCGCGTGATCCAGACCTGGTCGTGCGACTGCACGTAATCGAGGAAGCGCGCCAGCGCCGCGATCCGTCCCGGGCGTCCGACGATGCGGCAGTGCAGGCCGATCGACAGCATCTTCGGCTGGTTCAGGCCAGCCGGATCGCCTTCTGCGTACAGCACGTCGAACGCATCCTTCAGGTAATCGAAGAACTGGCTGCCGGAATTGAAGCCCTGCAGCGCGGCGAAGCGCATGTCGTTACTGTCCAGCGCGTACGGCACCACCAGATGCGGGCGCAGCGCGGGCTGGCCATCGGCGTCAACGATTGCGACCTGCTGCCAGAACGGCAGGTCGTCGCCGTAATAATCCGAGTCGTAGACGAATCCGCCATGCTCGACCACCAGCTTGCGGGTGTTGGGCGAATCGCGCCCGGTATACCAGCCGGCCGGCGCGGCGCCGGTCAGCTCGGTGATGATCCGCACCGCCGCTATCATATGGGCGCGTTCGGTCGACTCCTCGATCTGCTGGTAGCTGATCCAGCGCAAGCCGTGGCAGGCGATCTCGTGGCCCAGCGACAGAAAGGCGGCGACCGCTTCCGGATTGCGCTGCAAGGCCATTGCCACGCCGAACACCGTCAGCGGCAGCTTGCGCGCCTCGAACAGGCGCAGCACCCGCCACAGACCGGCGCGCGAGCCGTACTCGTACAGCGACTCCATGCTCATGTGGCGCATCGGGTAGGCCTGCGCGCCGATGATCTCGGACAGGAAGGTTTCGGACTCCGGGTCGCCGTGCAGCACGCAGTTTTCCGCACCTTCTTCATAGTTCAGCACGAACTGCAGCGCCACCCGAGCGCCGCCCGGCCATTGCGGATGGGGCGGAGTGCGGCCGTAGCCGCTCAGGTCGCGCGGGTAAGTGGCATCAGTGTGGTTCACGGCGCAACTCCAGGTCAGTACAAACATGGTTGATATTTTGCACAGTGTAGCGCGCAGTGTTGGCAGCGGTCGGTATATGATTTACCACCGGATTTACTACATCAGTGTTTTCAACATTCGGATACAAGGATTCACCATGGGAAAGCTCACAACGCATGTGCTGGATGTCGCGCAAGGCAAGCCCGGCGCCGGGATCGTGATTGAACTGCATGCATTGGAAAATGGCAACAGAAGGCTTCTAAAGATCGTCACCACCAATCAGGACGGCCGTTGCGATGCGCCGCTGCTGGAAGGCGACACGCTGCGCATCGGCCACTACGAACTGGTGTTCGCCGCCGGTGGCTACTTCGATGCGCAAGGCGTGGTTTTGCCGAATCCAAAATTCATTGACCGCGTGGCGATCGCGTTCGGCATCGCCGATGCCAGCCAGAATTACCACGTGCCGTTGCTGGTGTCGCCGTGGGCGTATTCGACGTATCGCGGCAGTTGACGATTGCAATCATCATGTTCGTGGATATAAATCGATAGCCTAAGACAATCGAAACAATACAATTAATCAATTTCACAAATTGCCGATATCGCCTTACCATTCAATCTCATTATTTCAACCCGTAAAGGAAATCAACATGTCTCTCGTCAATACCGAAATCAAGCCGTTCAAGGCAACCGCTTTTCACAATGGACAATTCGTTCCTGTCAGCAATGAAGACCTGAAAGGCAAGTGGTCGGTATTTGTGTTTTATCCAGCCGACTTCACTTTCGTGTGCCCGACAGAATTGGGCGACCTGGCTGACAACTATGCGGAATTCCAGAAGCTGGGCGTTGAAATTTACAGCGTATCGACCGATACCCATTTCACGCACAAGGCCTGGCACGACACGTCGGACACGATCGGCAAGATCACCTACCCGATGCTGGCTGACCCGACTTTGGCGCTGTCACGCAATTTTGAAGTGCTGATCGAAGAAGAAGGCCTGGCGCTGCGCGGCACCTTCGTCATCAATCCAGAAGGCCAGATCAAGGTCATGGAAGTGCATGACCTGGGCATCGGCCGCGATGCGAAAGAATTGCTGCGCAAAGTGCAGGCAGCACAATACGTCGCTGCCCATCCGGGTGAAGTGTGTCCAGCAAAATGGACTCCAGGCGAAGCGACATTGACACCATCGCTGGATCTGGTTGGCAAGATCTAAGGTCTGAATTATTGTACTGCCCGAGTGCCGTGCACTCGGGTGCATCACCCTGTAATGTCGATGTGTAAAGTGAGGCAATCATGCTTGAGAACAATCTTAAAACCCAGTTAACAGCCTATTTGGAAAAAGTGACGCAGCCGGTCGAGCTGGTTGCTTCGCTGGATACGGGTGATAAATCGCGTGAGCTGCAATCGCTGCTGCAAGAAATTACCACCCTGTCTGACAAGATTACTTTGATCGAACGCTTCGATGATGCCGAGCGCAAGCCGTCGTTTTCGATCAACCGCCCCGCTGGCGGCGTCGGCATCCGCTTTGCCGGGATTCCGATGGGACACGAATTTACTTCGCTGGTACTGGCGTTGCTGCAGACCGGCGGCCATCCGCCCAAAGCGGATGC
>JBDSCZ010000355.1:0-35597 GCA_039920865.1 Burkholderiaceae bacterium
GGCATCTCGAACGATAAATTGCACGCGCGCGGCCCGGTCGGACTAGAAGGCTTGACCTCGCTGAAATACATCGTGCTCGGCCACGGCGAAGTACGCGAATAAAAAACTGCAGCAAAACACGCACTATAAAAAAACGTCCACCCTAAGGAAACTGCATGCTCTGGATCAAATCGCTGCACATCGTCTTCGTCGCCTCCTGGTTCGCCGGCCTGTTCTACTTGCCGCGCATTTTCGTCAATCTGGCGCTGGAAAGCGAACCGATAGCGACCACCCGCCTGATCATAATGGCGCGCAAGCTGTTTCGTTTCATGACCATTCTCGCCATTCCCGCAATTATTTTCGGCCTCTGGCTGTGGCTCGGGTACGGCATCGGCAAGGGTCCGGGCAATGGCTGGCTGCATGCGAAACTGGCGGTGGTGCTGCTGATGCTGGGCTACCATCATGCCTGCGGCCTGATGCTGAAAAAGTTCGAACTTGGTCGCAACACGCGCAGCCACACCTGGTTTCGCTGGTTTAATGAAATTCCGGTGATCGCCCTGCTGGTGGTGGTGGTGCTGGTTGTTGTTAAACCGTTTTAATCCTGACCGTCCTGACCGGAAACTTCCATGACCAAAATCTGTGAATACTATTTCGCGCCGCAATCGCCGTGGGCCTATCTGGGACACGCGCGGCTGGCAGCACTGGCAGAGCAGCACGGTGCCCACATCGAGCTCAAGCCGTGCGATATCGGCAAGGTATTTTCCCTCTCGGGCGGACTGCCGCTGGCAAAACGGGCACCGCAGCGGCAGGCGCATCGCCTGCAGGAACTGGCGCGCTGGAGCGAATATCTGCAACTGCCGCTGAATCTGCAACCGCAATTCTTTCCGGTGTCCGGCGATGCGGCAGCCAAACTGATCATCGCCACCCAGCTGGCGCACGGCAATGCCGCGGCCATGACATTGACCGGCGTGATCATGCGCGCACTGTGGGCGGAAGAAAAAAACATTGCCGATGCCGACACGCTGGCGGCACTCGCCAATGACTGCGAGGGCGTCGAACTGGACGGCAAGATGCTGCTGAAAACATCCGAGACCAGCGCGGTGCAGAGCCAGTACGATCGCTACACCGATGACGCGCTGGCTGCCAATGTATTCGGCTCGCCCTGGTACGTGGTCGACGGCGAAGGATTCTGGGGCCAGGACCGGCTGGATTTCGTCGAGCGCGCCTTGCTGAAATAACGAATGCTTTGTCCACGAAAGGCACAAAAAGCACGAAACGGATACCAGCCTCGCTTTACCTTATAGAACATCCTGATTAGTTTCCACCTCAGACTAAGAGCGGAATTCACAATATTGTGATTCCCGCGAAGGCGGGAAACCATACATCGCACGCTGAATCACCGGTGTATGGATCCCCGCCTTCGCGGGGACGACAGGGTTTTTTGAACGTGTAACGCTGTGTCTGAGGTATGTTAACTAATCAGGTATAACATAACGAGTATGCATATTTTTATGGCACTTCCCGCATATATTTATTGATGCTTAAAAATATACCCCGGTAAATATTTATTTAAATCACGTCCTCGTAAACACCTGCTCCGACATGATTGATGCCGTTTTTTTTCGTGCCTTTCGTGTTTTTCGTGGACATTGTTTTTTGCCTTCTGCATAACATCAGATATTAAAAGCGCAGCGCCAGCCATCGGGGTTGGCATTGCACTTGAATAATACTGAAATAACACCGAATAATTTTGCAACATAACGGATAAAGGGTTCCCCATGGCACATTCCTATTTTTGTCCTTGCCCCCGCGGCCTGGAAGCAGCACTGGCTGAAGAGTTACTTGAAATCGGCCTGATCACCAGCACGCTCAAGGTCCACAACCAAGTTCCCGGCGGCGTCCATTGTTCGGGCGAACTGACCGACGCTTACCAGATCAACCTGCGTTCGCGCATCGCCTCGCGCGTGCTGATGCGCATGGCACACATCAGCTACCTCAACGAAAACCACATCTACGACCTGACGCTGGCGCAGGAATGGGAAGACTGGTTCAGTGTCGATCACACGATCCGGGTCGATGTCACGGCGATCAAGTCGCCGCTGCGCAGTCTTGAATTCACCACGCTCAAGATCAAGGATGCGATCTGCGACCGTTTCCGCGAGCAGTTCGACCAGCGGCCCTCGGTCGATACCCACAACCCCGACGTCCGCATCGTCGGCTTTCTCGATGCGCGCCATTTCACGCTGTATCTCGACACTTCCGGCGATGCATTGTTCAAACGCGGCTGGCGGCTCGACACCGGCGACGCGCCGTTGCGCGAAAACCTGGCAGCAGGATTGTTGCGCGTGGCCGGCTGGAAACCCGGCATTCCGCTGTTCGACCCGATGTGCGGCTCCGGCACCATACTGGTCGAAGCGGCGCAAATCGTTGCCGGCATCCCGCCCGGCATCCGGCGCACATTCGCTTTCGAAAAATTCCACGACTTCGACAGCGCCGCCTGGCTTGCCATCAAAAATAGCGTCAAGCCGTTGCCGCCACCGACCAAGCCGAGCATTTTCGGCAGCGACATTTCCGGCGACGCGATTGAAATGACGCGCGAAAATCTGCGCAGCGCCGGCATCCTGTTCGAGGTGCCGCTCAAGCAGATCGAAGCACAGGAAATCAAGCCGCCAACCGAAATTGCCGGTATCGTTTTGACCAACCCGCCATACGGCGAACGGATCGGCGTGCGCGGCGACAGCACGATTGAAGCCGATGACATGACCCGCAATTTTTACAGCGCATTTAGCACCACCCTCAAGCAGCGCTTTGCCGGCTGGAAAGTATTCCTGTTCTCCGCCGACTTGACCGTACCTAAAATGCTGCGCCTGAAAGAAGCGCGCAAAACCCCATTCTTCAATGGCGCGCTGGAATGCCGGCTGTTCCGCTTCGACATGGTGGCCGGCTTCAACCGGCGCGAAGAAGCCAAGCCGAAGGAAGAATAAGGCCGCGGCGGTTCCGGTATATTTTTAGCATTAAAATATACCTGGTAATGTATTTTTAAAATGCCAATTGAATAGTGCGGGAATATGGCTATATTTCCATATACCCCATATATTTATTAATCCGTATATATATTTATATCTATCGACAAAGCCGGGTGATGCGAGGAAACCGCACACCCAGCCTACGATGGCAGCCAATAGCGCGACAGGTTCCGCAGGACTCCGACGCGGCCTTATGGAAAAGCATCCCGACCATGTCATCCGACACCAACCCTCCGTCAAACAGTAACAAGACCGCGATGCTAGGCAGCACCGCGCTGGCATTAATGCTGGCCGCGCTGGCCATGCTCGGCCCGTTTTCGGTCGACACCTACCTGCCGGCCTTCCCCAGCATACAGGCCGCGCTGCAAGCCAGCCCGATCGAAGTGCAGCAAACGCTGACCGCCTACATGTTCTCTTTCGCCGTCATGATCCTGTGGCATGGAGCACTGTCGGACGCCTTCGGCCGGCGCAACATCATCCTCGGTGCTTTGGCCGTATTTGCACTAGCTTCGCTCGGTTGCGCGGCTTCCCATAGCGTCAAATATCTGTGGGCGTTCCGCATCCTGCAGGGCATGTCGTCCGGTGCCGGAGTAGTCATCGGGCGCGCGATTATCCGCGATATGTATGCCGGCGCCCCGGCGCAGCGCCTGCTGTCGCTGGTGACGATGATTTTCTCTATCTCGCCGGCAATTGCCCCGATCATCGGCGGCTGGATCGTCCAGTTGCTGGACTGGCGTGCGATCTTCCTGTTCATGTTTATCTACAGCGCGCTGCTGCTCTGGTATTGCACGCGCCATTTACCGGAATCACTGCCGCCTGAAAAGCGCCAAGCGTTTAATCTGCGCTTCTTATCGAATAGCTACCAGCAAGTCTTCCGCTCGCTGCCGTTTCATTTCAAAGCAGGCGCGCTGGCTTTCAATTTTGCCGGCTTGTTTCTGTATGTTGCCGCCGCACCCGCATTCATTACCCGCCATCTGGGCCTGGGCGTGCATCAATTCGGCTGGCAATTCATTCCCACGGTGGCAGGGATATTTCTGGGCGCGCTGACTGCCAACCGGCTGGCCGGCCGCATCACCATCCCACAGCAGGTTCTGGTTGGATTCGTGTTTTTGATCGGAGCTGGTCTGTTCAACGTGGCATACCATCTATTATTCCCGCCGGCGCTGCCGTGGTCGGTGGCGCCACTGATGATATATACCTTCGGGATGTCCATCGCGGCGCCCGGGGTGACCCTGATGGTGATGGATCTGTTCCCGCAGATTCGCGGCATTGTCGCTTCCTGCCAATCGTTCGCCCAAACCATGCTGGCCGCCTTGGTTGCCGGCTTGATCGCACCACTGCTTGATACTTCAGTACTCTGGCTGGCACTCGGTCAACTCGGTTTTGCCGTTGCCGGTCTGAGCTGCTGGCTGGCTGGCCGCGCCTATCGCCGCAAGTCTATGTACCCCAGCCTGAATGTATAAGAAACGATAGAACAAGATTCGATCCCTTTGGTGTCAGCCAAAAAACAGGTAAGTCACCGCCACCGCCGCGATAAATCCGGCCAGGTCGGCAAACAGCCCGCACTGTACCGCGTGGCGTGTATGCTTGATGCCGACCGAGCCGAAGTACACCGCCAGCACATAAAACGTGGTTTCGGTACTGCCCTGAATCACCGACACCAGATGGCCGGCAAACGAATCTGCACCTTGCGTTTTCATGGTGTCGATCATCATGCCGCGCGCACCGCTACCCGACAGGGTCTTCATCAGTGCGGTCGGCACCCCATCGACAAATCGGGTATCCCAGCCGATCCCGGCAACCACAAACCGGATTCCATTCATCAGCAAATCGAGTGCGCCGCTGGCTCGAAGGACCGCAATCCCGACCAGCATCGCGACCAGATACGGAATAATCCGCACCGCGGTGGCAAAACCTTCCTTGGCGCCATCGATGAAGGCGTCATACACATTGACGCGTTTCAGTGCGGCGCCGCCGATAAACACCACCACCAGCAACAACAGCGCGAAATTACTGATCAGCGAAGATTGCGCCTGCATCTGTGCCGCAGGCAAACGGGCAAACCAGAGCGTCAAACCGCCCATCAGCAGGCTGAGTCCGACCATATACGACAGGATCACGCGATCGAACAAATTGATCTTCTGCACCAGTGCCACCGCAATAAAGCCGAACAAGGTCGAAATATAGGTCGCAATCAAAATCGGAATAAAAACATCGGTCGGGTCGGCGGCACCAAGCTGGGCCCGATAGGCAAAGATGGTGACCGGAAACAGCGTCACCGACGCGGTATTGATCACCAAAAACAGTATCTGCGCATTGCTGGCGGTATCCTTGTCAGGATTCAGCGTCTGCAGCTCCTGCATCGCTTTCAAGCCCATCGGCGTGGCCGCATTGTCCAGGCCCAGCATATTGGCCGCAATATTCATCGTCATCGCGCCGAGCGCCGGATGATCGGGAGGAACCGCCGGAAATATTCGGGCAAACAGCGGCCCCAACATGCGCGCCAGCGCCGCCATGAAGCCGGCGTTCTCGCCTATTTTCATGATCCCGAGCCACAACGTCATCACGCCTGTCAGCCCCAGTGAAATTTCAAACGCAGTCTTGGAGCTATCGAACATCGCCCTGACAATCGCGGCAAATACATCGGTCTGACCAAAAAATACCGCTTGCATGCAAGCGGTAATGAACGCAACGATAAAAAAGCTGATCCAGATAAAATTGAGCATCGGTGCGGCTAGACTTTCATCGGCAAAATAACCATCTGTAATCCTTCAAAATCTAATCAGCAGTTAACCTGATTACTGCATGCAAAACCAGTTATCCGACAACACAAGTAAAGCCAGTGAACTGCACAGATCAAGGCCGCGATGATACGCTTTTCGATTCATGCAAGCCAATCCAGAACGTATGAAATTGTTGCATAACAGGCCTGTATCGTCCATAATCTCGTGATGCGTTGCCGGGATGGCGGAATAGGTAGACGCACGGGACTCAAAATCCCGCGGTGGAGACACCGTGCCGGTTCGATTCCGGCTCCCGGCACCAACAGAACGTTTCATACAGTATCAAGCAGTATCAAAACCCGCAGGCCTCACAGGTACGCGGGTTTTTTGTTGTCTCAAGCCAATGCATCCGACAACATGGAAGCGCGAAGAATTTATGGTACTTTTGACTGTTTTACGAAAGACTCATTGGGGAATGTGGTTCCGGCTCCCCCATACAATGTAAAGCAACAATGAAAAAAAACTGAAAAACCGATAAGGTTTCCAGCTTTTTTTTCACGCCTGCTCAAGCAACCCGGCGGCGACCCGGCGCCGCTTGATACGCGTAGTTTTGGCGGCAATCCGGCCAAATCACATCATCACTCAATGTGCATGTATTAACCTTCCTTGCCATCAAGCCGTGGCCGGTAGAGATAAGGGCCATAGATAATCAGGAAGAATACAAATGCTGCCGACCAGCTCGCTGCGGCCACAACCAACGCGACATCGCGTAATCCGGTGGCGTTGAGGGCGGCGTAAAACCGCGCGATGACCCCAACTTGAATTAATCCGTACATCAATATCTCATTTAATCCCGCTTTGAGCGGTCTGCCGGTATGACCGAGGCTGGTGCGGGTCATCATGCCCATGATCAGTCCTGCTATCGAGCCAATCGCCAAGACATGAAAGGCGGCGTTTGCCGGAACCACTTGCAAGGCAGCTAATGCTATCAGGATGAAGCCGCAGGGAATCCACGCATAGGAAAGATGCAAAATCCAGAGTAATGGATGACGCAGCGTGACATGCGATTTCCATCCGCCTAGCCGCAACAATTGGGCACAGGCAGCCGCAAACGCCAATGCGGCGATCAAGCGCGGTGGCAGTGTGAAAATCCATGCCAAACTTGCCAGTGCGGTTAATGCAATGGTCAGGCGGTCGCGCCTGGAATTAACGATGGGTTTGGTGCCTGGTACAGTATTCGATGTAAAGCCAGGAATTACGCGTCCGCCGATCACCGATTCGATCATCACTACAATCAAAATAGCGGCCTGGATTATCAGTACGGTTGCGGTGGCAATCCAGCCCAGAGCCGCAAGATGAAACAGTATGTTTACGATGGTGAGCAGGCTCAGCAAACCAACTAAAAACATATTGCGCTTGTTGCCGGAGCGTTGCAGTACGCGGTATATGGGCCAGGCTGCAAGCGGCAAGAATACTATATCTACCAGCGCCGCAATCAAGGCAGGAGCGCTGAGCATCGCAATGCGCCCTGCCAGCCAGACACCCGCAAGTACCGCCAAATGCCCTCTGCGCGGCGTCCACAAGCCGGTCCAGTTGCGCCCTGCTGTAAACACGAATCCGATAATTACCGCTATCGCAAAACCGAACACCATTTCATGCATGTGCCAGTTGATGGTGACATTTGCCAAACCGGGCATCAGCCCGTAATAACTTGCCAGCCACAGCGGAATGCTGGCAGCGGCGAAAGCTGCCGCCAGCAAATAAAATGGGCGGAATCCCAGCGCCCAAAGTGGATGGTGAGTCGGCGATGGCTTGCCTTGCCCCAACCCCTTGGGTTCATCAATTGTCATAAGCGCCATATTGCCTCGCATTTAAAGATATAAATAAAATGAATCTTATAGTGCGGCATTGAATAAAGCAATAGCGCATTCAGATCCGAGAATAAGGCGGTGACAGATCTGCTCCGCCGGATGCCACCCAATACAGATGCGGCGAGATTGCGATCGATCAAAAAATTATGACTGCTTGTCTGCCCCGCCTGTAGCCATGCCGTGCTCGACAGCAAATACCGCAGCCTGCACCCGGCTCGACAGGTTCAGCTTCTTTAAAATACTCTGTACGTGGATTTTCACCGTGCTTTCGGCAACGTTGAGCGAACGCGCGATAATCTTGTTGCTCTCGCCCCGCGCCAGGCAGGCGAGCGCCTCTTTTTCGCGCGGAGTCAGTTTATCGAGTTCGGAGGGCAATGGCTTGCCGTGCGCTGAATTGCCGCCCTGGAATTGCGCTACCAGTTTGGCCGTCATCGCTTCGGCAATGACCGGCTCTCCTGCTGCAGCCCGTCGAATCGCACGCACCAGGTAGTCGGTATCGATGTTCTTGATCAGATAGCCGCGTGCTCCCGCCTGCAAGGCTGCGGTCAAATCTTCGGCATCTTCCGACACCGTGAGCATGATTACCGCCACTGCAGGACGGTCCTGCAATATCAGTTGCAGCGTTTCCAGGCCGGAAATTCCGGGCATATTCAGATCGAGCAAGATTACATCCGGCCGTAGCTGACTGGCGCGCTTAACGCCTTCTACGCCGTCTGCCGCTTCACCGACCACAGTAAACTCGGCATGGCGCTGCAACAGGGAACGGATGCCGCTACGAAACAGGTTGTGATCATCCACCAGCAATACGCTAATAGGACTCGCAGGAGTAAGTGTCGGGTTATTCATGAGGTTTTCTATAATTCAGGGAAAAATCATGCTGCCAGACGCTGCTCATGCGGCAAGTGCAGCACGACGGTGGTGCCGGCACCGAGCACGGAAGCAATGTCAAACGCAGCATGGATGCGCTGCGCACGTTCGCGCATGATGTTGATGCCGACATGGCTTTCGCCCTTTTGTCGCAGGGCTTCCGCATCGAAACCAATGCCGTTATCGCGAATGGTCAGGGCAAAATCTTTCTGGTCCGACAAACTGACTTCGACATGGCTGGCCAACGCATGCTTGCGAATATTCGAGAGTGCTTCTTGCACAATGAATAAAATCTGCAACTGCTGTTCGCGCGGGAATGGCGCACCATCGGCATCGGCCACGAATTCTGCAGGAATGCCGGTCTGACGACGGAATTTATCCACGGTCGTTTCCAGCGATCGCACCAGATCGCCCTCGGCCAGACGGCTGCGGAAATTGAGCAACAGCTCGCGCACATCCTCATAACTTTCTTTCACTCCTGCCTGCAGCGCGGGCACGATTTCGGTGACTTCATCGATATTGCCCTGTCGCAGCGAATCTTCCAGCAGTTGCACCTGAATATTCAGAAACGTCAATCCCTGGGCGATGCTGTCATGCAGTCCTTGCGCCACCATGTTACGTTCTTCGGAGATTGCCATTTCGCGCTCGCGCATGGCCAGCCGCAGGTTTTCGATCGCCACGCCGAGCAGTTGTCCCAGCGTAGCGAGCAAGTCAGTTTCATCCTGAGTGAAGGTTTTCGTTTTTCGGAAATGCATATTGAAGAACCCGAGATGCTGATCGCGGGCGTAGATATGAAATACCGATATTGTGGCGAAACCTTCCCGATGACACAGCAATTGCAGGGTTTTATCCATTTGCTGCAGATTGTGTACCACCGAGACACCTTTCACGACCGCCTCGCCGCACAGGCAATCGCCAACCTTGATGCAGTGTTCGGCTTCCACCATCTCGGCGGAGAGCCCTTTATGCACCACCATGTGCAGATTGCCCCGAATCGGCTCGAGTATCCGCACCGAGCCACCGTCAGCCTCGAAATAATGGCTGATGCGGTCCAGGAAGCCTTCGCATATAGCTTCCACTGGCTGCGGCACCTGCAGAAAAGCCGCAATATCATAGAGTAGTGCCAACTTTTGATTCTGTTCTGCCAGCGCTGCGGTTTTCTGTTCGACACGACTCTCAAGACTGCCATACAAATTTTCGAGGCGATCCGCCATATGATTGAATCCTTCGCCTAAACGTCCAAATTCATCATGGCTCTCTACCGGCAGACGCACACTGAAATCCTTGTCAGTCATGCGCCGCATGCCTTCATAGAGGCGGGTAACAGGCAGAATGATTAACAGAAACATGAGATAGATTAATACCACTGTGCCGGAGAGCGCCAAGGCCACCAACACCAGTTGTGACGCGCGCAACCAGAAAGAGCGCTTCTCGCTGTCATTTTCGATCATCTGCACCAGCCTATCGACAGTGGCGACATAATCATCCACCTTCGGGTAATACCGCTGCCAACTCGCGTGCCGCTCCGCGTTTTGCTGGACCAGCATGGCGTCAATCAAGGGCAACAATTTTTGATGCCATTGCGCCGTGACCATTTCGAACTCATGATGAATCCCGGTGGTGGGCGGCAAAAACAGCGGGCGCTGCGGATCGCCCTTTCGCAGCAGCGAGAACTTGGCTTCGATCCGCTGTATTTCCTTGTCCACGTCCTGCCTGTTACTGGCGAGCTCTGGCTCGTTGACCCAGCGCGACAACACCATCGACAAGCGATAACTCTGCATGCGCAGACTGCCTGCTTCATTGATTGCAGCTGAACTGCCTTCCAGCTGCCACGACAAAAACAGCGTGGCGCTGATTGCCATCAGGGCCAGCACCAGAAATCCCAGCAATACGCTAACGATTTTGGTGGAAAGTTGCTGCCAGGCTGGCAAGATGGTGTCGATGGTCATGGGCGATAGATTACGCCATTTTTGGCATAATTCACCACCCACTCCAGTATCTGTTCAGGCCGGGTTAGATTGAGCCAGGCAAGCTGGCGCGGCAGCAACGGCGGCGGCGCATCGGATGCCACTGCCACGATGTAGGTATCGTCCTGATACAGCGCCGGCTTACCCAGAGCCGGACGATGTATTTCCAGCTTAGGAATCGACTCGTGCTTGAATCCCTCCACCAGCGTCAGTTCTGCGGCAGACAGGCGTGCCAATTGCTCTGCCAGCGTCGGTTCGGGCGCGCCGCGCAGTTCATGAATCAGGGCGAAGCGGTAGGGCGAGGCCAGCAGGACTTCCGCAGCGCCGGCAGCGCGCAGCCGTGCGCTATCCTTGTGCGCAGGCTCCAGTTCCAGATCGTGATGGCTGTGCTTGATCACATTCACGCGCAAGCCTTGTACTGCCAATTGCGGCAACAGGTATTCCAGTAGCGTCGTCTTGCCGCTGCCGGACCAGCCCGCAATGCCTAATACCCGAGGTGTCATTTGCTGTCTTGTGGTTAAGAGTTGACGTTACATAATGTCATTATGCCAAAAAATACTAGCAGACGTCGTAGGCTGGGTTAGCGGCTTTATCGCGTAACCCAGCTTTTGCGGAAGATCCATCTTGGGTTACGCGGTCACCAACCCAGCCTACGAAACGGATTTTACGGGCATCGACCATCCTGCATGCAATGTATTACTGGTCACTGTATATACAATAAGATGCCACTTATCGCATATAAAACCTGCCACCACAAAAATACTCAACGTTTTGCTCTGATACCAGCGAAGTCAAACATGGCGCTACGGCGGACAATTACCCGTGCTGGCCTGGAATTTATTTCAAAAATTGGTTTTGTGGTGCACGCCTGTTGACGGCGGGTCCAGCGGGCAGACCAGCGGCAGGAACTCCTGCTGTCGCGGAGAATATGCCAGCAAGGCACCGGTTTCGATATCGAAATACCAGCCGTGCAGCATCAGCTTCCCGTCTTCAGCGCGGCGTTTCAGCCACGGATAGGTCAACAGATTGTCGAGCGAATGCAAAATACTCGCCATCTCGCACGCCTTGTGCTGCGCCTCCGAGGATTTGTGCGCAAGATCGCTCAATACCCGCTCCCGTACCGGTGCGGCAATACGCATCCAGCGCTCGACGAAATTGGTTTCCGACGCAATTTTTGGTGGTGACAGCAAGGCCCGGATGCCGCCGCAACGCGCATGGCCCAGCACGATGATGCGCTTGACTTCCAAATTGCATACGGCAAATTCGATCGCGGAACTGACTCCGGGCGAAGCATCATCGGTGCAAGGCGGCACCAGATTGGCGATATTGCGCACGATAAACAGGTCGCCCGGATCACTGCCGGTCAGCAGCATCGGATCCACGCGCGAATCGCAACAACCGATCAGCAAGGTGCTCGGGTTCTGCGATTCGCGCAAGCTATCGAATAACGTTTGCTGATCGCTAAAATATTGTTGCTGGAAACGGTGGTAACCGCGCACGAACTTCTCAATATCATTCATATTCTTGCCGACTCCTGTTTACCTGCAAACTAACCGGTCGCGCGGGATTAGGTCCCACGACGAATAACGCAATTTTAGTGCGTCAGATCGCCGGTGCGTCTCCACATGAATGGTTAGTACAACTAGTTATTTAGAACGATTTCAGACAAATTGCCCAATAGAACCGCAGCGCGCTAGCAAGCCCATCATTACAAACACATCCTGAATGACTCTGCATCAAAAAATTCTTGCCGTGTAGAATGCCAGCAACATGGCTAACTGCCACCAAGTACACTTTACTGTTACTGCTGATGGTAGAAGTTTCCTCTGAAATCCTGTGCAGTGCTGCGTCCTTGCGGCTTTGTATGCGGCCAATCCCATACAACTTTCTGTGTCCCACGCCACCAGAAGAACCACTCCGTATACATACACTATGGACACAAGGAAAATAATGCCTGATTTTGCTTCAAAACCTGTTTTGACTCGACCGATCGTTGATACCCATAAAAAGAATGCATTCAACACCACATCAAAAACGTTACTGATCCCGGCCTACTTGCAGAAAACCTATTGGTGGGCATATGTGCACCCGCGCGCGGTCAAAATTTTTGAACGCGGATGGCTGGTCAACCTGATCCTGTTCGGCAATTATGCGAAATTGCGCAATGCAGCGCTGGACGAAATTGGCCGCCAGGCAGGTGGCCGCACGCTGCAGATAGCCTGCGTTTACGGCGATCTGACACCGCGCCTGCTTGAGCGCCATGCCGGTGATGGCGTACTGGACGTGGTTGATGTGCTGCCGATCCAACTCCAGAACCTGCAGCGCAAACTGGCGCCTGACTCCAGGATTTCGCTGTTTTTACACGACTCGGCGGCGCTCGGCTTTGCCGATGGGAGCTATGACCGGGTACTGGTTTTTTTCCTGCTGCATGAACAGCCGGAAAACGTGCGCCGCAGCACCTTAGCCGAAGCATTCAGGGTCGTGAGGCCCGGAGGAAAAATCGTCATCGTCGACTACCATCGCCCCAACAAATGGAACCTTTTACGCCGCCCACTGCAAGCGCTATTGAGCCGTCTGGAGCCTTTTGCCGACGATCTTTGGCAGCACGAACTGGCGTTTTACTTCCCGCCCGACATCAAGCCAGCCAGTCTGCGCAAGCAAACCTATTTCGGTGCGCTCTACCAGAAAATAGTGCTGACGCGCTAACGTCTAGTGCCACATTAAGAAAAAACAGGGGTATAGGATAAATTACCATCATTCCCGCATGATTTAATTGCGGGAATGAAAATACAATGCATAGTATTTAAATACTTGAAAGCTGAACACGTTTGTGCGTAAATCGTGTTCAGCTTGACGGGAATGCAGGATTATTGCACCAGCGGCGTATCCGCGCCTTCCAGCGTTACGCCTTGCACGTCGGCTTTGCCGACCAGGATTTGCAGATACTGATGCACTGCACGCTGCCATGCCTGACGGGTCAACTGATCGGCGATTTGCGACTTGACTGCATCAAACGGCAACAACTCGCCGTCCACACGACGCAGCACTTGCACGATATGCAAACCGAAACGGGTTTCCAGCAATCGCTCGCCCATTTCGCCGGATGCAAGGCGGAACACGAAATCCTCAAACTCGGGCACCGTTTGACCACGCGACAGCTGACCCAGATTACCGCCCATTTCACCGGATGGGCAGTTCGAGTACTCCTTGGCCAGTTCTTCGAAACGTTCGGGATGGGCGCGCAACTCGGCCAGAATTGCCTCGCCGGTATCGCGCAGCAGCTCCAGCGTCACCGACGGCGTGACTTGAAACAGGATATGGCGCGCCTCGATCATCTCGCCGTTGCTAAACAAGGCCGGTTGATTGCGATAGAACGTGGCGCAGGTCGCTTCATCAGCCTGCGGCACCCGCACCTCCTGCACGAACAGCGCCTCGACCCGTGCGTCATCGTCCTCTGCCGCAATCTCCAGCTGTGCTGCCTCCTGCAAAAGCAAGGTGCGCAGGATCAATTCGTTTACCGCTTGCTTGACAGGGTTCGGCGCCTGCTGATGATGCTGCAATTCTTGCTCGATGGCGTCGTCGGTGATTTCAACGCCGTTGACTGATATACCCATGATGCTGTCCTTTGAAAAAATATCTTAACGCGGACGAACCAGTTGGAAAGCGCGGCCCAGATAGGTAACCGCACCGAAGCCGCTCCAGACATGCACCAGACGCGTGAACGGGAAAATCAGGAACAACGACATGCCCATGAACAGGTGCAGCTTGAATACCAGCGGGGCTTCTACAATGAAGGAGGCTGCATCGCCACGGAAAGTTACGACATGCTGCGCCCAAGTCATCAGCAGCACCATCATGTGACCATCCATGTGGCCGGCAGATGATACGATCGATGATAGGCCCAGCAACAGGGTAGCCAGTATCCAGAAAATGACAATCTTGTCCCCGAAGGTCGTCACCGCAAGGATGCGCGCGTTAGTAAAGCGCCGTACCAGCAGGATCAGGATCCCGACCAGGCCCAGGCCGCCCATGACACCACCGGCGACCATCGCGAACAATTGCTTGGTGCCGTGCTCGATGCCGAGCGTGTCCCAGACCCAGACCGGTGTCAGCAATCCCGCCGCATGACCGAAAAACAGGCCGATGATGCCGATATGAAACAGGATATTCCCGGCACGCAGGCTGCCGGTATGCAGCATCTGGCTGGAATCGGATTTCCAGGTGTATTGCTCGCGGTCAAAACGTATCAGGCTGCCAAGCAAAAAAATGGCCAGCGCGATGTAGGGGTAAATCCCGAAAATGAATTGGTGAAAATATTCCATGATGTGCTCTCCTTTTTTGATGCCATTCAACGCATCAAGATATTGTCATTGGATCAGTGGGCCGCTTTGGCGTTGCCAGTGGTCCCTTTGGGATAGAAATTGATCGGCTGCGCGCCGCCGGCATGGGTTTTCAGCAAGGGTTCCACACCATCGGCACCGGGGCCAAATGTTTCCAGCGCTTCATCCATATCGCGGATTGGCGGCTCACTCAACTCCTCGGCAACAACCGGACTCAATTGCTGCAATACATCGAAAACGCCGGAATACGGGCTGCCATTGGCTGCCAGCTTGCGGCCGATGTGGGCCAGTACATGAATCGCATCGGACAACAAGCGCACAGCTTCCTGCTCATCCACCTGCGACAGGAACTCAAGAAACAGCGGCACGAAATCCGGCAGATCTTCACCGGACATCTGCAATCCGTGTTTTTTGTATTCTTCCATCAGATCCACCATCGCCTGCCCACGGTCGCGCGATTCGCCATGGATGTGCTCGAACAGGTGCAGCGAATGCGAGGGCGTGCGGTCAAATGTCGTGACATAACGCTCTTGCAGCTTGATCAGATCATCGGCCGCCAAAGCAGCCAGCAAGGGCCGCAACGGCGCATGCATCAGCGGCGTTTTTGCCAGTTCCGCCTCAATCGCGGGTAAATTCTCCAGCAACGCAGGCTCCGGATAGAGCAGTAGCGCGGATAAAATCTGGAAGTGTTGCATAGCGTTTCCTTCTTGGATGATCAGAGCGAAACCGGATACCGGGCCTTGAGCCCGGTATCCGGCAGTCCTAAAAAACGTTGTCTTCGCGTTTTTTACGGGATTTCGGCATCGCCATAAAAATCGCCGATCCCTGCTTTTTCTTGCCGAACAAGGAAGGTTCGCTGGCGCCATCGGAACAACCGTTGCCGAAGGTAAAACCGCAGGAACCCTTCTCGTTGAAGCTATCCTCTGCCATTTCCTTGTGGCTGCTCGGGATCACGAAGCGGTCTTCATAGTTGGCAATGGCCATGATGTGATACATGTCCTCGACTTCTGCCTTGCTCATTCCGACCTGCTGCAGCACGGTCAGGTTTTCGACCTTGTCCACCGTCTTGCTGCGCATGTACGCCCGCATCGCCAGCATCCGGTCCAGCGCGCTGATGACAGGTGCTTCCTTGCCGGCAGTCAGCAGATTGGCCAGGTATTTGACCGGAATCCGCAAGCTCTTGGTATCCGGCAGAATCCCGTTCAAACCCATTTTTCCAGATTCGGCGGCAGCCTGGATCGGTGACAGCGGCGGGATATACCAGACCATCGGCAAAGTGCGATATTCCGGATGCAGCGGAAAAGCGACTTTCCACTCTTTCGCCATCTTGTAGACCGGCGATTTTTTGGCCGACTCCAGCCATGAATCAGGAATACCCTGTTTACGCGCCTCGGCAATGACTTCCGGCGAATGCGGATCCAGGAACAGGTCCAGCTGCGCTTCGTACAGATCCTGCACGTCGGCCACCGATGCCGCAGCTTCAATCTTGTCGGCGTCGTACAGCAAGACGCCGAGATAGCGGATACGACCGACGCAGGTTTCCGAGCAGACGGTCGGCTGTCCGGCTTCGATGCGCGGATAGCAGAACGTGCACTTCTCGGCCTTGCCGGAAGACCAGTTGTAATAGATTTTCTTGTACGGGCAGCCGGAGATGCACATGCGCCAGCCGCGGCATTTGTCCTGATCGATCAGCACGATACCATCGTCTTCGCGCTTGTAGACAGAACCGGATGGACACGATGCGACACAAGTAGGATTCAGGCAATGCTCGCACAAGCGTGGCAGATACATCATGAAGGTGTTCTCGAACGTGCCGTACATCTCTTTTTGCATGTTGTCGAACAGCTTGTCCTTGCTGCGCTTGGCGAATTCGCCACCCAGATCATCTTCCCAGTTCGGACCCCAGACGATCTTGTCCATGATCTTGCCGGTGATGACCGAGATCGGCCGTGCGGTCGGCGGCGTTTCCGACAACGGCGCATTCTGCAGGCGCTCATAGTCGTAGGTGAACGGCTCGTAATACTCGTCGATCTGCGGCAAATTCGGGTTGGCGAAAATATTGGCCAGAATTTTCAGGCGGCTACCCTGGCGCGGTTCGATCTTGCCTGACGCCTTGCGATGCCATCCACCGTTCCATTTATCCTGGTTTTCCCATTCTTTCGGATAACCGATACCCGGTTTGGTCTCAACGTTGTTGAACCACGCGTATTCCACGCCATCGCGACTGGTCCACACGTTTTTGCAGGTGACTGAACATGTATGGCAACCAATGCACTTGTCCAGATTTAGCACCATGCCGATTTGTGCTCTTATTTTCATGCTGCGCTCCCGACATGTTCGTCTTGTCCATCTTTCAGTGGGCCTTCCAGCCAGTCCACATTCTTCATCTTACGAATCAGCACGAATTCATCGCGGTTGGAACCGACGGTGCCGTAATAGTTGAAGCCATACGACAACTGCGCATAACCACCGATCATGTGGGTCGGTTTGGTGACGGTACGCGTGACCGAGTTATGGATACCACCGCGCTTGCCCGACAACTCCGCACCCGGCACATTGATGATTTTTTCCTGTGCGTGATACATCAGGGTCATGCCTTCTGGCACCCGCTGGCTGACTACTGCGCGCGCGGTCAGCGTACCGTTGACGTTGAACACTTCAATCCAGTCGTTATCGACAATGCCTGCGACCTTGGCATCGATTTCCGACAGCCAGACGTGCGGACCGCCACGCGACAGCGTCAGCATCCGCAGGTTGTCCGAGTAGGTCGAATGGATACCCCACTTCTGATGCGGCGTGATGAAGTTCAGCGCAATTTCCTTGTTGCCATTCGGTTGCGCGCCCAGCATCGATGCGGTGGTCTTGGTATTGATCGCCGGTTTGTAGACGCACAAACCTTCGCCGAAATCACGCATCCACAGGTGATCCTGGTAGAACTGCTGGCGGCCGGTCAGGGTGCGCCATGGGATCAGTTCATGCACATTGGTATAGCCGGCGCTGTAGCTGACTTCTTCGCTTTCCAGGCCAGACCAGGTCGGTGACGAGATAATCTTGCGCGGCTGCGCCTGCACATCACGGAAACGGATGCTGTCATGTTCGCGCGGCAAGGCCAGATGAGTATGGTCGCGCCCGGTCATTTTGGACAATGCATCCCATGCCTTGACTGCCACATGGCCGTTGGTTTCGGGCGCCAATGTCAGAATCATTTCTGCTGCATCGATCGCGGTGTTCAAACGTGGCTGGCCTTGCGATACGCCCTCTTCCAGTACCGTGCGGTTGATGCCGCGCAGCACATCGATTTCATGACCGGTTTTCCAGCCGATACCTTTGCCGCCGTTGCCGACGTTTTCCAGCAATGGCCCGATCGATGTAAATTTCTTGTACACGTCGCGGTAATTGCGCTCGACCACGGTCATGCTCGGCATGGTTTTGCCTGGAATCGGCTCACATTCACCTGCACGCCAGTCTTTCGGATCAAACGGCTGGCCCAGTTCGCCCGGCGTGTCGTGCATCAGCGGCGACAGGATCAGATCTTTCTGTGTACCCAGATATTCGCCGCCGATTTCGGAGAATTTCTCGGCCAGGCCCTTGTAGATTTCCCAGTCCGATTTCGATTGCCACAGCGGTTGCACCGCTTCCGACAACGGATGGATGAACGGATGCATGTCGGAGGTATTCAGATCGTCTTTTTCATACCAGGTTGCGGTCGGCAACACGATATCGCCGTACAGGCAGGTAGTCGACATGCGGAAATCCAGCACCACCAGCAGATCCAGCTTGCCTTCGGCAGCCGGACGCATTTTCACATCCTTCGGCTTCACGCAATGTTCTTCGTCGCTCATCAATGCGTTTTGCGTGCCGAGCAGGTATTTCAGGAAATACTCATGGCCCTTGCCGGAGCTGCCCAGAATATTCGAACGCCAGACAAACATATTGCGCGGGAAGTTGGCAGGATTGTCCGGGTCGTCGCAAGAGAAATTGAGCTTGCCGGCCTTGATCTGTTCCACTGCATATTGCGCGACATCCATGCCGGCCGCTTCTGCGGCGCGGACGACTTCCAATGGATTGGTTTCAAGTTGCGGCGCGGAAGGCAGCCAGCCCATGCGTTCGGACTTTGCGTTGTAATCGATCAGCGACATTTGCGCAACGTTGCCGTCGGCCGATGGCGACTGGATTTCTGCCGTGTGCAGTTTTTCGTGACGCCACTGGCTGGTATGCGCATAGAAGAACGAAGTGCCGTTCATCTGACGCATAGGGCGATTCCAGTCGAGTGCGAACGCGAGCGGGGTCCAGCCGGTTTGCGGACGCAGTTTTTCCTGGCCTACATAATGCGCCCAGCCGCCGCCGGATTGGCCGACGCAACCGCACATCATCAGCATGTTGATGATGCCGCGATAGGTCATGTCCATGTGATACCAGTGGTTCAGCGCGGCACCGACAATCACCATGCTCTTGCCGCGGGTCTTGTCTGCATTTTCGGCAAACTCGCGCGCCACGGTGATCACATCGGCAGCCTTGACGCCGGTATGCTTGACTTGCCACTCCGGTGTGTAAGGCACATCGTCGGCATAATCTTTGGCGACATTGCCGCCGCCCAGGCCGCGGTCGATGCCGTAATTGGCCAGCGTCAAGTCAAAGACCGTGGTTACCAGCGCGATCGAACCGTCTGCCAGCCGCACTTTCTTGACCGGCACATTGCGCAGCAGCATGTCGCTGGCATCCTTGCCGCCGAAATAGGCGAAGCCGACCGGCAATACTTCATCGCTGCAGTCGATCAACGACAGGCGCGGGTCGATGGCTTTGCCGCTGGTGCCGGCTTTCAGTTCCAGATTCCATTTGCCGGACTCGCCCCAGCGAAAACCGATCGAGCCAGCCGGTGCAGAGATGTCGCCGCTGGCATCATCGATGACCAGTGTTTTCCATTCCGGATTATTGGTTTCGTCGAGATTGTTGGCCAGATGGGAGGCGCGCAGGAAATATTCCGGTACCAACGCACCATTTTTTTCCTTCAGCAATACCAGCATCGGGAAATCGGTATATTGCTTGGCGTAATCACGGAAATACGCGGATTTTCCGGTGACGTGGAATTCCTTCAGGATCACATGACCCATCGCCATTGCCAGCGCGGCATCAGTACCCTGCTTTGGTGCCAGCCAGATATCACCGAACTTGGCCATTTCACCGAAATCGGACGATACTGCGACGGTCTTGGTGCCCTTGTAACGCACCTCGGTATAGAAGTGGGCATCCGGCGTGCGCGTCATCGGCACGTTGGAACCCCACACCATCAGGTAAGTAGAGTTGTACCAGTCGGCCGATTCCGGCACGTCGGTCTGCTCGCCCCACACCTGCGGACTGGCTGGTGGCAAGTCGCAATACCAGTCGTAAAAGCTCAAAGCGACGCCGCCAATCAGGCTCAGGTAACGGGTACCGGCGGCGTAGCTGACCATTGACATCGCCGGGATCGGCGAGAAACCAACGATACGATCCGGACCAAATTTCTTGATGGTGAAGGCATTCGCTGCGGCCATGATTTCATTGGCCTCATCCCACTTGGCACGCACAAAACCACCCAGGCCGCGAATCGATTTGTACTGTTTTGCGCGTTCCGGGTCCTGGCTGATGTATTCCCATGCAGCGACTGGCGCCATGGTCTTGCGTGCTTCACGCCACATTTCCATCAGGCGGCCGCGCACCATCGGGTACTTCACGCGCTGCGCCGAATACACATACCAGGAATAGCTGGCGCCGCGCGGACAGCCGCGCGGCTCATGGTTAGGTAGATCTGGGCGGGTGCGCGGGTAATCGGTCTGCTGGGTTTCCCAGGTAATCAGGCCGTTCTTGACATAAACCTTCCAGCTGCATGAGCCTGTGCAGTTCACGCCGTGGGTTGAACGGACGATCTTGTCGTGCTGCCAGCGCTGACGGTAGGCGTTTTCCCAAGTACGGTCTTCATTGACGACTGCGCCGTGCCCGTTGGAAAAAGTCTCCTTGGTCTTGCTGAAGAATTTCAAACGATCCAGAAAATGACTCATGGTCTCTCCAAACATGCGCCTGACAGACAGGCGCTAATCATTAAAACTGCTAATCGGGAATTACATTGAATCCATATTATGTGAAAAGTCCGACTCCAGCTATTCGCAAGAAGTCGGACTATTTTCAGCGTTGGAACTAGCCCGCATAGGCATTAAGAACTATGCCGAACCATTTACACCAATCCGGTTAGCACTTATTACATGTTGCTTATTACCTGTTTATGTCAGCACGGCATTTCCGCATTTTTGCGCGAATAGAACCACCAAGTAACGACGATGCAAGTAACGTAGAACCCGATAAATCCCCACAATGCGGCCTCTGGTCCACCCGTCAGAGCAATCGAGGTTCCGTAGCTTTTCGGAATGAAAAACGCACCATAGGCAGCCACGGCAGAAGTGAAGCCCAGCACCGCGGCACTTTCCTTGTTGGCGTCCGCAACTGCCTTAGCCTGCGCCGCCGGACCCTGGCCCTGCACTTCACGCTGACGCTCGGTCAGGAAGATCACCGGAATCATGCGGAAAGTCGACGCATTGCCTATGCCGGTACCGGCAAACAACAACATGAACATCCAGAAGAAGCCCCAGAAATTACCCAGGCTGCCGGCGTGCGGCAAGAAGTTGATGACGCCGTACACGGCACCGATCATCACAGCGAAGGTCCAGAACGTGACCTTGGCGCCGCCCAATTTATCTGCAATCCAGCCGCCTGCAACTCGTGTCAGCGCACCGACCAGTGGGCCAAGAAAGGCATATTGCAAAGGATTCACATCCGGAAACTGGGTCTTGATCAGCAATGGGAAGCCCGCCGAATAACCGATGAAAGAGCCGAAAGTGCCGACATACAGCCAGCACATCAGCCAATTATGCTTACGCTTGAAAATCACGGCCTGGTCAGCAAAAGATGCCTTAGCGGACGCAATATCGTTCATGCCGAACCAGGCTGCCAGGGTAGTGATAAGAATGAACGGAACCCAAATGAAGCCGGCATTTTGCAGCCAGAACTGTTTGGTTGCGCCTGCCTTGCTCCAGATTTGCGGCTCGCCGCCAAGCGCACCAAAAACGCCGGCGGTAATCACCAGCGGCACCACGAACTGGACCACCGATACGCCGAGGTTACCCAGGCCGGCATTCATGCCGAGCGCATAACCTTTTTGCGATTTCGGGTAAAAAAAGCTGATATTCGCCATCGAAGATGCAAAATTGCCGCCGCCGAAACCGCACAACAAAGCCAGTATCAACATGGTTGGATAGCCGGTACCGATGTCTTGCACGGCGAAACCGATACCAATGGCAGGGATCAGCAAAGATGCAGTGGAAATTGTGGTCCACTTGCGGCCGCCAAAGATCGGCACCATGAAGGAATAAAAAATACGCAGCGTGGCACCGGACAAGCCCGGCAAAGCGGTCAGCCAGAAGAGCTGATTGGTGCTGTACTTGAAGCCGATATTCGGTAGATTCACTACTACCACGCTCCATACCATCCAGACCGCGAAAGCCAATAGCAAGGCCGGAATGGAAATCCACAAATTGCGATTTGCGATTGATTTCCCTTCGCTTTGCCAGAACTTCTTTTCTTCCGGCTCCCAATAATCAATCACATGTCCACTGATCTTTTTCTTCTGATTAATGACATACTCGCTCATTTTTTTCTCCTGATTACGACGCAAGGACGGCGCGAACCGCCCGGGAATTAATTACCATTTATGCTGCGAGAGCCAACTTAGTCCTCAACTGCACCGACTCCGGTTTGAATGAAAAATGCATCCATATCAGCGACACGCACACCGTGCCGTACAGCAACATGAATGCACTTGAACGCACGCCCGTCAGATCGACCAGTGCGCCGAACATGATCGGCAGGAAGAAGCCGCCCAAACCGCCAGCCAGACCGACCACACCGGAAACCGCGCCAATATTGTGGGTAAAGTCATCGCCGATGAATTTAAAAACCGACGCCTTGCCGATCCCCATTGCGATACCGACGACGAACAACAACACGGTAAACAACCAGGGCGACAGGCCGATATGCAAAGTCACATCCCCAGTAACGGTTTTCACCACCAGATTGGTTTGCGGATAAGACAACAGGAAGAAACAAACCCAGCACACCCACATCACCGCCCAAGTCACCTTGTAAGCGCCGAATTTGTCGGAAATCCAGCCGCCAAAGGCGCGTATCACACCACCCGGCAATGAGAAGGCCATGGCCATCAATGCTGCAATTTTCAGATCAAAGCCGTATTCGGACACGTAGTACTTGGCCATCCACAATGCCAAACCGACATAACCGCCGAACACCACCGAGTAATACTGCGAATAACGCCAGACGCGCGGATCTTTCAATACTTTCAACTGCTGCGTAAATGTTACGTTGGCCGGCGCGTGATGCGTCTTGTCCGTAAAGGAAAAATACCAGAATAGCAATGCTGTAATGAACATGCCCAAGGCATACACCCTAGGCAGCATTTGCCAGCCGAATCCAACGATAATCACCGGCGCTACTAGATGGGTCAGCGCGGCTCCTGCGTTACCTACCCCAAACACGCCCATCGCAAAGCCTTTGCGCTCTGACTTGAACCAGCGCGCGACATACGGTGTGCCGACTGCAAACGAACCGCCGGCCAATCCAACAAACAGCCCCAGCACCAGGAAATGCCAATATTGGCTGGCGTAGCTCAGCAGAAAAATCGGCACCACACTGCTCATCATCAGCCAGAAGAAAACCACGCGGCCGCCGAAGCGATCGGTCCAGATGCCCAGCGGCACGCGCGTCAACGAACCCGTGAGCACGGGAGTAGCCAGCAACAAGCCAAATTGGGTTTCATTGAGCCCCAGTTGCGCCTTGAGCGGCACGCCCAGGACGGCGAACATCATCCACACTGCAAAGCAAATAGTGAATGCGAAAGTACTGCTAATCAGTACAGAAAGTTGCTTATTCTTAATTGCCACGATACCCCCCCTTAGACGAACAATCCGACACAACAAGCTTATGTGCTGCGACGTTAAACTGCTACTCGTCGAAGGGTTATTCCGGCAAGGCAATCTGCCTAAGCGGCTTCTCCGGAATATCTAGTCAATCGCGTCGGCTTATAGGTCAAAGGGAGTAGGAGCAAAATAACGAAGGCATCACATGGCGGCACAAAACAACTGGCGTGGGACAATAGGCATAAAACCGATAGGGAGCTTCTTTCTTCTGCTCTGCAGTCGGATTGACTTTTCGGCATCGACACCAAAGCTGCGCAGTCTTCAAACAGCCGATTTTTTTACGCAGGCGTTTGAAAGAATCCACACCACTTTGCTAATATTGGGTGCACAACCATGACTAGAATCAAAATAAAAACCCAGGATTTCCTCTCCAAGCTGGCCTTATTCAATGAAATGGGGCCGGAGGAACTGGATCGCATCGCAATTGGCACCTCTGAAATACATGTACAGCGCGGTGAAACGCTGTTTCAACGCGGCGACACTTGCACCGGCTTTCACACCGTCATCTATGGACAGGTCAAGCTAGCTTTCACTTCTGCCCAAGGCAGCGAAAAAATCGTCGAAATCATCGGCCCCAGCCATAGTTTTGGCGAAGCCATCATGTTTATGGACAAGCCCTATATCGTTGCCGCACAAGCACTGACAGACAGCCTGTTGCTGCATATTTCGAAGGCGACGGTACTGGCAGAGTTGGAACGGGATCAGCTGTTCTCTCGCAAAATGCTGGCCGGATTGAGCCGGCGCCTGCATGGCTTGATTTGCGATGTCGAAGGGTATTCCTTGCGCTCGGGAACCCAGCGCGTTATCGGTTATTTACTGCAGTACGGTGCTGACCCGGAGGCACAGGTAGATGGTCAGGAAATCGTTTTGCCATTCAGCAAAGCGGTGCTTGCATCACGGCTCAACCTCACACCCGAACATTTTTCGCGCATCCTGCATGATTTAACAGAAAACAAACTGATTAACGTCAGCGGAAAAAATATTACCGTTCTGAATATCGAGAAACTGCGTAACTACGAGGGATAATTTTTGGCGCAAAGAATATTTTTTGCGTGGCAAGTTACGTGGAAAATTACGTTGCAAGACTATGCACAGCATGCAGTTTGATGCGTCGATACATGCGTGCTGCGCCAATCAGGTTCACCAGCAGCCAACCGGAAGACACGGCAAAAGAGAATCCGGCGACATGCGTCAATACGCCAGGCCATTGCACCGCCGCCAGTAATATTGCCAATGCTGCCAGGTGGGCGAAAAATTGACGGATCGATACGCTGTCAGGCAAGACCTGCTTCACGTTGGGCACAATGCCGCGCTGGGTTATTATGCTTTGCAAGTGATACCACACCAGAAACGGTACGATCTTGTAGAGCATTCCATTGATTGCCGAGTAAGCAAAACCGATAATAAAGAGCACGCCCAAAAGCAGCGCATAGGACGGAGCGACTGTAATCTGCGGCAGCAGGCGACCGGCCACCCAAAGCGCGGCGCAAGCAATTAAACTCACCATGCCGGTACGCCAGAACATGACAGCCACATCCGGTTTTGGGCGCTTTCTGAACCATAGCAAGTACAGGGTTGTCAGCCCGAACAGCATGAAGCCGATGGCGACAATAATTGATACGGCGATTGACAGGGCGGTATTCCAGCTGTTTGGCTGCTGCAGCGTCAGCGTATCGACAGCCGACCAAAGCAGCAATAGCAGGAACAGTACCGGCGCCAGCCAGCGCATCAAATAAGGTGGATACAGCGGCGTCACCTGAAACATCGGCACCACTTGATAGGCGACCCCGATCACCAGCAATCCGACCCATCCCAGCAGGCCCCAGCGCGCATGCAAATTCGTCAATTCAATCAGCGGCAATCCAAACGTCCAGGCAAATGCGCTGGCAAGCGTCGCACCCAGCATCACCGTAACCAGCAGCGCAATCAGTGCCAACCGGATTGCCCATAGCGTGGCGCTGGCATCGCTCACCCGCCACAGGCCAACCACGCTTACACCCAACAACCACAGGAAGGCGGAACCGAGAAATAACAGCGCCAGCTTGAACAAGAGTGGGTTAGTCAGCAAAAAAGCAGCAGCCAATGCCGTGGTGCCGACTACCAATAAAAAATGAACCATATTTGCAGTCAATTGCGCGCGCGGCAGATGGACGCCGGCCACTACCGGCATAATCTGTATCAGCGCTCCTATCATCGAAGCAGCTAGAAATCCAAGCACCAGCAAATGTGTCAGCGCCAGCGTCAACTCAGACCAGCGCGATTCCAGCGCCTGTGGGCCGTACCAAAGAAGCAACAGGGAAGCAATGATGGCAAACGCCGGTGCTGTCAGAAAAAAACGCAGCGGTACTGACAGCGGCGGGGTTTGATCAAACGATAAAATTCGCTGCATCAGACCTTGTGCCAAATCAATATCTCATAGAGATAATCCGGCCTGGTGTGGGTCTCGTGTGCAAAGCCGTTATTGTCAAGAATGCGATACAGCGGACGCGGCTCGCGGTCGATCACCATGCGCAAACGCTGGCCCGGACTCATCTGCGAAATCGCATCGAGTACGCGCTCCATCGGTTCGGGCGGCTCAAGACCGCAGACATTCAGTTCGATCTCGTTGTTCACTTTTTCAGTCGACCTTATCCAAAGCAGCGATCACATGATTGATATGTTTCATGGCATCAACAATTTCGTTACATTTATCAAAAAGCGCCCTGTCAGTCATCGGGTACAACATGCTTTCCTCTTTCATATTATGTTGCTGCATCATGATATTGAGCGTCTCCGCATAGCCAAAGAAGTTGGCCGCGTTCAGCTCTTCTATTGCGTTGCTCATCTGCTCAATGAGTCCCAGCATTTGCTTGTGCTCGGCGCGCATGACGCTTGTCGGGCCATTGGTGTTGCCAGTTGTATTTTCAAAAGCCGGAAACAGAATCGTTTCTTCCATCGCCAAGTGGCGCACCTCCGCTTCGCAGAAGCACTGGAATGCAGCTTTCGCTTGCGCCCAGTCAGCCTTATCCACGCTGTGTTCGGCTGCAGCAAATAAGGCATCGCAACGTTTGTGATCTGAACCCAAGTATTCGCTAATCGTTTTCATGATAATGACCCAAATGGACGATGAGGCATTCTCACATCAAGCCTTGCCCCACCCCATTGATCTATATTAAGGATTCACCGGCTGGTGCGAGTCTAAAATGATCGGACAAATATAGAATTCCCTCTTCGCGTGGCCAACCGTCATGCGTAGAATCAAATACCGGTATGTGTATTTTTTAAATAGCCATTAAATCATGCGAAAATAAGCTTGATTTTAGCCATACCCCATAAATTTTAAATAACCCTCCTGAAGAACTCAGGAGCGATAAAAATTCTGGCTGGCAACAATAAGGATCATTGTGCTGCAAATTGCATTACCGTTACTTAAACTCAAAGATAAAATATTGCTGCCCATCGCCCAAGGAGGCATGGGTGTCGGCATCTCGGCACACCGGCTAGCGGGCAGCGTGGCAAAATCCGGCGCGCTCGGCACCATCTCCAGCGTCGATCTGCGCCGCCACCATCCGGATTTGATGGCGCGAACAGATGCTTCGCGCGACAAGGAATTGATCGACAGCGTCAACCTGATTGCGCTGGATCGCGAAATCAAGGCGGCACGCGTGCTGGCCGACGGCCGCGGCATACTGGCCGTCAACGTCATGCGTGCGGTGTCGGAATATGCAGCCTCGGTGCGCCAGGCCTGTGCCAGCGGCATCGACGCAATCGTTGTCGGAGCCGGCTTGCCGTTGGACTTGCCGGAACTGACCGCACAATATCCTAAGGTCGCGCTGATTCCGATTCTGTCCGACGTGCGCGGCATCGGGCTGGTTCTTAAAAAATGGATGCGCAAAAATCGATTGCCGGACGCCATCGTGATCGAGAATCCGCGTTATGCAGGCGGACATCTGGGCGCTGCGAATCCGCAAGACGTATCCGATCCGCATTTCGCCTTCCCTACCGTGCTCGAAGGCACGCTGGAACTATTCAAGCAGCTTGGCCTTGAACGCGAACGGATTCCCTTGATTGCTGCCGGTGGCATCAATAACCACCAGGAAGTGCGCGAACTATTCGCTCTGGGCGCGAGCGCGGTCCAGCTCGGTACGCCGTTCGCGGTGACAACCGAGGGCGATGCCCATCCGAACTTCAAAAAGGTATTGGTGGAAGCACGTCCGGAAGAAATTGTTACTTTCATCAGCAACACCGGCTTGCCGGCGCGCGCGGTACGCACGCCGTGGCTGGCCAATTATCTAGACAAGGAAGTCAAGCTCAAGAGCATCGCCAAGGTCAAGCCCTGCACGGTGGGCTTCGATTGCCTGCTGCAATGCGGCTGGCGCGACGGCATCGCCAAGGCCGGGCAGTTCTGCATCGATACCCAGCTTGCTTTCGCGATGAACGGCGACATCAAGCGCGGCCTGTTTTTCCGCGGCTCCGAAGAATTGCCCTTCGGCAGCGCGATCAGATCGGCACAGGAACTGATCCAATACATGCTGACCGGACGGTATCCGGCCGATCTGACGAACCAAACGCTGGAACGGCATCTGCTGCCGATCTGATGGACATCGGGCCATCCATGCGCATTCTCCGCCAATGCCAAATTACAACTTAATTGCCACCTTATTGCCACCTTATTGCCACTGACACATACACCATGACGCATACATCCGCAGATATCTTGCCCGAAACTGAAGCAGCCACGCCTGCCATGGCAAAAATGGAACTGGTCTGCCCCGCCGGCAGCCTGCCGGCGCTGAAAGCTGCAGTCGACAACGGCGCCGATTGCGTTTACCTGGGCTTTCGCGATGCCACCAATGCGCGCAACTTTGCCGGCCTCAATTTTGACGATGCCGCCATCGCCACCGGCATTCGCTATGCACATGATCGCGGTTGCAAAGTACTGCTGGCGCTGAATACCTATCCGCAGGCTGCCGGATGGCAGCAATGGCGCAGCGCAATCGACCGCGCCGCCGCTGCCGGCGTCGACGCGGTGATTCTGGCCGACCCGGGCTTGATGCAATACGCGGTAACCCATCATCCGGACTTGCGGCTGCACCTGTCGGTACAGGGTTCTGCCACCAATTTTGAAGCGATCAATTTTTATCACCAGCACTTTGGCATCGCGCGCGCGGTGCTGCCGCGGGTCTTGTCGCTGGCGCAGGTGGAACAGGTCAGCAAAAAGACCCCGGTCGAAATCGAAGTATTCGGCTTCGGCAGCCTGTGCGTGATGGTCGAAGGCCGTTGCGCGCTATCGTCTTATGTTACCGGCGAAGCGCCGAACACCCATGGCGTGTGCTCGCCGGCCAAAGCGGTGCGCTGGCAGCAAACACCGGCAGGGCTGGAGTCGCGCCTGAATGGGGTGCTGATCGATCGTTACGCCGATGGCGAAAACGCCGGCTATCCAACCCTGTGCAAAGGCCGCTTCGATGTCCGCAACGAAAACTATTATGCGATTGAAGAGCCGACCAGTCTGAACACGCTGGAATTATTGCCACAGCTGATGCGCATGGGCGTGCGCGCAATCAAGATCGAGGGCCGCCAGCGCAGCCCTGCCTATACCGCGCAGGTGACCAAGGTCTGGCGCGAAGCAATCGACAGCTGCCGCGAAAACCAGCAGCGCTATTCGGTCAAGCCGACCTGGATGACGGATCTGGACAAGGTCGCCGAAGGGCAGCAACACACATTGGGGGCGTATCACCGCCCTTGGAAATAACTGCACAGGAGAATGCATTTTGAAACTTGCTTTGGGTCCGATACTGTATTACTGGCCTCGCGATGCGATATTCAAGTTCTACGAAACCGTCGCCAGCAGCGCCGTCGATATCGTTTATCTGGGCGAAACGGTGTGCTCGCGCCGTCATGAACTACGTCCGTCCGATTGGCTGACGATAGCCGAAAGCCTGCGCGCTGCCGGCAAGGAAGTTGTGCTGTCGACGCTGGTGTTGATCGAGTCCGGCGCGGACACCGCCGCCCTGCGCAAGATTACCGAAAATGGCAGCTTCACGGTCGAGGCCAACGATATGGGCGCGGTGCATTGCCTGAGCGCCAAGACGCCATTCATTGCCGGGCAACACCTCAATTTATACAATTCCCCTTCGCTTGAACTCATTGCCGGTCTGGGCGCCAAACGCTGGGTAATGCCGCTTGAAATGAACCGTGACGATCTTGCCCACATGCAGGCAGGCAGGCCGGCCGGGTTGGAAACCGAAGTATTCGCGTATGGCCGGATGCCGCTGGCATTCTCGGCGCGCTGCTTTACCGCGCGCCACCACAACCTGCCGAAAGACAATTGCCAGTTCGTCTGCTTGAATTATCCGGACGGCCTGATGCTGCAAACCCGTGAAAGCAAGGATTTTCTGGTGCTCAACGGCATCCAGACCCAATCCGCGCTGGTCTACAATCTGATCAATGAAGTGGACCAGATGCGCGACCTGGGCGTGGACGTGGTGCGGATCAGCCCGCAGGCGCAGCATACCGAGGAAATCATCCAGCTATTCCATGCGGTGCTGGCGCAGCAGGCGCCAGCGGCCGAGGCGATGGAAGCGATGCGCGCACTGATGCCGGATCAACCCTGCAACGGTTACTGGTATGGTAAACCCGGGCTGGAGCTGCTGGCCGCGTGAGAATGGAAGAATGGATAGATAGATAAGCTCCTTCAGGAATTGTGCCCAGCGTCTCATGCGCAGCAAATTTTTAAAGGAGTTTTATGTATTACGGTGAAAAATTCAACAGCATCAGTCATCTGGTCGGCGCGGTATTGGCCGCAATCGGATCGGTGCTGCTGATTGTGCTGGCGGCACGCCTGGGCGACCCGTGGAAAATCGTCAGCGTCAGCATCTATGGCGCAATGCTGCTGACGCTGTATCTCGGCTCCACGCTGTATCACAGCGTGCGCGGGGCTGCCAAGGATATGCTGCGCAAGTTCGATCACTGCGCGATTTACCTGCTGATTGCCGGCAGCTACACCCCTTTTGTTCTGGTGACATTGCGCGGCGCCTGGGGTTGGTCCTTGTTTGGTGCGGTATGGGGCCTGGCATTGCTGGGAATCGTGCAGGAAGTCTGGTTCGCCAAAGGCGCGCGCCTGTTGTCGCTGGCAATTTACATGCTGATGGGATGGTTGGCGCTGATTGCGATTGTGCCGCTGATATCGGCGCTGACGCTGGCAGGATTTGGCTGGCTGGCGGCTGGCGGACTGCTGTATACGATAGGCATTATTTTTTACGTGTACGACAAAAAAATACGCCATGGGCATGGCATCTGGCACCTGTTCGTGTTGGGCGGCAGCGCCTGCCATTACTTTGCCGTATTGCTTTACGTAGTATAAAAACTGAGGAAATACTCATGAATCAAAGCCGTTTTCTAATCCCAAAACAGGTAGGTAAATTGTTGTCGCTGTTGCCTGCGTATCCCGGCTCGTTAATTTTCGTCACCGCGCTGAATCTGGCGCTGCTGAAGGATCTGCCTGCCGATGTGCGCGAATCGCTGACCGATAAAAAATTGCGCATCACGATCAGCGATGCGCAATTGTCGTTCGACTTCCAATGGACCCAGAAAAGTTTTTCTGCCTGCAGCAACATGGGCGTGGCGGATCTGACCATCAGCGCCAGTGCGCACGACTTTTTGTTGCTGGCACAGCGCAAGGAAGATCCCGACACGCTGTTCTTCAGCCGACGGCTGTCGATGGAAGGCGACACCGAACTGGGTTTGCTGATAAAAAACACTATCGATGCGATCGAACTGCCGGTTTTTCATCTGGCCCAGATATCACCCGAGAACGTGCTGGCGCGCATGAAGGCGAAACTGAAAGCGTAACAAACGCTGTAAAGGTTTTTAGAATGTCAGAAACAAGAGAGTTTTTTGCATGAATGCAAAAGATGCCGCTATCAATGCCGGCCTGCCGCTGATCTATTCCTGTTCCGGCTGTTCGAGCGCGGCACAACTGGCCAACCACGTTGCCTTGCAACTGGACCGACGCGGCGTGGCAGAAATGTCCTGCATCGCCGGCATCGGCGGCGACGTGCCGCATCTGCTGAAGATTGCACGGTCCGGGCGACGCATCATCGCGCTCGACGGCTGCGCGCTGGCCTGCACCAAAAATTGCCTGTCGCGGCACGACATTGCGCCGGACAGTTATCACCAGCTGCAGGAATACGGCGTCAAGAAACGCCTGCACGAAGACTTCGACCCGGTGCAGGCAGAAGCCGTGATCGCGCGCGTGGTGGCAAGTCTGGAACCTTAAGCGAAACTGATCGCAGTCGGCAATCGGTGAACCTCCAACGACGAACGTCACTCATGATTTTGTCGCCTGGCGCGTGGTGATAATACATTACGGAATCACATTATCAACATACTCCCGCAATTTTTCAATAAATGCACTGTTTTCCGCATAATTTTATTGCGGTAAAAATAATACACCACATAGTACCAATCCATCAGCGGTGCGATAACAATTCGCTTATTGATCTGAAGTGCCAGCGCATTACCCAACCGGCATCGCCTGCCGGGTCAATGCCACGCCCACGATGTAAGCAAACACCAGCAGCGCAGCGATAAACGCACTCACCCGAACCGTCCTGGTTTTACCGCGTTTCAAGGCTATGGTGCCGAGTCCGATATAGACCAGCAATGCGATCACCTTGGCCGTCAGCCAGTTCTGCACAAACGGATACTGCGCGCTCCAGAACACCATGACCAGCGCGCTGGCCAGCAGCAAGGTGTCGATGACATGCGGCGCAATCCTGACCCAGCGTCGTTGCAGGGCCGGCGAATCCAGCAGCATCCAGTATCCGCGCAACAAGAACAGACTGCCGCTGAGTAGCGCGCAAGTGATATGAAGGTGCCTGATGGCAAGATAAGTCATGGGAACGCCTCGATGTTTCCGGCTTAGGAAGAAGAGCTGCGCGCGATGGCGCAACAATACACAGATACAAAAGCCCCGCTCAGCAGGGCTTGGTGTGCGGATCAGTGTGGTGACAAGCAGGTCATTCCTGACGGAACACCAGAACCGGGATGGACGAATGTGCCAGCACTTTTTGCGTTTCGCTGCCGACAAACAACCGGCTCAGTCCTTTGCGCCCATGCGAAGCCATGAAAATGACGTCGCATTGATATTCTTTGGCGACGCTGATGATTTCTTCATAGGGGTTGAATGATTGCCGCACGCAGGTTTCGCACGTGACATTCGCCGCCTGCGCCGCATCCGCGATTTTCTGGACGTGCGTTTGCGCCATTTCGCGCATCTTAGCTTCATAGCTGCCCGCGTCCACCGCAACCGAACCATCAGTCAGCGGCGAGTACGGGTAAGGATCGGCTACCGACAACCCGACTATTTTTCCGCCATTGGACTGTGCGAATTCAATCGCGGCCTTAATTGCCTGGTCCGCCAGCGGCGAACCATCCGTCGGCACGAGTATCGTCTTGAACATGTTCTTACCTTTCTTGTGATGACATCTGCAGGCGCAACCGGCTAGCGATCGCGCCATCCTCTTTTATTGTGAATCTGAATCTAAGTCACTATAGCAGTCAGAAGGTGCCATTTTCAATGGTAGGCAGACTATCGATTGTCCCGTTGGATTATCCAGTCACCTGAAAATCGATGACAATCTCGCCCGGTTCGCGCGATACATAGGCAATCTTGACGCCCGCACCGTAATGGCCATTAATTTGCGCCAATAGCGGCAATGGATCATGGTCGTTACAGAAGCGCATGGTCTCGCCCGGCTGCAAGGCTTCCAGTGCGCCAAAAATCGCTGCGTGCCGAAACCGTTTGGCGACGCCGCGGGCATCAAATGGATAAATTCCTGCAGCCGTGGTTGGGTGTGAACAATCGTGGGCCATGATAAAACTCCTTATCTAAAATGATTTCAAAAAGTGCGTATAAAGTGCGTATAAAAAATGCGTAGAAATATCGGAACAGGCCGGCACAGCTGCGGCCTGCTCCGGTCCGGTCAACCTTTGATCGGACGTACGGCTGGCATTGATTTTTCCTGCGTGCGCTTGGCTCCGGTAACTAAGCGCAGAGCAAAGAATGCCAGGAAAAACACACCTATCGAAAATACGATATCACCGGGAACGCGCATCCAGACGAAGGTTTCCATCAGATGCGAATGCACCACTTCAGCCGAACGCGCATACCATACGCCTTGAGTAATGCTGGCCCAGGCTTGATAGATACCGGCCGGCACCAGCGAGATGAACACCATCATGCCCAGACCGATATTGAGCGACCAGAACATCGGCTGCAGCAGCTTGTCGGACCAGGCAGCCCGATCCGTCAGACCGCGCAGGCAGAACAACAGCAAGCCTATGCCGAGCATGCCATACACGCCGAACAATGCCGCGTGGCCATGGGCCGCCGTCAGGTTCATGCCCTGCATGTAATACAGCGCGATCGGGGTATTGACCGAAAAACCCAACAAGCCGGCGCCGATCACGTTCCAGAAACCCACCGCAATAAAGCACAGGATCGGCCACTTGTAGGTTTGCACCCAAGGTGCGGCCTTGGAGCGCTGATAGTTGCGATAGGCCTCGACGCCTATCATTGCCAGCGGCACCACTTCCAGCGCAGAGAACATCGAGCCGATCGCGATCACCGAAGTCGGCGTGCCGGTAAAGTACAGATGATGCAGCGTGCCCAGGATGCCGGCGAACAGGAACACGATGGTTTCCAGCACGATTGCGGTATTTGCGGTGGCAGCATGGATCAGACCCAGACGCGTGAACAACAGGGCGATGACAGCGGTGGCAAACACTTCAAAGAAGCCTTCTACCCACAGATGCACCAACCACCAGCGCCAGTACTCGACGATCGAGTAATGCGTGTCCTGACCCCAGACCAGCGAAGTCGCATAAAAACCGCCGATGCACAGCGCAGCCAGAAATACCATCGCGATCAGGCCACGGCTTTCGGACGGTTTTTTCAAAGCCGGCAGCAAGCCGCGGCCCAGCAACAAGACCCAGAACAACAAGCCTATAAACAGCAGAATTTGCCAGACTCGGCCCATGCTGGTGAATTCCAGCCCTTGATTGCCGATCCAGAAACCGAAATCGGTGCCCAGATGCTGCAAGGTGCCGATCCAACCGGATACGGTAGAGCCGACCACGATGAACAACAATGCATAGAACAGCACATTGACGCCGAGTTTCTGGTATTTCGGCTCATGAGCGGAGATCGCCGGCGCTATATACAAACCGGTGGCCAGCCATGCGGTGGCGATCCACAATACCGCGAACTGGGTATGGATGGTCCTGCTGACGACAAACGGCAGAATCTCGCCTAATGGATAACCGAAGAAGCTGGTGCCTTCGACCGCATAGTGTGCAGTGATAACCCCCATGCCGACCTGGGCAATGATCAGGCCGATCACCACGAAGAAATATTTTTTGGTGGCCAGCATCGATGGCGTCGGTTTCAGGTCGAACAGCGGATCGGCCTTGGGCGGCGTCGGATCGCGCTCGTCCTTGCTAACCGAATGATAAAAAATCATGCCGGCAATCGCAGCAATCATGAAGATCACACTGGCGATCGACCAGATGCCGGTGCCGGCGGTCGGCGTATTGGCCACCAGCGGTTCATGCGGCCAGTTGCTGGTATAGCTCAGATTGGTTTCGCCGGGGCGATCGGTGGTGGCCGACCAGGCGCTCCAGAAAAAGAAAGCGGACAATGCCTGACGGTCCGCCGGATCCTGCAGCGAGCCGGGATTCATCGCATATTGCTCGCGCAATGTGTCCAACGCTACATCGTCGCCAAACAGGCCGGCATAATGCCGTGCAACCTGCTGCACCGC
>JBDSCZ010000356.1:0-2039 GCA_039920865.1 Burkholderiaceae bacterium
GAAATGGGCACCCAACCGCATGTGTTTTATATCGGACTGGACCACCGCTTCCAGGGCCAGGTAGAAGGCGAAGGCACATTGTGGCAACCGAGCGGACACGGAGCGTAAATCATGGATAGCCAAATCATTGAAGTCCTCAACGTCACGCGCGAGGTAGCCTGGCTGCCGTGGGCAGTCTCGTATTTTTTCCTGATCGGGCTGAGTTACGGCTGCTTCATGCTGACGCTACCGTATTTCGTCGTCGGCCGCGCCCAGCATGAAAGGCTGGCCCGGCTGGCGCTGCTCGGGGCGCTGGCGTGCGGCCTGACGGCGCCGGTCGCGCTGCTGGCCGACCTGCACGGCCCCGGTCGTTTCCTGAATTTTTACCTGCATTTCCAGCCGCAATCCTGGATGTCGTGGGGCTCGTTCTTTATCCCGATCTATCTGGGCGGCTTGCTGCTGTATGCATGGCTGGCGCTGCGCGCAGATTTTGCCGCAAAGGACCAGGGCGGAAACGCATTTCTGCGCCGCCTGTATCGCCTGGCTGGCCATGGCGGCGCAGCGTCGCACAAGGCCATTTCGGCCGCAGCGCTGCTAACCCTGATCGGCGCGGTGCTGGTGGCGCTGTATACCGGCATGGAAGTGATGGTGATTCACGCCCGTCCATTGTGGAATACGCCATTCCTGCCGTTTCAATTTGCCGCCACCGCCTTCGCCGGAGCGATCGGCTTGTGCCTGTTGCTCAACCGGACCGTAGGTGGCCGCAACAGTCGCGACGTGCAACTGGAAATCAGCCTGAACCGCTTGCTTACACTGGCTCTGGCGGTGGTATTGACGCTGGGCGGCGGCTGGCTATTTGTCAGCATGTCCGGCATCAGTCCATCGCACAGCGCGGCCTTCAACCAGGTAGCTGGATTGCCGCAATGGCAACTCAGCGCAGCGTGGGCAGTGCTGGCTACGATTATCCCAATAGCGCTGGCACTGTGGCGGCCGGCATCCAGCGGCTGGATTACCGGATTGATTGCCATACACAGCGCATGGATGATGCGCTGGACCATCCTCATCGGCGGCCAGTCCATCCCCAAAACCGGTGCTGGTCTGTACGACTACCATCTGCCGCTAGGCAGTGACGGCTTGCTCGGCATTTTCGGCACGTTGGGCTTGTGGATCGCGCTGCTGCTATTAATGGTGGAGTATTTGCCATGGGCCGGTCAGGCATTCGCCAATCGCAATACAAAAGAAACCAACGCAACCGCCACCAGCGCGATTGCCCAGCACTAGGAGATTGTCATGGAAGACAAACGCCGTTCGTTTTTACGCAAGGCCGCCATCGGTGGTGGTCTGACCGCCTTTGCTGCCGGCTCCGCAACCACTGCCGAGCGCATGCTCGATCATGTACTGGGCAAGGACCAGCCGAAACAACGCTTCAACGGCAATTCGCTGGCACCCGAATTCAGCGTCGATCCCGCCACCGGCGCACTCAGCGTCAACACCGCCCAACAAGTCAGCTACACCATGTGCATGGGCTGCACCACTTTCTGCGGCGTGCGGGTGCGCATCGATAAAAAAAGCGGCAAAGTGCTGCGCGTGGCCGGCAATCCGTACAGCCCGCTGTCGGCCGATCCGGCGTTGCCCTACCAGACCTCGATTCGCGACAGCTTCCTGTCGCTGACGCGCCACGAAGAAAAAGGCTTGGCCGGCCGCTCGACCGCTTGCGCGCGCGGCAACGGTGCGCTGGAGCAGATGGAGTCGCCGTTCCGCATTCTGGCACCGATGAAGCGCGTCGGTCCGCGCGGCAGCGGCCGCTGGCAGCCGATCGATTTCGACCAGCTGGTCAAGGAGGTCGTCGAAGGCGGCGACCTGTTCGGCGAAGGCGAGGTGCAAGGTTTACGGGCGTTGCGCGACCTGACAACACCGATTGATCCGCAGCAGCCCGAATTCGGCCCCAAGGTCAATCAGGTCGGTTTGATGTCCAGCACCAACGAAGGCAGGCTGGCTTTTGTCAATCGCTTCATCAAGCAATCCTACGGCAGCATCAACAGTGTCGGCCACGGCTCCTA
>JBDSCZ010000357.1:0-2094 GCA_039920865.1 Burkholderiaceae bacterium
GAGCGACCCGATCCGGGACCGGTTCGTATTCGATCAGCTCTTTGGAATGGCCGACAGCCCTGGCCTTGAACGAAACCGGCACGCTGATAATGCGTCCGTCAAACTCCGGCAACACCACATTCATCGCCGCATCGAGCGGATTCAGACCACGCGCCGATTGCTGCCACTGATCTTGCGTCATGCCGCTGGTAATGGCTTGCAACACCGGCACATTCAACTGTTCCAGTGCGCTTACCGACCAGCCGGCAGGAGTTGGCCCGCCCGGTGTGATCTCGCCCATCGCAAACGAGGTGGTGTTGATCAGCACGTCGATATGCGAAACCGACTGACCGTTGTTTGAAGCCGTGAAATAAGCTAAGGCAGTCGGCAGCTTTGCGCCGCCAGCGCTGCCGGCACGCAAGGACGAAGTAAATACCGGCAGCACATGCATCCCGCGCTTTTCCAGCGCATCGATCAGCGCATCGACAAAGCGCGTGTTGCCGCTGATCCAGTGCGCACGGTAGAAAATGATGCCGACGCTTGGGCGCTGTGCCGGATGTCTCAATTCGCATTGCGCCAGCCAGTCATCGATGCCGGCGCCCTGGGCCAGATCCGGGTGGTAGATTCCATGTTCGGGCAAGGCAACCGCAGGCTCGTAAGCGAAGCCGGTCAGCAGAAAATGATCGGATAAACAACGCAGCAGTTGCGCCAGATTGACGCTGCCGCCGGCCTGAAAGTACGTCAGCGCCTGCTGCAATACATCGGATTCAACAGTCGATACAGCCGCCAGCTCCAAGTCGGGTTCACCGGTGCCGCTGATGGCAATCAAATGCAGGCCGCGATTCTGGACTTGTCGCAACAGTTCGGCAAAACCCGGCACGCTGCCAAGACGTCCCAATACCCGCAGGATAATGATCTGTGCGTCGGCCAGTTCATGCGTCAGCAGCGCCGCCATCTGCGCTTCATTCTCTAATGCCTGCAGGTTTACTCCGGCGACAGCAGGAAATTCTTGCGGCAGTTGCGCCAGCGCGCTGTGCAGCACGGTCAGATCGTTCGGTGCGTGGGTCAGCAACGCGATGCGGGCATTCGGCGCCATCGTTTCAGACATGGTTGCTTTCCGGTGGACGGGTATCGCCTTCGGCCAGCCGATGAAAAATCAGATCGCCGACCTCGCGCCCGGCCTCCAAATGTTCGACCACGATGCGTACCAGCGCTGCCTCGTCCGCGCATTGGTACCAAACGCCTTCCGGATACACGACGAGAATCGGCCCCTTGTTCTGGCAGGCAACCATGCAGTGGGTTCGGGTGCGCTTGATGCGCAGCTCCGGGCGGGCGTCGATCTTCGCCCCCATCAATTCGAACATGGCTTGCGCCTGCACGCCATCTTCGGTACAGCGCGGACCTACGCACATGAATACGTGTCTGGTGTGGATTCTCATTACACTTTCTACCGTATGGGTTTGCAGCATGGAATTCGGTATTCAAATAATATAAAAAACAAGGAGTATATAAATTTTTAGTGCATTTACCGCATACGTTAATTGCGGTAATTAAATATACAGATATTAGTATATGAATCCGTCATCCTCGCCTTAACGGGATGGCGGATTCTTAAGGGTTACATCCTGCGTGCTGAACGGTTGCGAACTTCTTGTAAAACCAGCCCATCAAGCCACCCAGCGCCAGCCAAAACACGGCATTCGCAATCGTGGTTGCCTGAATGAAAGCCTGCGCCAGTTCGGCCGGTGCCGCGCTGAAGTGAACTTCCGGTTGTGGCGCACCGATCAGATGCGGAACAGTCAGCAACAATGCGCCGAACAGTTTGAGTTTCCAGTTGTGCGTAAAAATCAGCAGCGATAATCCGCCCGCCGTCACCACTACAGTGCCGAGCCACCAAAGCTGCCGATCTGCCAGCGACGCTGCTGCGGTGCCGGGCATCTCCGGCGGCAGGCCCAAAGCAGGCGCAACGAAAAAAACCGCGTAGCCAGCCAGGCCCCACAACAAGCCGGAACGCCAGCCGCCGGCATCGTTGCGCAAGAACAAGGCAGCGCCCAGCATCAGCCCGAAACCAACGGCCAGACTGATATTCGCCAGCACCGTAAACGCCGTCCGCTC
>JBDSCZ010000358.1:0-6516 GCA_039920865.1 Burkholderiaceae bacterium
CAAAGGATATTGCCCGTGCATGGGATAGACCGAGCTCAGTCTTTGGCCCAACTCCGAAGTGGTAGGCGTGCAGATACGTGACATCGGTTCCAACGCCTCGTTGCTGACGAGGGGCGCAGTTGAGTATGGTTACCGGAAATGGACCGGACACGAAGACTGTGGACTCCACAAACAAAAACGCCCACTTCAATGAGTGGGCGTTTCGTGAGGTATGTTCTTGGTGGCCCGGGGCGGAATCGAACCACCGACACAAGGATTTTCAATCCTCTGCTCTACCGACTGAGCTACCAGGCCAAGGAGGCGAATTATAGCTAATCAATTTTAATTGTGCAAGATTATCGCCAAATTTGTTTTGATTTCAGCCGTTATAATGCGCTCATGAATACTTCATCTTCATTTCCAGTGGCAACTTTGCCCACTCTCCCGGTGCAAAGTGACGTTTGTGTCGTCGGCAATGGCGTCATCGGCAAGGTGGCTGCATTGGGCTTTGCGCAGGCGGGTTTGCGCGTTACGCTGCTGAGTCCTGCTGCCGCTCCGAACAGGGATACATCTGCTTTGGTGCAGGATTGGGATGCGCGGGTGTATGCATTGAATCATGTTGCACATGCGCTGCTGTCTTCGCTCAAGGTGTGGGATGCGCTGGATGCGGCGCGGATCGCGATTGTGGATGAAATGGTGGTGCAGGGTGATGGCGGCGCGCATTCCGGCTTGCTCGGCTTCGATGCGTATGGCGCGCATGTCGGCGCATTGGCGTGGATTGTCGAAGATCGCAATCTGAATGCGGCACTGGATACCGCACTGAAATTCGCGCCTAAAGTGCGCGCCGTGCAAAGCCGTGCGACCGCGTTGCACTGCGATAGTGAGGGTGCCGCGATCACGCTGGAAAATGGCGGGATCTTGCGTGCATCGTTGGTGGTCGGTGCCGATGGCGGCCAGTCCTGGGTGCGCAACCAGTGCGATATCGGGATCGATTACCGCTCTTATGAGCAGCGCGGCGTGGTGACTAATTTCGAGTGCGACCAGCCGCATCATGGGGTGGCCTATCAGTGGTTCACGGCTGCAGAAGGGATCGTGGCCTTGTTGCCATTGCCTGGTCAGCGCGTGTCGCTGGTCTGGTCGGCGCCCGAGGCATTGGCGGAAACGCTGATGCGCGAGTCACCGGCACAGATCGCGGCGCGTTTACATGCATTCTGCGGCGAAAAGCTGGGGCAGTTGCGCCCGGCTCAGCCGGAAGCCGTGAAGGCATTTCCACTGGCCCTGATTCGTCCCCATGCGATTGTCGCGCCACGCGTGGCTTTGGTGGGCGATGCCGCGCATGTGGTGCATCCGCTGGCGGGGCATGGGATGAATCTGGGCTTCGCGGATGTCGCCGGATTGCTGGCAGCGGTCGCAGCGCGCGAAGCGCACCGCGATTGCGGCGATGCCCGGGTGCTGGCGCGTTATGCCCGCGCTCGCAAGGAAGACATCCTGCTGATGCAATTGGCGACCGATAGTCTGGCGCGGCTTTTTGCCACCGAGTTTGCGCCGCTGCGCATGGTCTTGAATGCCGGATTGAACTTGATCGATAAATTCCCTGTCTTAAAGCGGCGCTTGATTTCGCATGCTTTAGGCAGCAAACAATAACTAATACATTTAGATATTCAGGCAGTGTGTCTGCCATAACAAAAAAATCCCGGAGTAATGAGATGCAGAAATTGGCACTTGCAGCAATGTTGGCGTTGTCATCGGCGTGGGCCGTGGCTGAAACTAGCCAAGAGTTGGCAGTAAAGAAGATGATCGAGCCGCGTCTGGGGTCGGGTGCGAAAGTGGATTCGGTGACCAGGACGCCTTATTCGGGCTTGTTTGAAGTCCGTGTCGGCAGCGATATCCTGTACACCGATGAGAAAGCCAAATATCTTTTCATCGGCCGCATTCTGGATACCACGACCTATCAGGATTATACGAAGACCCGGGTCGACGAAGTGAGCAAGATCAAGTTCTCCGATCTTCCGCTGGCTTCTGCGATGAAGGTCGTCAAGGGCAATGGCAAGCGCGTGATCGCGGTATTCGAAGACCCCAATTGCGGCTATTGCAAACGCTTTGACAAGAGCTTGCAGGAGGTGGACAACATCACCGTGTACACCTTCCTGTACAACATCCTGTCGGAAGATTCCGTCACAAAAGCGCGCGATATCTGGTGCAGCGCAGATCGCTCCAAGGCGTGGGATAACTGGATGCTGAATGGCAAAGCAGCGCCTGCAGCGGCAGCTGGCTGCGCCACTCCGCACGAGAAGGTTCTTGCGCTGGGCAAGCAGCTGAAGGTGACCGGTACGCCGACTATTTTCTTTGCCGACGGTACGCGCATTCCCGGTGCGATCGATGTGCAAGGGCTGGAAGCCAAACTGGCTACGGTCAAGTAAATCACACTCGAATTTACACTTGATCGATGTGTGCAGCTGCAGCGCAGTCGCACGCAGTCGGGATTTATAGTGCCATGCCGCATTCACCACGCGGCATGTTGTTTGTCAGTAATCCCCGTTACACTGTCAGCCTGACCAACTCGTTCGATTTTGCGCCGGCGCGGCATCGCATTGGCACATTCCAATCCCCTCCATGAATACCCATTTTCTGAATAAGCGCTTTGCGTACGTGCTCGGTTTTGCCGGCTTGATCCCATTTTTATTATTCATGTTGGCCAGCTGGAATGTTCAGCCAGACTGGATCGGGGTTTTCATGCGCGGGCAACTGGCATATAGCATTGCGATTCTGTCGTTTCTCGGCGGGATACACTGGGGCGGCGCTCTGGTTTCCGATCATCTGTCGGTCGAACAGACTAAAAAAGTATTGTTGTGGGGCGTGGTGCCGGCGATCATTTCGCTGTTTGCGACCACCGTGGGCGGTTTCGGCTTTGCGGTTCTGATGGCCGGTTTTATTGGCGCCTATCAGGTCGATAAGCATGTATTCCCATGGTACGGCTTGCCGCAGTGGTTCCTGCGCATGCGCTTTATCCTGACCTGTTCGGTGGTGTTGCTGCTGGCATTGACGGTCATCGCAGGTAACGTGAGGGGGTGATATGAAGGTTGGCAAGAAGGTTGAAGTGCAGAACGCGATCAATTACCGGATCGTCCCCATCGATCCGGCCGCGCATCTGTTTTCTGTTGTGCTGACGGTACCGGAGCCCGATGTGCAGGGGCAGATTCTGACCTTGCCGGCTTGGATCCCGGGCAGTTACATGTTGCGCGAATTCGCTCGCAACATCGTGCAGATTCGGGCTGAAGCCGGCGGCAAGAAAGTGGCGCTGTGCAAACTGGATAAGCACAGCTGGCAGGCGGCGGCGTGCCACGGCCCGCTGACCGTGCAATACGAAGTGTATGCATGGGATCTGTCGGTACGTGCGGCCCATCTGGATCAGACCCACGGATTTTTCAACGGCAGCAGTGTGTTCCTGCGCGTGGCTGGGCAAGAGAGCGCGCAGCACATTGTCGATATCGTGCGTCCGGACGGTGATGGCTATGCAGATTGGCGCGTGGCGACCAGTTTGCCGGAACTGAAGGCGCAGCGTTATGGCTTCGGCAGTTACGCGGCCGACGATTACGATGCGCTGATCGACCATCCGGTCGAGATGGGGACTTTTGCGCTGGCGTCGTTCAAGGCGCACGGCGTGCCGCACGATATCGTCATCAGCGGCCAGGTGCCAAACCTGGATCTGGCGCGCCTGGCCGCCGATCTGAAGAAAATTTGTACTGCGCAGATCGCGCTGTTCGACCCGCAGCACAAGCGTGCACCGATGTCGCGTTACGTGTTCCTGACGACGGCGGTCGGCGACGGCTATGGCGGTCTCGAGCATCGGGCATCGACCGCGCTGATCTGCGCCCGCGCCGACTTGCCGAGCATCGCGTTACCACAGGAAAAGAGCGACGGTTATCGTTCCTTTCTCGGTTTGTGCAGCCACGAGTACTTCCATACCTGGAATGTCAAACGGATCAAGCCGGCTGCGTTTGCACCCTATGATCTGCAGGTGGAAAATTACACGTCGCTGCTGTGGCTGTTCGAGGGTTTTACCAGTTATTACGACGACCTGATGCTGCTGCGCAGCGGCTCAATCGACCAAGCGGCTTACCTCAAACTGGTGGCCAAGACCATCAATAATGTGCTGCGCGGCAGCGGCCGCAGCAAGCAAAGCGTGGCCGAATCCAGTTTCGACGCCTGGAGCAAGTTTTACCGGCAGGACGAGAACGCACCGAATGCGATCGTCAGCTATTACACCAAAGGTTCGCTGGTGGCATTGGCACTGGATTTAACGATCCGAACTGAAACCAAGGGCAAAAAATCGCTGGATGACGTGATGCGCGCGCTCTGGCTGCGTTACGGACAGAATTTTTATGCGCACGGCAAGCAGGTTGGCAAGCTGACCGGGATTGCCGAGCATGAGGCCGAAGCGCTGGTTGACGAAGTCAGCGGCCTCAAGCTGAAGCGCTTCTTCGAGCGCTTTGTGCGCGGCACCGAAGATCTGCCGCTGGCAAAATTGCTGGCGCCTTTCGGCGTAATTTTGTCGGACGGACGCGACAAGAGCAAGCCTGATCTTGGTCTGCGCGGCGTGCGCAGCGGCAGTTTCTGCAAGGTCGCCAACGTGTATGAAGGCGGTGCCGCCCATCAAGGCGGCGTGTCGGCCAAAGATCTGTTGCTGGCGCTGGACGGCTTGCGGGTGACCGCGACCAATCTGGATGCGCTGCTGTCGCGCTACCGGGTCGGCGATGCGGTGCTGCTGCATGCGTACCGGGGCGATGTGCTGATGGCTTTCGACATCACGCTGGCCAGCGATTCGGTACCGCAGTGGTCTTTGCATGCCGAATCGAAGCCGCTGGCGATCGCACGCAAACGCGCGGAGTGGCTGCAGGCAGCCACGGATTAAACAGCCAATCTGTAGAGTATTTTTGACATCGCTCTGTTTATATGCGGAAAGTGCATGCTTTATTGGCATACTGCCACTATATATTGCTATTGCGGCCCGGCCAGCGTGCGCAGCTGGAACTTGTAATCGGCATTGAACAGGAAAGTTTCGGAGAATTCCAGCATCTTGCTGCCGGAGTGCAGCAGCCGGGCCGGTTTCGGGTAGTTGCCGACACGCCTGAGGCTGGCCAGAGCGACCCGGGAGGCTTCCTGATTGCGCGAGCGCTGCACTACCGCTTTGCTTAACTGGCCGTCGGCGTCGATGCCGATGCTGACGACCACGATGGCCGGCAGCATCGGTGGCAATTGGCCGTTAAAAATGGTGTCTGCGTTGCCGGCCAGGATGTGTTGCGCGACGTCGATCTTGTACGCGTCGAGATTGCCGGCCTGGGGCTCACCCAGCGTCTGGCTTGCGCTGGAGGCGGGCGTAGCGCGCGATGGCTGCGGTTTAAAAATTGACAGCGAATTGCAGCCCAACAGCAAGGCCACGCTACTGGCGATCAAAGCATACTTGATGGTGCGCATGGCGGCTCCCAGTGCCGGGTTGGGCTCGCCGAGCCGGGTAAATTTTTAACCGGGTTTAAGCGAACAGACGGCTTAATTCTACGCCCGGTTCCGGGGCTCGCATGAAGGCTTCGCCGACCAAAAATGCATGAACATTGACATCGCGCATACGCTTCACATCATCCACTGTATGGATCGCGGATTCGGTGATCACCAGCTTGTCGGAGGGAATGCGCGGCAACAAGTCGATCGTGGTTTGCAGCGATGTCTCAAAAGTGCGCAGGTTGCGGTTGTTGATGCCGAGCAGCCTGGTTTTCAGCTTGAGTGCCGCATCCAGTTCAATGCCGTTGTGGACCTCCACCAGCACGCCCATGCCGAGTTCATGGGCGCAGGCTTCCAGTTCTGCCATCAAGCCGGGATCGAGCGCTGCCACAATCAACAGGATCGCATCCGCGCCCCAGGAACGTGCCTCGTAGATCTGGTACGGGTCGATCATGAAATCCTTGCGCAAAGCCGGCAGTGCACAGGCGGTGCGCGCGGCTTTCAGATATTCGGGCGCACCCTGGAAAAATTGCACGTCGGTCAGCACCGACAGACAGGCCGCACCGTGCGCAGCGTAACTGGCGGCAATCTGGTCCGGATGAAAATCGGCCCGGATCACGCCTTTGGAAGGCGAGGCTTTTTTGACTTCGGCGATCACGCCAGCGCCGCCAGCATCGATCTTTGTTCGCAGGGCCGCCTCAAAGCCGCGCAAATCGTTGCGTGCTGCGGCATCGGATTCGACTTCACGCCGCAGGCTGGTCAGTGCGCGGTATTTCTTGGCGGCGGCCACTTCATCGGCTTTTACTGCCAGGATTTTGTTCAGTATGTCGGACATGATGGCTTTGCTCGTTTTGTAGCTATCTTAAAGATATGGTATTTATTGTGGGTATAGTCAAAAATACTGCATCTTCCGCAGAATTATGGCCGGCATTAAAAAATACAATATGTAGTATATTTATTGTGCAGGTGGCGGCTTGGTTACGCGCTGGCGCCCAATTGCTGCGTTACGGCGACGAACTGGTCCAGTTTTTTGCGTGCCGC
>JBDSCZ010000359.1:0-11120 GCA_039920865.1 Burkholderiaceae bacterium
GCGGCAAAATCTGCCCTTGCTCAGCTAATTTCTCGCTTCGATTCCCTAAGTCCGACAGGCTCCTAGCCGCCCTATATTGCATTGCAAAATACTCAATTGAGAATGATTTCCATTTAACATATATTCAGTTATACTTTAAACGTTGCAAACGCATTCTCATTCAAGGACCCAATATGCAAAAATCCACCCATAAACTCCTGGCTGTTGCCATTGCGCTGTCAGCTGTTGCTGGCGTTCATGCAGAAGACAAGGAGCTGAACATCTATTCGGCTCGCCATTACCAGACTGATGATGCTTTGTATGGCGATTTTACCAAGCAAACCGGAATCAAGATCAATCGCATCGAAGCTGACGATAATGCGCTGCTGGAACGCTTGAAGACAGAAGGCAAGAACAGTCCGGCCGATGTCATCCTGATGGTGGACGCTGCTCGCCTTTGGCGCGCGCAAATCGAGGGTTTGTTCCAGCCGGTAAAATCGAAGGTACTGAAAGCTCGCATTCCGCCCCATCTGCAAGGCAATGACGACGGCCAAGGACCACAGTGGTATGGATTTTCAACCCGCGGCCGCATCATCGTCTACAACAAGGCGACCGTCAAGGCGGAAGACGTAGCAACTTACGAGGCGCTGGCTGAACCGAAAAATAAGGGCAAGGTCTGCACCCGCTCTGGCTCGCATCCTTACATGTTGTCCCTGATCGGCTCGCTGGTGGAGCGCAATGGCGAGAAAGCCACGGAAGAATGGGCGCGAGGCATGGTTAGCAATTTCGCCCGCCCTCCACGCGGCGGAGATACCGACCAAATCAAGGGCGTGGCATCAGGTGAATGTGGAGTGGCATTGGCCAACACCTACTACTATGTACGCATGATGCGATCAACCAAACCGGAAGATCGAGAAGCAATGAGCAAGGTCGGCTTTATCTGGCCCAACCAGAAAACCTCTGGAGCGCACGTAAACGTAGCCGGCGGTGGCGTTGCAATGAATGCCCCACACCCCAAAGCTGCGGTGAAATTTTTGGAATATCTGGCCAGCGATTCGGCCCAACGCAATTTCTCCGACGGCAACAATGAATGGCCAGCGGTTCCCTCAGTCGCCACGAATAATCCAGCTCTGGAGTCGCTGGGCAAATTCAAGACTGAGAAACTATCCATCGCTATCATCGGCAAGAACCAGATCGCAGCACAAAAAATTCTGGATCGTGCTGGCTACAAATAAAGCAAGGATATTTCTACAGCTCAACAAACAGGGTAAGTACTGGGAGTATTAGTAATATCTACCCTGTTTCCGCAATTATTCATTTATGAAAATAAAATACATAGACCTGTATATTAGATACATGCGTGGAGTAGTGGCTAGCGATGGATCAAGGAACAACCCAAACCTTGCAGCGGCCCCAAACGGGTGCGCTCTTCCTGCAGTTGCTGGATATTCGGCTTGCCGCTCCACAGTATGTATATTGATCAGGCGTTCCTGACTACGACAATCGCATCAAACTGCCACCCGGAAATATCCACGCGGCGGAGGAGTTCAGAAAATCCCGCTAGAAATTGCCAAAACGCTGACGATCAAGATGTGTCTGTTCGACTTCATAGGCAACGCAAGATTTGTTTTCCATTAGGCAGTTTTACAACTCCGCATCCAGCAAACGAAAATCGAGGGATGATCCAGAGGTGATCTTGCGCAGCAAGTCTGCGTGGCTCAGAATGGCGACGTTTGCCGCTTTTTCGGGATCAATGCCTAAAGCCTTTAATTGCGCCGTTGACGTGCCATAATCAATGATGCTGTCGAACATGGCTTGCGCCTCAGCATAACTTCCCCATGGTGTTATTACCTCTTCCCGCGAACGCGGCAACAGGTCGGCGCAGTCGGACAACATGATGAGAAAAAATGCTAAACAGCAATTTTCAGATTAGAACGCCGCATTCGCTTCATATGGTGTCCGTTAGACTGGTCTGATAAGCCTGGACAGCGATCGCACCCAGGCAGAAATCGAACCATTGTTTCTCAACGCCAGGATACTCTGCATTTATTTTTCCTGGAAAATACCCTTATGAAACACGTAATAGGTCGCGATATGGGACAGATCAAATGCCCGCATTAGAATCATAAGGATATTGGCAGTGCTGCCAACTCGCACACAGAGCCGCTGGAAAACTGTACCGTGAAGGTGCTACCGCTGTTCGGCGCCGACTCGATTGATAGTGTCGCTCCATGTCGCAGAAGAACGTGCTTGACGATAGCCAGGCCCAAGCCGGTGCCCTGGGTTTCTCTCGACCGGCTTTTGTCGACCCGGTAGAAACGTTCGGTCAGGCGTGCCATATTCTCGGGCAAAATCCCGATACCACTATCCTGCACCGAAAATTGCGGCCCGCTCGCCGCCATTCTCCAGCAGATCCGGATAATTCCTCCATCGTTCGTATAGCGCACGGCATTCGAAACCAGATTGCCAAACGCGCTTCTGAGCTCTTCCGTACTACCCTTGATGTTGGGGCCATCAATTTCGAGCGTCACCGTATGCCTTCCTCCTGATAGGGCATTGGCCTCGTTCAGGATGCTTTCCAGCAACGTTTGCACCCTGACGTTCTCGGAGCGCATCGGATAGTCGACAGACTCCAGGCGCGACAATGTCAGCATATCTTCCACCAGGTTCTGCATGCGCCGGCCCTGCTCCGCCATCAACTTCAAGTGCGAAATCCGGGTTTGAGACTCCATCTTGCCCTGGCCGAGTGCAATTTCAAGAAAACCATTAATGACGGTAAGAGGTGTGCGCAATTCATGCGAAGCATTGGCGATGAAGTCCCGACGCATCATGTCGATGCGGTCGGAGGCGGTTGCATCATGCGTGACTAGAATCTGACGGCGATTTTCAAATGGAATGATTTGCACAATCAGCTTGCGATCCTTGAACGACAGCGTCAGGGGTTGCTCATAGCGACCCAAAATGATGTAATCCATGAAGTCCGGACTGCGTACCAGATTGGTCACCCGCATACCCTTGTCCCGCTCCAGGGTCAGGCCGAGATGCTTTTCTGCCGCCGGATTGCACCACTCAAGGAACAGTACATCATCCATGATGACCACCCCGTCCGGCAGTAAGTGCATGGCCTGTCGAAAGCGCGCGAGCCACTCGGTCAGCTCGGTCTGGCTTTTTTCATCCATACGCCGGGTCCGGTACAGGCGGGAGAAAACATCGGTCCAGGCACCCCAACCGTCCGGCAATTGCGCACTATTGGGTTCATCCAGCCAATTATTCAACTGATAAAGATAGGATAGTTGTACGCCAAGCTGGCTGACAACCGCCACCAGCGCAGCAACCAAACCCGGTACCAAGCCAAAAAAGAACCCAAAGACTGCGGCCCCCGACAAGAGGAATGCCAAACGCAAGGCAGCCGGAATCCAGAATAACAACGCTGCACTCATAATGTCAGGACACTCATTTCTCGGTCAGCATATAACCTACGCTACGCACGGTCTTGATTAAATGCTGCGCACCATTCATGACCTTGCGCAGCCGCAGCACATGCACATCGACGGTGCGCTCTTCAATAATGGCATGGTCGCCCCACACCTTGTCGAGCAATTGGCTCCTGGAAAAAACCCGTTCCGGATGTGCCATGAAAAACTTCAGAAGTTTGTATTCGGCATGGCCAATCTCGATTTTCTGGCCACAAATGCTGACGCTGCAACTCAGCGGATCGAGTATCACATTATCGATCGCCATCACGCTCTGCGCATGCTCAGGGCTTTTACGCCGCAGCATGGCATTGATGCGTGCGTTCAGTTCGCGCGGGGAAAATGGTTTAGTAATGTAGTCGTCAGCCCCATGATCGAACCCGGCGATTTTATCTTCTTCCATGGTTTTGGCAGTCAGCATGATGATCGGCAAGCCATTCCACTGGCGTTCGGCGCGTATTCGCGCCAGCAGCCGCAGGCCGGTCTGGTCGGGCAGCATCCAGTCCAGCAGGATCAGTTGCGGTGTATTTTTCTGCAGAAACTCCCATGCATCCGCAACATTGCGCACCACCACTGGACTCCAGCCTGCTGAACGCAAAGTGAAAACTACCAGTTCGGCAATTGCTGGCTCATCTTCTACCACCAGAATTGATATTTTGTCGACAGCCATAATTCTTACCCTACGCTATCCTTATTTGCCGCAGCGTAATCGGTATGCCGGATATCCTTGCCTTCAACGATATAAATGACATACTCGGCGATATTCTTGGCGTGATCACCAATCCGCTCTATTGCCTTTGCAACCCAAAGAGTATCAAGCGCAATCGAAATCGTACGTGGATCTTCCATCATGAAAGTAATCAGATTGCGCATGATGGAGCGGAACTCATAATCGACGCCATCATCTTGCGCGATGACCAGAATCGCCTGTTTTTTATCCAGTCGCGCGAGTGCATCCAGCGTGTCATGCAACATGCTGCTGGTGTTGGCGGCAATTACGCGCACAGTCTCGAAGTGATTCAGGATTACTGCATCGCGCTCCCGCTCCTTGATGCTCTTGGCTGCCCGGGCAATTTTGCTGGCTTCGTCGCCGATCCGCTCCAGATCGGTGATGATATTGCCGGTCGACATGACAATACGTAAGTCGTTGGCAGTCGGCTGACGCCGCACAATCAAGCGACTGCAGGCATCATCCAGTGCGACCTCGAGCTGATTGACCGCGTCGTCGCCCTTGATAACCTGCTCTGCCTGGACTATATCGCCGCTGCGAAAGCACGCCATAGCATCGTGGAACTGGCTCTCGACCAAGCCGCCCATTGCCAATACCTTGGACTGGATCATATCCAGCTCTAGATCATACTGTTTGGAAGAATGCACATTTGGCATCATGTTCTCCTTATAATTTTGTGATGAAGGTGACCCCAGCAGTCCATCCTACTATCCGAGAATCGGCTGTGATCCCGTGAGCGGTCCATAACTACGACAGGCTACTAGCCGAAACGGCCGGTAATGTAGTCCTGAGTTTCCGTCTTCGCCGGATTCATGAATATCTGATCCGTTTCGCCGAACTCAACCAACTCGCCCAAATACATGTATGCAGTATAGTCAGAGATCCGCGCTGCCTGTTGCATGTTGTGGGTAACGATGGCAATCGTGTAATCCTGTTTCAGCTCATTAATCAGTTCTTCAATCTTGGCGGTGGAAATTGGGTCCAGGGCTGAGGTTGGTTCGTCCAGCAGAAGCACCTCTGGTTTGACCGCAACGCCACGCGCAATGCACAAACGCTGTTGCTGCCCACCCGACAGGCTAAGTCCGCTTTTATTCAGCTTGTCTTTGACCTCATCCCAGATTGCGCCTTTTTTCAGCGCCCATTCGACCCGCTCATCCATTGCGCCCTTCGACAAATTTTCATACAGGCGTACCCCGAAGGCAATGTTGTCATAGACCGACATTGGGAACGGTGTCGGCTTCTGAAACACCATGCCGACTTTAGCGCGCAGCATGTTGACATCCTGCCCCTGCGCCAGAATATTGCTGCCGTGATACATGATGCTACCCTCAGCCCGCTGCCCTGGGTACAGGTCATACATGCGGTTCAGCGTACGCAACAAAGTCGATTTTCCGCAACCGGATGGACCGATAAAGGCGGTCACTTTCTTTTCGTGAATATTCAGATTGATGTTCTTCAAGCCTTGAAAAGCACCGTAGAAAAAGTTCAAATCAGAAATTTCGATAGTCGTTTTTGGATTCATGCTCACAGACGTTTGATTTTTCATATCTATCATGATGGACAATTAATGCTGTACTTTCTGATTAAACAAGGTACGCGACAGGATATTCAGACCCAGAACGCTAAACGTCACCAATAATGCGCCGCCCCAGGCTAACGAACGCCAGTTATCGTATGGACTCATCGCAAACTGATAAATCACGACCGGCAAATTGGCCATCGGAGCGTTCATATTCGCGCTGTAGAATTGGTTGTTCAATGCAGTAAACAGCAACGGCGCGGTTTCGCCAGAGATTCTGGCAACTGCCAGCAATACGCCGGTCACGACACCGGCTTTAACTGCGCGCAGGCGCACGAAAGTCGCCACCTTCCAGCGTGGAGCGCCAAGAGCAAATGCTGCTTCGCGCAAACTGGTTGGAACCAAATTGAGCATGTTGTCGGTAGTACGCACCACCACCGGAATCGCAATCAGGGAAATCGCAAAACTGCCGGCCCAACCGGAGAAATGCTGCACGTTGGCAACATAAATTGCATACACGAACAGGCCGATCACAATTGAAGGCGCAGACAGCATAATGTCAGTAACGAAGCGCGTGACTTGGGCGAACCAGCTAACTTCACCATATTCTGCCAGGTAAATTCCGGCCAGAATGCCGACCGGAGTGCTGATGAAGACAGCGGCACCCACCATTAACAGGCTGCCGACAATTGCATTCATCAAACCGCCGCCATCACTGCCAGGCGCGGGAGTTGACTGGGTGAACATGGCGAGATCAATTCCGCCAACACCTTTAACGACTAGGGTCAGCAAGATCCACATCAGGAAAAACAGGCCGATCGACATCGCAAAAAACGACAGTGCTATGCCGACCCGATGGATCCACAAGCGTCTGCGGTAGACCGGATTCATTTCGAGTTTTTTCATTTTGCACCCTCTTTGCGGGACATGCCCATCAACATTAATTTAGCCGCCGACAACACAATGAAAGTGATTACAAACAAGATCAGGCCGAGAGCGAATAGCGAAGACACATGCAAAACCGAATCAGCCTCGGGAAATTCATTGGCCAGCGTGGAAGCGATGCTATTGCCCGCAGAAAACAGAGACCACGATAGATTTTGTGCGTTGCCAATCAAGAAGGTAATCGCCATCGTTTCACCCAGCGCCCGTCCCAGGCCCAGCATCACGGCGCCGACCACGCCGATCCTGGTATAGGGCAAAACAATCTTGCGCACTACCTCCCATTTAGTGCAACCGAGTGCATAAGCGGATTCTTTGAGTACCGGCGGCACTGTTTCAAATACATCGCGCATGACTGAAGCGATAAAAGGGATGATCATGATCGCCAAGATAAAACCCGCTGCCAGCATGCCGATCCCCATCATAGGGCCAGCAAACAACGCGCCTATAATTGGCAATTGCCCTAGCGTATTGGCCAGCGCTGGCTGAATATAGTCGGCAAACAAGGGCGCGAATACGAACAAACCCCACATGCCGTAAATGATGCTGGGCACCCCGGCCAACAACTCGATTGAGGTCCCCATTGGACGCTTCAACCATGCGGGACAGACTTCAGTCAGGAACAGTGCAATGCCGAAGCTGATAGGAAACGCGACCAGCAGTGCTATAAATGATGTAATAAGAGTGCCGGAGATGGCGATCAGGGCGCCATACTTATCGTTGACCGGATCCCACTCGATGCTGGTTACGAACGGCAGCCCGAATTCCTTCAAGGCCGGCCAGGCGCCTATCATCAACGAGACAATAATGCCCATTAAAACAAACAAAACACTCAGTGCAAACATGAGTGTCAGTTTATGGAAGAAAAAATCTTGAAGTCGCTGCTTGCGCATTGTGGCCCTCAGCGCTTTGCTGAATATGTGACCATCGCTTATGCCACCGCTCTGCCGCAAAACCTGATCCGAAATGGCTTTAGTGTTTGCGCTCATGGAGTGCGATATTCAAAAAAAAATGGAATCATATGACATCCTGAAATGGATCGACACAATGGCTACCGGCCGCCAGCTGTTAAGCATTTGGCGGCCGGTAGCCAGCAACTACTACTATCTTACCAAACTGCCTTGCCGGAACCGTCCTTCAGTTGCGTTTTCCAGGCTTCATTCACTAGCTTGACAACAGGCGCAGGCATTGGCACATATACCAGTTCAGTAGCCATGGCACCGCCATTTTTGTACGCCCAGTCAAAAAACTTCAATACTTCCTTCGCACGACCTGCATCAGCTTGCGTCTTGTGCATGATGATAAATGACGCGCTAGTGATGGGCCAGCTTGCCTTGCCTGGCTGATTGGTCAGGAGCACAGTCATGCCTGGCGTTTGAGCCCAGTCAGCGCCTGCAGCTGCAGCCTTGAAAGTTGCATCGTCAGGCAGCACGAACTGACCGTCGTGATTCTTGACTTGGGTATACGACATGTTGTTCTTTTTCGCGTATGCGTATTCGACGTAGCCAATCGATCCCTTGAGTCGCTCCACGTTGGCAGCGACGCCTTCATTACCCTTACCACCGACACCAGCAGGCCATTTAACGGCGGTACCGGCACCAACAGTAGCTTTAAAGTCGGCATTGGTCTTGGACAGGAAATCAGTCCAGATAAATGTCGTACCGGAACCATCGGAGCGATGTACTACGGTGATAGCCTGATTCGGAAGCTTCGCACCTGGGTTCAACGCAACGATTTCAGGCGCATTCCATTTGACAACCTTGCCCAGATAAATTGCAGCAATAACATCGGGAGTCATTTTCAACTGACCGGGCTTGATACCCTCAACGTTGACGATAGGCACAACGCCACCCATGATTGCGGGAAACTGCATCAAGCCCTCGGCTTCCAAGTCCTTAAAATCGAGCGGCATGTCGGAGGCGCCGAAGTCAACGGTCTTTGCTTTGATCTGCTTGATGCCGCCACCGGAGCCAATCGACTGATAATTCAGAGCATTGCCGGTTGCAGCCTTATAAGCTTCAGCCCATTTTGCATAAATCGGATATGGGAATGACGCACCTGCACCGGTGAAATTGGCTGCGACTGCGTTCGGAAACGTCATTGCCGAGACCGCCGTTAGTCCAACTAGTGCGACTGATTTAATGAGTTTGTTCAGATTCATAACAGCTCCGTGGTTTAAATAAATGCGACAAGCCGAACTTTACCGAGCATTTATGACTTCTTTATGACACGGATTAATATATTTCAAATTTGCCCAGTCAGCATGAATCTCCAAGACGAGCTGTCATTAACTTGTCATATTGCATCCGTATGCTGCAATAATTCAGCCCATGCTCTCCATTTTATTGTCATAGCTTGTAAGTAAGATGAATAAGAAAAATATGAAGCCCAATCTTGCCATCATTGCGCCTTACGCCAACAGCAGCATCTTTCTTGACCGCGAACTGTCTTTACTTGCTTTCAACCGGCGCGTGTTGGCGCAGGCCGAGGACGATAGCGTGCCACTGCTGGAGCGCCTGCGCTACTTATGCATCGTTAGCAGCAATCTGGACGAATTCTTTGAAGTCAGGGTCGCCAGTATCCTGGCGCAGAACAGCATCGACGGCGTCCTTACCGAGCACCCCGGCCTGCTGGCCACGCTGGAGCGCATCAGTACCGAATGCCACCAACTGGTGCAACACCAATATACGATTCTCAACGATGCGGTGTTACCGAAATTAGCCAGGCACGACATCCATCTGCTGCGCCATAACGAACGCAACGATGCGCAACGGGCCTGGATAAAAGCCTATTTCGAGCGCGAAGTGCGGCCATTGCTGACACCGATCGGGCTTGACCCGGCGCACCCGTTCCCACAGGTCGTCAACAAGAGCCTGAATTTCATTGTCTCGCTATCCGGCAAGGATGCGTTTGGCCGCGGCACCGCGATTGCCATCGTGAAAGCACCGCGGGTGCTGCCGCGTGTGATCGAATTGCCGAAAGCGCTATCCGGCAGCGGTGTCGCCTTCTGCCTGTTGTCCTCCATCATTCATGCCCACATCGAAGACCTGTTTACCGGCCGGCAAGTGCTGGCCTACTCGCAATTTCGTGTCACGCGCGACAGCGATCTGTGGGTGGACGAGGAAGAAGTCAAAAATCTGCGGCAGGCGCTGAAGGGCGAATTGCAGAGCCGTCAGTTCGGCGCTGCGGTTCGGCTCGAAGTAGCTAAAAACTGCCCGGAACATCTGTCGCAGTTCTTGCTCAACCAGTTTTCGCTGCACCACAGCCGCCTGTATGCAGTCGATGGGCCGGTCAACATGGTGCGCCTGTCGGAATTGATCGATCATGTCCAGGCGCCGGACCTGCGCTTCCCGCCTTTTTTCCCGGGACAGCCGCAACTGCCATCCAACGGCGATATTTTTACCCTGCTCAAGAAGCAGGATATGCTGCTGCACCATCCGTTCCAGCCGTTCCAGACCGTCATCGACTTCATCCGCCGTGCTGCACTCGATCCCGATGTGCTGGCTATCAAGCAAACCTTTTATCGCACCGGCATGGATTCCGATCTGATGCAGGCCTTGATGAGCGCCGCCCGGATGGGCAAGGAAGTCACCGTCATCGTCGAACTGATGGCACGCTTCGATGAAGAAGCCAATATCAACTGGGCCGACCAGCTGGAACTGGCCGGCGCACAGGTAGTGTATGGCGTGGTGGGTCTGAAAACGCACGCTAAACTGGCTTTGGTGATCCGCCGCGAGGCAGGCGTGCTGCGCCATTATGCCCATCTCGGCACCGGCAATTACCACTCGAAAACCACCCGCCTTTACACCGATTTCGGCCTGTTGACCGCGCACCCCGAGATCGGCGCCGAAGTCAATGAAGTATTCATGCACCTGACCAGTTTGACCGTACCGAAGCGCATGAAGCATCTCTGGCTGGCGCCGTTTTCACTGCAGAAAAACATCCTCGGCGCGATCCGCAACGAAGCCAGGATTGCCCGCGAAGGACGGCCGGCGCACATCATCGCCAAGATGAATGGGCTGGTTGATGAATCGGTGATCCGCGCGTTGTATGGTGCATCCAGCGACGGCGTCAAAATCGACTTGGTCGTCCGCGGCACCTGCGCGCTAAAACCCGGTGTGCCCGGCCTGTCGGACAACATCAGGGTACGCTCGATCATCGGTCGCTTCCTCGAACACAGCCGCATCTATTATTTTCGCAATGATCTGGCGCACGACACCTACTTATCGAGTGCCGACTGGATGAACCGCAACCTGTTGCGCCGTATTGAAGTTGCATTTCCGATATATGACAAGGCGCTCAAGAAACGCGTGATGGCCGAAGGCTTGCGTCCCTATCTGAAAGACAATGTAAATGCCTGGGAACTGCACTCGAACGGCAGCTACCAACGCAAAAAACCGCGTCCAAAACAGGCACGTTTTTGCGCCCAGAATTTCCTGATGCAGACCATGGGTTCCCACACGCCAATCGATGAGGG
>JBDSCZ010000360.1:0-15357 GCA_039920865.1 Burkholderiaceae bacterium
CTGGAGTATATGTATTTTTCATCAAATTTCCGCATATAAAAAATGCGGGTGCTAAAAATACAATAGCCAGTATATTTTCACTGCCAATGCCCGTTCAACTCCTGTTTACTGTCCGGCGTTGATGCGCAATGCCAGTGCCTCGGCGACCCGGATGCCGTCCACCGCCGCTGACAGGATGCCGCCGGCGTAACCGGCGCCTTCTCCGGCCGGAAACAGTCCTTTGGTATTCAGACTCTGCAAATCGTCATCATTGCGCTTGATGCGGAGCGGCGACGAAGTGCGGGTTTCGACCCCGGTCAGCAGCGCATCGTGCATCGCAAAGCCCTTGATCTGCTTGTCGAAAGCGGGGAAGGCTTCGCGCATCGCCTCGGTGGCATAGTCAGGGATCGCGCTGGCGAGGTCGCCCAACTGCACCCCCGGTTTGTACGATGGAATCACGCTGCCGAATTCGCTCGATGCGCGGCCGGCAACAAAGTCGCCGACCAGTTGGCCGGGCGCCTGATAGGTGCCGCCACCCAGCTCAAACGCTCGCGACTCCCAGTGGCGCTGGAACGCGATGCCGGCCAGCGGATCGCCCGGATAATCGGCCGGCGTGATGCCGACCACGATCGCGCTGTTGGCGTTGCGCTCATTGCGCGAGTACTGGCTCATGCCGTTGGTGACGACCCGGCCCGGTTCCGACGTGGCCGCCACCACGGTGCCGCCCGGGCACATGCAGAAGCTGTAGACCGTGCGGCCGTTGGCGCTGTGGTGCACCAGCTTGTAATCGGCCGCGCCCAAAATAGGATTACCGGCATTCGGGCCGAAGCGGCATTGGTCGATCAGCGATTGCGGATGCTCAACCCGGAAGCCGATTGAAAACGGCTTCGCTTCCAGATACACGCCGCGCCGATGCAGCATCTCGAAGGTGTCGCGCGCGCTGTGGCCGATCGCCAGCACCACATGATGGGTCTCGATGCGTTCGCCGCCAGCCAGCACCACGCCTTGCACCTGACCGTTTTCTATCTCAATGTCATCGACCCGGCTCTGGAAGCGGAAGCTGCCGCCCAGCGTTTCGATGGTAGCGCGCATCTGCTCCACCATCTTCACTAGTCTGAAAGTACCGATGTGCGGCTTGCTGACGTACAGGATTTCTTCCGGTGCGCCGGCTTTGACGAACTCGGTCAGAACCTTGCGCCCCAGATGCTTGGGGTCCTTGATCTGGCTGTATAGCTTGCCGTCCGAGAAAGTGCCGGCACCGCCTTCGCCGAACTGCACGTTCGATTCCGGATTCAGTTCTCCCTTGCGCCACAGACCCCAGGTGTCCTTGGTGCGTTCGCGCACCACTTTGCCGCGCTCCAGGATGATCGGATTGAACCCCATCTGCGCCAGGATCAAGCCGGCGAACAGGCCGCAGGGACCGGTGCCGATGACGACCGGAGGGAACTTTCCTGTGCCGCTGGCATGGGTGACGAAGTGGTAATCGGTATCGGGCGTGATGCCGACATGGAGGTCATTGTGCAGGCGCTGCAGGATTGTCGCGTCGTCAGTTGTAATTACATCGAGCGCATAAATCAGCATGATCGCGCTTTTCTTGCGGGCATCGTAGCTGCGTTTGAACACCGTGTAGCTGACCAGCATCGTATCCGGAATGCCCAAGCGCGCCAGGATGGCGGTCTTGATGTCGGCTGCGGCATGATCCAGCGGCAGTTTTATTTCGTTTATTCGCAACATTCCCGTCTTCCATACTATAAATAAGGCCCGCAGCAGCAATCCCGGCAGCGGGCAGGGCGCTATTTTAACGCCAGCGGCCCCGGCAATCTCTAAAATGCTATATTCCGATGCTCGCATAAAAAAACGGACGTCTTTTCGTACCCGCCACCCGCTCCGGACGCAATGGCTTAGGCTGCTAAACCAGAATAAACCGTTTTCAAATATGCATTTCAATCCTGCGTGCAGATGCCGCATCTCAGGCAGGATAGGGTCGGAATGCAATAATTCGACTTGCTTTTTAAAACGACATTCAATATGCTGCGCCGCAGCACGATAACCTACAGGTGTTTAATTGGCCACACAACAACCCAAAAGCAGTTTGACGGCATTGACCCTTGCGGCAGTCGGTATCGTCTATGGCGATATCGGCACCAGTCCGTTGTATGCGATGAAAGAAGTCTTTTCGGAACAGCACGGACTTGCGTTGAGTCAGGCCAACCTGGTAGGCGTGGTTTCCCTGATCGTCTGGAGCCTGATTGCTGTGATCTCGCTCAAGTACGTGACGCTGATGCTGCGGGCCGACAATCATGGCGAAGGCGGCATCATGGCGCTTCTGGCGCTGACGCTGTCTTCGGTCGGGCCGGCATCGCGCTGGCATTTTCCGCTGCTGGTGATCGGCTTGTTTGGCGCTGCACTGTTTTTCGGCGATGGCATCATCACCCCGGCGATTTCAGTCCTGTCCGCGATGGAAGGGCTGGAAGTGGCAACCCCGGCTTTCAAGCCGTATGTGGTGCCTTTGACGCTGGTGCTGCTGACCGGCTTGTACCTGTTGCAAAAACACGGCACTGCCGGCATCGGAAAATGGTTCGGGCCGATCATGATAGTCTGGTTTGCTGCCTTGGCCGGCATGGGTATCGTCAACATCATCGCCGCGCCGGAAATCCTGACGGCACTGAATCCGCTGCATGCATTCCTGTTCATGCTGGAGAATCGATGGGTCGCCTTCATCGCGCTGGGCGCGATTGTGCTGGTGCTGACCGGTGCCGAAGCGCTGTATGCCGACATGGGGCATTTCGGCAGAAAACCGGTGCGCATGGCCTGGTTCTTCATCACTTTCCCGGCGCTGGCGCTGAATTATCTGGGTCAGGGCGGCTTGCTGCTGCATGATCCTACGGCGGTTTCTAACCCTTTCTTCCAGCAACTCGGCGACTGGAGCATTTATCCGCTGATCGCGCTGTCCACGGTGGCTACCATCATTGCCTCGCAGGCGACTATTTCAGGCACGTATTCGATGGTCAAGCAGGCCATTGCGCTGGGTTTTCTGCCGCGCATGAAGGTCATTCAAACCTCGTCGACGGAAATCGGCCAGATCTACATGCCGCTGGTCAACTGGCTGCAGTGGGGCGCGGTTGCCTTGGCGGTGCTTGCTTTCGGTTCATCTTCCAACCTGGCTGCCGCCTATGGCATTGCGGTGACGGGCACCATGATAGCCACCACAGTACTGTCCTTCTTTGTCATACGGTACGGCTGGAAATACAATCTGGCGCTGTGCATCGGTGCCACCATCTTCTTTTTCATGATCGACGTTACTTTCTTTGCCGCCAATGCACTCAAGATTTTGCATGGCGGCTGGTTCCCATTGCTGGTGGGCATAATCATGTTCACGGTGATGATGACCTGGAAACGCGGACGCGAACTGGTGCGGGCCAATCTGGAAAAGCATGCGATTCCGCTGGAGGATTTTCTGGCCTCGCTGTTTACCGATCCGCCGATACGGGTCCCGGGGGTGGCGATTTTCATGCGCGGCCCGGGCGACGGGGTGCCGCATGCGATGCTGCATAACCTGTCGCACAACAAGGTGCTGCACGAGCGGGTGGTATTTCTGACCGTGTACCAGCACGACGTGCCGTGGGTGCCGTTCTCGGAGCGCATCCGGGTGCATGAGTTGGGACACAATTGCTATCAGGTTGACATGCATTATGGCTTCAAGAACCAGCCGGATATTCCGAGAGCGCTGGAATTGTCGAAACAATATAAACTTGATTTCAACATGATGGAAACCTCGTTTTTCATCGCGCGCCAGAACGTAATCGCCACACCGGGCTCCGGCATGGCAATGTGGCGCGAACAACTTTTTGCCGGCATGTCGCGCAATGCCCGCGATGCGGCCGACTACTATCGGATTCCGGCCAACCGCGTCATCGAGTTGGGTACGCAGGTCGAGATCTAAGCGATAACGGCTGGTTGTGCGTGCAGACCGCTTGATAAGGATGGATTGCATTTCATTGTTAAATGTTAGGGTATGGGTAAAAAATGCCACGTTACCGCAAGTAATATGTGGTTTGTTAAATATACTTTAATCAGTATATTTTTATATTATTTGCTCTTGCTGCATTTTTCGCCATAAAGTGGTGCGACTGATACCCATATGTTTGGCGGCGGCAGCGCGGTTGCCGTCGAAGCGCGCCAGCACTTGCGGGATGCTTTCAGCCAGTGGCGCTGCGGCGAACGCCGTTGGTATCGATGCCTGAATGAATTCCGGCGCGACGCTGATGATGAAGCCGGGTGACAAGGCCTGCAGCGGCTCGGCTGCCAGGAACAAGGCCAGTCTTTCCATCAGGTTGCGCACTTCGCGCACATTGCCGGGCCACGCATAGGCGCTCAGCAGGGGCGCGCAGGCATTGAGTTCGGCGTGCAAATTCGGGTGCGGACGGGCGCCGAGCGCGGCCAGCGCTTTTTTCAGGCACCATTCGGCCAGTGCGATCAGGTCTTCCGGGCGTTCGCGCAGCGGCGCCAGCGTCAGGCGCAGCACGGCCAGCCGATAGAACAGGTCGGCGCGGAAACGGCCTTCGCGGATGCGCTGTTCCAGGTCGCAATGGGTGGCGCTGATGATGCGCACATCGACCGGAATCGGGCGGGTGCCGCCGACCCGTACCACTTCGCGTTCTTCCAGCACCCGCAGCAAACGGGTTTGCAGCGTCAGCGGCATCTCGCCGATCTCATCCAGAAACAGCGTGCCGCGATGCGCGGCTTCAAACAGGCCGGCGTGGCCGCCGCGACGCGAGCCGGTGAATGCGCCTTCTTCGTAGCCGAACAATTCCGACTCCAGCAGCGACTCCGCGATCGCACCGCAATTGACTGCGACAAACGGTTTGGTGCCGCTGATCGCACGCGGGTTTTCGCGGTGTATCGCCTGAGCGACCAGCTCCTTGCCGGTGCCGGTTTCGCCCTGGATCAACACCGTGGCCTGCGATTTGGCATACAGCACGATCGACTGGCGCAAGGCTTCCATCATCGGCGAATCGCCGCGCAAATCGGTGATGCCATGTTTGGCGCGTAGCGTGTCGACTACCTGCGCTGTGCGGCCGCGGCCCGATTCCAGTTGCGTCAGGCGCGCGATTTCCAGCGCATCGTCGAAGGCCTGGCGGATCGATGCGGCGGAATACACGAACACCGCTGCCAGCCCGGCTTCTTCGGCCAGATCGGTGATCAGGCCGGCACCGACGATGGCCTTGATGCCGCTGGCCTTGAGCGCATTGATCTGGGCCCGCGCATCTTCCTCGGTCGCGTACTTGCGCTGTGCAATCCGAAATCCGAAAGCGTTCTGGAATTCCTTGAGTGCCGGCATCGTGGTCTGGTAAGTGATGATGCCGATGTCGGGCGTGATCTGGCGCGCACGCGACAATGCCTGCATTACGTCGAAGCCGCTGGCCTTGGCGATTACTACCGGCACCGATAGCCGGCTTTTCAGATAGGCACCATTGGAGCCGGCAGCGATCACCGCGTCGCAGTGTTCGGTCGCCATCCGCTCCCGGATATGGCGCGCGGCATCGTCGAATCCCCGATCGATCGGCTCGATGATTGCGCGGTCGTCATATTCCAGCGTAATGTCGCGAAACAGGTCGGACAGGCGCGAGACCGAAACGGTCCAGATCACCGGTTTGCGGCTGGTGTCGCCGGCATCGCGCTGGGCAGGAGGAGGGCGTAGCATGTTTCAGGTCGCGTTTCATGTGTGTTTCAATGCTCGATAATGTAACACACAATGAAACAATTTCATGTCAGGCCATATAATTAACATTAATTTTTTTCATTATATTATTTTCCATCTCATTGATTTTAATGATTTATTTTTAATTTTTCCGTGTTTTTCAGGATATGGCACACCACATGGCACGGTGATTGCAGTACAGTCCGGTAGTCCCAGTGCAGATATCTGCATGAAACTAGTTTGTAATCCATCAGGAGAAGACATGAGTCAATATTCCGCAGGTGCGGCCTTCCGCAAAGCAATGCAAGAAGAATCCCCGTTGCAAGTGATCGGCGCGATCAACGCGAACCATGCATTGCTGGCCAAGCGCGCCGGCTTCAAGGCGATTTACCTGTCCGGCGGCGGTGTCGCAGCCGGTTCGCTCGGTCTGCCCGATCTGGGCATCTCCAATCTGGACGACGTGCTGACCGACGTACGCCGGATCACCGACGTTTGCGACCTGCCTTTGCTGGTTGATGTGGATACCGGCTTCGGTTCCAGCGCCTTCAATGTCGCGCGTACCGTGAAGTCGATGATCAAGTTCGGTGCGGCAGCGATCCATATCGAAGACCAGGTCGGCGCCAAGCGCTGCGGCCATCGTCCGAACAAGGAAATCGTCAGCAAGCAGGAAATGGTCGACCGCATCAAGGCCGCAGTCGATGCCCGTACCGACGAAAATTTCGTGATCATGGCGCGTACCGATGCGCTGGCAAGCGAAGGTCTGGAGTCCGCGCTGGAGCGCGCCATCGCCTACGTCGAAGCCGGTGCCGACATGTTGTTTCCGGAAGCGATTACCGAACTGGCGATGTACCAGCAGTTTGCCGCCGCAGTCAAGGTGCCGGTGCTGGCCAATATCACCGAATTCGGCGCCACGCCGCTGTTCACGGTGGAAGAACTGAAGAGCGCCGATGTCAGTCTGGTGCTGTACCCGCTATCGGCCTTCCGTGCAATGAACAAGGCGGCCGAAAACGTGTACACCGCGATCCGCCGCGACGGCACCCAAAAGAACGTAGTCGATACCATGCAAACCCGCATGGAGCTGTATGACCGGATCAATTACCACGACTTCGAGCAGCATCTGGATGCGCTGTTCGCAGCGCAGAAAAAGTAGGACATTTGATTTGAGTAGTGCAGGCCGCCGTGCCTGCATCGATTGCAGGCACGACATGCCTGCTCTACCAAGATTTTTTTCCGCCAGGAGACTTAAAAAATGAGCGAATCGCAAGCAGTTCCATTCAAAGCAAAAAAATCCGTCGCGCTATCCGGCGTGACCGCCGGTAACACCGCACTGTGCTCGGTCGGCAAGACCGGCAACGATCTGCATTACCGCGGTTATGACATTCTGGATATCGCCGAAACCTGCGAATTCGAGGAAATTGCCTATCTGCTGGTACACGGCAAATTGCCGACCGCAGCCGAGCTGACGGGTTACAAAGCCAAGCTGAAATCCCTGCGCGGCCTGCCGGCCTCCGTCAAGGCCGCACTGGAAGCGCTGCCTGCCGCGTCGCACCCGATGGACGTGATGCGCACCGGCGTCTCGGTACTCGGCTGTACGCTGCCGGAGAAGGATGACCACAATACCCCGGGCGCACGCGACATCGCCGACCGCCTGATGGCGTCCTTCGGTTCCATGTTGTTGTACTGGTATCACTTCAGCACCAATGGCAAGCGCATCGAGGTTGAGACCGACGACGATTCGATCGGCGGCCATTTTCTGCATCTGCTGCATGGCGTGAAACCGTCCGCATCATGGGAAAAAGCGATGCACACTTCGCTGATCCTGTACGCAGAGCATGAATTCAATGCCTCGACCTTCACCGGTCGCGTGATTGCCGGCACTGGTTCTGACATCTATTCCGCCATCACCGGCGCAATCGGCGCGTTGCGCGGTCCGAAACACGGCGGCGCGAACGAAGCCGCATTTGAAATCCAGAAGCGTTACGACAATCCGGATGAAGCGGAAGCCGACATCCGGAACCGGGTAGAGAACAAGGAAGTCGTGATCGGCTTCGGTCATCCGGTATACACCGTGTCCGATCCGCGCAACAAGGTGATCAAGGAAGTCGCCCAAAATCTTTCTACAGAAGCTGGTTCGACCGCGATGTTCGACATTGCCGAACGTCTGGAAACCGTGATGTGGGAAGTCAAGAAGATGTTCCCGAACCTGGACTGGTTCTCGGCCGTGTCGTACCACATGATGGGAGTGCCGACCGCGATGTTTACACCGTTGTTCGTGATTTCCCGCACCTCCGGCTGGGCCGCCCACATCATCGAGCAGCGCATCGATAACAAGATTATTCGACCGTCGGCGAATTATGTTGGTCCGGACGATTTAGAATTCGTACCTATAAGCGAACGCTAGTCAATCCGGCTGGCGCGCATTGGTAACGGAGAATATTATGATTGCCTTGAGACTGACAACCACCTTGATTTTTTCAACCCTGGTGGCCTCTTGCGCATCGAAGATGCCGCTGTCTGAAACTGGGCTGGTGCCGCTGGTTGCGGTACCGACGGCCCAGTCAGCGCCAGCAAAAACAATCTTGATTGCCGGAAAATTTCAGTGCGAACTCGGCAATCGAGTCGACATCAGTGCGGACCAGCAGCATCTGAACGCGATTAACCTGGCCTGGAAGGGCCGCTCCTATCCGCTGCAAGCGGTCGCAACCACGACCGGCGCGCTGCGTTATGAAGATGCGGCCAGCGGTAACGTCTGGATCCAGATTCCGGCCAAATCAATGTTGTTGAATACCAAGGCAGGTCAGCAGCTTGCCAATGAATGCAAGATCCGATAAATTTTTTTTGAGCAGGAGTGTCGGCCCGGACTACCTGCAGTTCGGGCCGATCAAGGACCGAAGTAAAGCCTGACCCCTGCCCATACACTCTTTCTTGACTGAGCCATGAACACCATAAACCGCAAACCACTGCCCGGCACCAAGCTGGATTTCTTCGATACGCGTGCCGCGGTCGATGCAATTCAGCCCGGTGCCTACGACAAACTGCCGTACACCTCGCGCGTGCTGGCCGAGAACCTGGTGCGCCGCTGCGACCCTGCGACCCTGACCGATTCCCTGAAACAGTTCATCGAGCGCAAGCGCGATCTGGACTTCCCGTGGTTTCCGGCTCGTGTGGTGTGTCATGACATCCTGGGTCAGACCGCACTGGTCGACCTCGCGGGTTTGCGTGACGCGATCGCCTTGCAAGGCGGCGATCCGGCCATGGTCAATCCGGTCGTGCCGACGCAGCTGGTGGTCGACCACTCGCTGGCAGTTGAGTGCGGTGGCTTCGATCCGGACGCGTTCGACAAGAACCGCGCCATCGAAGACCGTCGTAACGAAGACCGCTTCGACTTCATCAACTGGACCAAGAAGGCGTTCAAGAACGTCGACGTGATCCCGCCGGGCAATGGCATCCTGCACCAGATCAACCTCGAGCGCATGTCGCCGGTGGTGCAGGTGAAGGACGGCGTCGCCTTCCCGGATACCCTGGTCGGCACCGACAGTCACACCCCGATGGTGGATGCACTGGGCGTGCTTGCCGTCGGCGTCGGTGGTCTGGAGGCCGAAAGCGTGATGCTGGGCCGCGCCTCCTGGATGCGTCTGCCGGACATCATCGGTGTCAATCTGACCGGCAAGCCGCAGCCGGGTATCACTGCAACCGATACCGTGCTGGCGCTGACCGAGTTCCTGCGTGCGCAGAAAGTGGTGTCGTCTTATCTCGAATTTTACGGTGAAGGCGCGTCCCACCTGACGCTGGGCGACCGCGCGACCATTGCCAACATGGCGCCGGAGTTCGGCTCCACTGCCGCGATGTTCTACATCGACGAGCAGACCATCAAATACCTGAAGCTCACCGGTCGCGAGGATGATCAAGTCAAACTGGTTGAGCTCTACGCCAAGGAAACCGGCCTCTGGGCCGACAGCCTGAAGAACGCCGAGTACGAGCGCGTCCTCACCTTCGACCTGTCCTCCGTGGTGCGTAACATCGCCGGACCAAGCAACCCGCACAAGCGCGTGCCGACCTCGGAGCTGGCTGCGCGCGGCATCAGCGGCAAGGTAGAGAATGAACCGGGCTTGATGCCGGACGGCGCGGTGATCATCGCCGCCATCACCAGCTGCACCAACACCAACAACCCACGCAACATGATTGCCGCCGGCCTCATCGCGCGCAACGCGAATGCCCGTGGCCTGACGCGCAAGCCTTGGGTGAAGAGCTCGCTGGCTCCCGGTTCCAAGACCGTTGCGCTGTATCTGGAAGAAGCCAAACTGCTGCCGGAACTGGAAAAACTGGGCTTCGGTGTGGTCGCCTTTGCCTGCACCACCTGCAACGGCATGAGCGGCGCGCTGGATCCGGTGATCCAGAACGAAGTGGTGGAGCGCGATCTGTTTGCCACCGCCGTCCTCTCCGGCAACCGCAACTTCGACGGCCGTATCCACCCCTACGCCAAGCAGGCGTTCCTGGCCTCGCCGCCGCTGGTGGTGGCCTACGCGATTGCCGGCACCATCCGTTTCGACATCGAGAAAGACGTGCTGGGCATCGATGCTGACGGTAAAGAAGTGACACTGAAAGACATCTGGCCGTCCGATGAAGAAATCGACGCCATTGTCGCCTCCAGCGTGAAGCCCGAGCAGTTCCGCAAGGTCTACGAGCCGATGTTCGCGGTGGTCGCCGATACCGGCGAAAAAGTTAGTCCGCTGTACGAGTGGCGTGCGCAGACTACCTACATCCGCCGTCCGCCGTATTGGGAAGGCGCACTGGCTGGCGCGCGCACGATGACAGGCATGCGCCCATTGGCGGTGCTGGGTGACAACATCACCACCGATCACCTGTCGCCGTCGAATGCGATCATGCTCGATAGCGCAGCCGGTGCGTACTTGGCCAAGATGGGCCTGCCTGAGGTGGACTTCAATTCGTATGCGACCCACCGCGGCGATCACCTGACCGCTCAACGCGCCACTTTCGCCAACCCGACCTTGAAAAACGAGATGGTTCTGGAAAACGGCAAGGTGAAGGCGGGCTCGCTGACCCGCATCGAGCCGGAAGGCAAAGTCACCCGCATGTGGGAAGCGATCGAGACTTACATGGAGCGCAAGCAGCCGCTGATCATCATTGCCGGCGCCGACTACGGCCAGGGCTCATCACGTGACTGGGCCGCCAAGGGCGTGCGTCTGGCCGGCGTGGAAGCGATTGCGGCCGAAGGGTTTGAGCGCATCCACCGCACCAATCTGGTCGGCATGGGCGTGCTGCCGCTGGAGTTCAAGCCCGGCGTGAATCGACTGACCCTCGCAATCGACGGCACCGAGACCTTCGACGTGATCGGTGAACGTACCCCACGCACCACGCTGACGCTGATCATCAACCGCAAGAACGGCGAGCGTGTGGAAGTGCCCGTGACCTGCCGCCTTGACACTGCGGAAGAAGTGTCGATCTACGAAGCTGGCGGCGTGCTGCAGCGTTTCGCTCAGGACTTCCTCGAATCTTCTAAAGCAGCTTAATCTTCACCTAAGGCTGGGCGGCACATCACTGTGCCGCCCAGCCTTATCAGGAGCAGTTTCCATGATTCACGTACCCCAAATCAAGATCCCCGCCACCTACATGCGTGGCGGCACCAGCAAAGGCGTGTTCTTCCGCCTGCAGGACTTACCCGCAGCCGCACAGGTCCCCGGCGCGGCACGCGATGCGTTGCTGCTGCGCGTGATCGGCAGTCCGGACCCTTACGGCAAGCAGATTGACGGCATGGGCGCGGCGACCTCCAGCACCAGCAAGACGGTCATCCTGTCCAAGAGCAGCAAGCCCGATCACGATGTCGATTACCTGTTCGGCCAGGTTTCGATCGACAAGGCGTTTGTCGACTGGAGCGGCAACTGCGGCAATCTGTCCGCCGCGGTGGGCTCATTCGCGATCAGCAGCGGGCTGGTGGATGCCAACCGCATCCCGCAAGACGGCATGGCAACCGTACGCATCTGGCAGGCAAACATCAGCAAGACCATCATCGCGCAGGTGCCAATGACCAACGGTGCGGTGCAGGAGACTGGCGATTTCGAACTCGACGGTGTCACTTTCCCTGCCGCCGAAGTGCAGCTTGAATTCATGAACCCGGCAGCCGACGAAGAGGGTGCCGGTGGCTCGATGTTCCCCACCGGAAATCTGGTCGACGATCTCGATGTGCCGGGCATAGGTACTTTGAAGGTCACCATGATCAATGCCGGCATTCCGACCATTTTCGTGAATGCGGAAGCCATCGGCTACACGGGCATTGAGTTGCAGGATGCCATCAACAGCGATGCCAAGGCATTGGCGATGTTCGAGACGATACGTGCCTATGGCGCGCTGCGCATGGGCCTGATCAAGCACATCGATGATGCTGCCAATCGCCAGCACACGCCGAAGGTTGCCTTCGTCGCCAAGCCAGCCGGCTATGTTTCCTCCAGTGGCAAGCAGGTCGCCGCCGCCGACATCGATCTGCTGGTGCGCGCGCTGTCGATGGGCAAGCTGCACCACGCGATGATGGGCACGGCAGCCGTTGCCATCGGTACCGCAGCAGCAATACCGGGCACGTTGGTAAACCTCGCCGCCGGCGGCGGTGCGCGCAGCGCGGTGCGTTTCGGCCACCCTTCGGGCACCTTGCGGGTTGGCGCCGAAGCCAATCAAGTGAGTGGCGAATGGAGCGTGACCAAAGCCATCATGAGCCGCAGCGCCCGGGTGCTGATGGAAGGTTGTGTACGCGTGCCCGGCGATGCGTTCTGAAGAACTATGATGAAAACGCGGCCACGTCACATGTAGCCGCGTTTTTTTTGGTCTGCACGACTACAAGCACTATGATGCAAAAAATTTTCATTTTCAGCCATTGGAGAAGACATGAATTTCGCAGATATCTATAAGAATTCGATTGAGCAACCGCAGGCATTCTGGGACGGTGAAGCCAAGCTGATCGACTGGCAGCAGCCGTATTCAAAAGTGCTCGATTATTCCAAGCCGCCATTTACCCAATGGTTTGTCGGCGGCAAGACCAATCTGTGCCATAACGCGGTTGATCGCTGGGTTGCGACCCAAGGCGACAAGGCTGCGCTGATCGCGATTTCGACTGAAACCGGTTCCGAAAAAGTCTATTCGTTCAGTGAATTGCAGGCTGAAGTCAGCCGCACCGCCGCCATCATGCTGGCGCTCGGCGTCGGCAAGGGCGACCGCGTGCTGATCTACATGCCGATGATCGCCGAAGCTGCATTTGCAATGCTGGCCTGCGCACGCATCGGCGCAATTCATTCGGTGGTGTTTGGCGGCTTCGCTGCGCATAGCCTGGCATCGCGCATCGAGGACGCGCAACCGAAGCTGATTTTATCTGCCGACGCCGGCTCCCGTGGCGGCAAGCCGATTCCGTACAAACCCTTGCTGGATGAAGCGATTAAGCTTTCTTCCCACAAACCGGGCAAGGTGCTGCTGGTCAATCGCAACCTGGCTCCGATGAATCTGGTGGACGATCGGGATGTCGATTACGCGACGCTGCGTGCGCAACACATCGACGCGCAAGTGCCGGTGACCTGGCTGGAATCGAACGATCCGTCCTACATCCTGTACACTTCCGGCACCACCGGCAAGCCCAAGGGCGTGCAGCGCGATGTCGGCGGTTATGCGGTCGCTCTGGCGTCCTCAATGCAGCATATTTTTTGCGGAAATCCGGGCGAGACGTACTTTGCCACTTCCGATATCGGCTGGGTGGTCGGGCACTCGTATATCGTCTATGGCCCGCTGATTGCCGGTATGGCCACTATCATGTATGAGGGTTTGCCAACCACGCCGGACGCCGGCATCTGGTGGAGCATCGTCGAGAAATACAAGGTCACGCGCATGTTCTCTGCTCCGACCGCAGTGCGGGTGTTGCGCAAGCAACCGCCGGAATTCATGGAGAAATACGACCTGTCTTCGCTCAAGGCGCTGTATCTGGCCGGCGAACCGCTGGATGAAACCACCTCAGCCTGGATTTCAGATGCACTGGGCGTACCCATCATCGACAATTACTGGCAGACCGAAACCGGCTGGCCGATCCTGTCAATCGCCAAGGGATATCAGGATATGCCGACCAAGCTCGGCAGCCCCGGCATTCCGACTCCCGGATTCAACGTCAAGCTGTTCGATGAAGTCACCGGCGAAGAATGCGGCGCCAACGAAAAGGGCGTGGTCATGATCGAAGGCCCGTTGCCGCCGGGCTGCATGCAAACCGTGTACGGCGACGATGCGCGTTACGTCAGCACCTACTGGACTGTTCTGAATGGCAAACATGTGTATTCGACCTTCGACTGGGGCCTTCGCGATGCAGACGGCTACTATTTCATTCTCGGCCGCACCGATGATGTGATCAATGTTGCCGGCCATCGGCTCGGAACGCGCGAAATCGAAGAAAGCATTTCCAGTCACGCCAATGTGTCGGAAGTCGCGGTGGTCGGGGTCGAAGATAAGCTCAAGGGGCAGGTTGCGGTTGCCTTCGTAATCCTGAAAAATCCGGCGGCTGCCAACACCGCAGATGCGCAGAAAGTGCTGGAGAAGGAAATCATGGGCGTAGTTGACCGCCAGTTGGGAGCGGTGGCCCGTCCGGCCCACGTGTATTTCATTGCGCAGCTGCCGAAAACCCGCTCCGGCAAACTGTTGCGCCGCTCGATCCAGGCCATCTGCGAAGGACGCGACCCGGGCGACATGTCCTCGATTGAAGACCCGACCTCGCTGAAACAAATCGAAGGCGCGCTCGGTAAATAGATTGCGCATTGGATGTAGGCGGCGCTGCATGCAAATGTTTGGCTTCGCTTTGCTCAGCGCCAATCTACTGAGTATTTTTATACTCCGCATGTTTTATATGCGTAAAATGGCATGTTATTTGTCATACTCCGTGTTTTTTAACGGGGTGAGTAGGTTGGTGCTGAGCGCAGCACAGTTAACTGAGGAGAATATTCGATGTCGTCCACCGATCCTGAAGTGCAGCCAATTCGTGATGCCGGTTTGATCGATGCCAGTAGCAGTCTGCTGCTGGTGATCGATTTCCAGACGCGGCTGATGCCGGCGATTACGGATGCCGATGCGGTGTTGCGCAATGCGCTGATACTGGCGCGGGCTGCCCAGCAGTTGGCAATTCCTGCGCTGGCGACCGAACAGTATCCTGCCGGCCTGGGTCACACCGCAGCCGAGATTGCAGCCTTGTGTACAGAAAGCGTGGAAAAAACCACGTTTGGCGCCTGCGGCACGCCGGCCTTTTTGCAGGCCGTGCGGCGCTTGGCACCATGCAGTGCGCCGACGCTGCTGATAAGCGGTTGCGAAGCGCATGTATGCGTGCTGCAAACTGCGTTGCAGCTGCATGCGCAAGGTTTCGATGTACGGCTGGTGGTCGATGCGGTAGGTTCGCGCAGCGCGATCAGCAAGCACATCGCACTGGAGCGGATGCGTGCTGCCGGCATTGGACTGGTTACTACCGAGATGGTGTTGTTCGAGTGGTTGCGCGATGCCAGGCACCCGCAGTTTCGGGACTTGTCAAAATTGATCAAATAATTGCTGATGCCCGATAGTGCAATGCTATCGGGTTGACTGCATATTTACCGCACGGTTAAAACTACGTGGTCATTCCAAGGTAGCAATCACCGGCGCGTGATCCGACGGCT
>JBDSCZ010000361.1:0-5866 GCA_039920865.1 Burkholderiaceae bacterium
AAATTTGATAAAAAATACATATACTCCGGAATATTACCGATACGCGTTACTGCCACACCCTCTCTCCCGGCCTCTCTCCCACAAGTGGGAGAGAGGAGAAAAGCCCCCTCTACCGCCTGCGAGAGAGGGCTGGGGAAAGGGAATTCAAACTTGGCAGACTAAACAGTAACCAATACCGAAGAAAAGTCTAATCCTCGCTGGCGCCGTCGATGCCGAGCTCCTGAATCTTGCGGGTAATGGTATTGCGGCCGATCCCGAGCCGCACTGCTGCATCGTTCTTGCGTCCGTGCGTATGCTTGAGCGCTGCCCGGATTAGTACCGATTCAAATTTGCGACTCAGCACTTCCATTACATCCGGCTGTTCGGATGTCAGCAGGTTGGCCGCTTCCGTCTCCAGCAAAGTCTGCCAGCAGGCAGCGGCTTCCAGCGCCGGCGAAGCGGCAGCATAACCAGAAGAAACCGGCGCCACGCCGACGACCGTCCGCTCTGCCACCGGCTGACCGGCAACGGCAACAGCAATAGCCGCCTCGATCGGATAACTGACCAGATCGGGCGGCAAATCCTTGACCTCGACCGTTTGCCCCGGCGCCATCACGGTAATCCAGTTGCACAGGTTTTCCAGCTGCCGCACATTGCCGGGCAGGTCCAGTGTGCTCAGGAACTGCATCGCCGGCTCCGACATGCGCTTGGCCTCCACGCCCAACTGGGTGGCGCTTTGCACCAAAAAGTAGCGGGTCAGCAGCGGAATGTCTTCGCGCCGCTCCCGCAAACTGGGCAGGCGCAGCCGGATCACGTTGAGGCGATGGTACAGATCCTCGCGAAACAGTCCGTCCTTGACGCGCTGTTCCAGATTCTGATGGGTCGCCGCGATTACGCGCACGTTGGCTTTCTGCGGCTGATGGCCGCCGACCCGGTAGAAATGGCCGTCCGACAGCACCCGCAACAGGCGCGTTTGCAAATCGAACGGCATGTCGCCGATTTCATCCAGAAACAGCGTGCCGCCTTCCGCCTGCTCGAAGCGGCCGCGGCGCGACGTCTGGGCGCCGGTAAACGCACCGCGCTCATGGCCGAACAATTCGGATTCGAGCAAATCCTTCGGTATCGCCGCGGTATTCAGCGCGATGAAGGGCTGCGCGGCACGCGGGCTGTGCTTATGCAACGCACGTGCCACCAGTTCCTTGCCGGAGCCGGATTCACCGGTAATCAGCACCGTCACATTCGATTGCGCGAGCCGGCCGATGGCACGAAACACATCCTGCATGGCCGGCGCCTGACCCAGAATTTCCGGGGTCTCGGTAATAATTTCGGGAGTACTGGCCTCGCGCAGGCTTTCTTCCAGCGCACGTCGGATCAATTCGATCGCTTTCTCCAGATCGAACGGCTTGGCCAGATATTCGAAAGCACCGCCCTGAAAGGCCGCGACCGCAGAGTCCAGATCCGAGAACGCCGTCATGATGATTACCGGCAAGCCCGGATATTTGGCCTTCACGATCTGCAACAATTCCAGGCCGGATGCGCCGGGCATCCGGATATCGGACACCAGCACCTGTGGCGTCTCGATCTCCAGCGCGGCGATCGCGTCGCGCGCATTGGTAAAACTACGGGTAGTCAGGCTTTCACGCGCCAGCGCTTTTTCCAGTACCCAGCGTATCGATTCATCGTCGTCAACAATCCAGATTGGCTTCATGGTTTTTTATGGTTCCTGCGTTATGACGCTCGTTGTATGGTAGCCGCCATCGCAGCACAATCACGGCAGCGGCAACAGCATTCTAAAATCGGTACATCCCGGCCGGCTTTCGCATTCGATCACACCCAGATGCTGCTGCACGAATGTTTGCGCCAGCGTCAGCCCCAATCCACTGCCGCCATCCCGGCCCGATACCAGCGGGAAGAAAATGCGGTCCTGGATTTCAGGCGGGATACCCGGTCCGTTATCGATGATATGCAAGTCTAATGCCAGTCTGTAGCGCACCTTGGCCAGCGTCACCTGGCGCATGATGCGCGTCTTGATGATGATCTCGCCGTCCCCGGCTGAAATACGCTGCGACAACGCGTGCGCGGCGTTATGGGCGATGTTTAAAACCGCCTGGATCAATTGCTCCTTGTCGCCGCGAAATTCCGGAATCGACAGATCGTAATCGCGCTTGATGCGCAAACCGAGCGGGAATTCGGACACGATCAGGCTGCGCACCCGTTCGCACACTTCATGGATATTCACGTCGCCGACGATATGCGGCCGCCGGTGTGGCGCCAGCAAGCGGTCCACCAGGGTTTGCAGGCGATCGGCCTCCTTGATGATGACTTGCGTGTATTCGCGCAACTCCTTCAATTGGCGCTCCGGCAACTCAAGCTCCAGCAATTGCGCGGCACCGCGGATCCCGCCCAGCGGGTTCTTGATCTCGTGCGCCAGGTTGCGGATCAGTTCCTTGTTGGCCTGGCTCTGGTCGATGATGCGCTCTTCCCGATCCAGCTTGAGTTGCTGCACGTTTTCGCGCAACTCGATCAATACCGGCATCTCGGCACTATCGAGTGCGGTGATGATGCTGTCCACGCACAAAGGATCGCGCCCGGTGCGCTGCAGGGTCAGATCCTGACGCTTGTCGGCAAACTGGTGCGCACAGGCCTGCTGAAAAACCGCCTCCAGCTCCGCACCATTGATGAACAAAGCGGCCAAAGCCTGCCCCATGAGAGTGCGTGATGCACTTTCCAGCAGATTCTCGGCCGCCGGATTGACATACAGGATGCAACCCTGTGCATCGAGCACGATCACAGCCGACGACAACAGATCCAGTCCTGCCAATGAAATTAATGGTGTTTTCACGCGTGTCCCAAAAATAAGGGCCGCATTATAGCGACCCTGGATTATTCACTGCGGGCCCCAAAAACTAGCGGACAGGCATACGAAAATTATTTCATATTGCCGATTTCACGGTTCAAAGCTTCCAGATTGCGGTCCGACCGGTGCATCGCCTCCTCCAGTGTTTTCACCCGTTCCTGGTATTTGGCATAGTTGCGCTCGCTACCCAAGCGATCCGGCTGTCCATTGTTGTATTCTTTTTTCAGGTTTTCCAGTTTCTGCTGTTCGGTCTTCAACTCAATTTGCAGAATCTGCTTGCGATCATTGTCGCGCGTTTTTTGGGTATTGCCATCGACCCTCGGAAAATCAGATGGCGGTGCGGTCGAAGTCGCTTTAGTGCCTGCATTCGCTGCCGGTGCTCTTGGTGCAGGCGCAGCAAATGTGGTGATGCCGGGCAGGTCAATTTTTTTGCACCCCTTGGTGGCGCCGGTATTCTTGTATTCTTTTTTGCCGTGTTCATCGGTACACAGATACACCTCGGACTGTGCATGAACCGATCCGATTGCTGCTGCAAACAATATCAGCGCGGTAAGTTGTTGTTTCATAAACCCTTATTTTGAAGCGACTCGAACGCCTATTAGTTTATGACAAGTATCAATGCAATACAAACGACTCCCGAACAACTTACATCCCTGCAACAACACATAAATGCATTTGATTGCAAAACAGGCGGGCAGCGCCTAAGCCCTGTCCGCCTGTTTACTGTCCGACATCAGGTTGCTTTAAACCCGGTACCGAGCCCATGTCAACTGTGATGCCAGCCGGCTTGCTAACTTTTTACCAATTATTACGCCGAGTAGTACATGTCGAATTCGACCGGATGTGTAGTCATGCGCATGCGCTGCACTTCCTGCATTTTCAGCTCAAGGTAAGCATCGATCATGCTGTCGCTGAAAACACCGCCGCGGGTCAGGAATTCGCGATCCTGATCCAGCGCTTCCAGAGCCTGCTCGAGCGAAGAACAGACGGTCGGGATCAGTGCATCTTCTTCCGGCGGCAAATGGTACAGATCTTTGGTCGCAGCTTCACCTGGATGAATCTTGTTCTGTACGCCATCCAGACCGGCCATCAGCAGCGCGGAGAAGCACAGGTACGGATTAGCCAGAGGATCCGGGAAACGCGCTTCGACGCGGCGGCCCTTAGGATTCGATACATGCGGAATACGGATCGATGCGGAACGATTGCGAGCCGAGTATGCCAATTTTACCGGCGCCTCATAGCCTGGAACCAGACGCTTGTAGGAATTGGTGCCTGGGTTGGTGATGGCGTTCAAGGCGCGCGCATGCTTGATGATGCCGCCGATGTAATACAGCGCGAAATCGGACAAACCGGCATAGCCGTCGCCTGCAAACAGGTTTTTGCCGTCTTTCCAGACCGATTGATGCACATGCATGCCGGAACCGTTGTCGCCAACGATAGGCTTCGGCATGAAGGTTGCAGTCTTGCCGTAGGTGTGGGCGACGTTCCAGATCACATATTTCATGTTCTGAGTCCAATCGGCGCGTTCCACCAGCGTCGAGAACCTGGTGCCAATTTCATTCTGGCCGGCACCGGCGACTTCGTGGTGATGCACTTCAACCGGAATCCCGAGGCCTTCCAGGATCAGGCACATTTCAGAACGCATGTCCTGGAAGCTGTCGACTGGTGGCACCGGGAAATAACCGCCCTTGACGGCCGGGCGATGGCCAGTGTTGCCGCCTTCGAGCTTGGCGCCGGTCGACCAGGAAGCTTCTTCCGAATCGATCTTGACGAAGCAACCGGACATATCGGAGCCCCAGCGCACACCGTCAAAAATAAAGAATTCAGGCTCAGGGCCAAAGTAGGCAGTATCGCCCAGGCCGGACGATTTCAGATAGGCTTCGGCGCGCTTGGCAATCGAGCGCGGATCACGGTCATAGCCCTTGCCATCGGACGGCTCGATCACGTCGCACTGCATGAACAAGGTTGTTTCTTCCATGAACGGGTCGATATTGGCCGTTGCCGGGTCCGGCATCAGCAACATATCGGAGGCTTCGATACCTTTCCAGCCAGCGACCGAAGAACCGTCGAAAGCGTGGCCGGATTCGAATTTATCCATATCGAAATGGGAAACCGGAACAGTTACGTGCTGTTCTTTACCCTTTGTATCTGCAAAGCGAAAATCGACGAATTTGACTTCGTTGTCTTTTGCCATCTTCAAGACTTCTGCGGCTGTCATTGCCATGCGAAACTCCTCTTATAGATCTGAAAATAATTCGAATTAGTTGCTGAGCCAATTATGCTCGGCTCTGTCGTGCAAATTTACCTACAAACATCAGCGCAAATCCCAGTGCGACCAGAACTCAGCGAAAGATAATAGCAGATTCCATGCCATGAACTTCTCGGATGTCAGATATAAATCCGCAACACTTTATAAGGCATATCAGGTAGAAACGATGCCATTCACCAATAAAACAATCCGTCAAAATTCACCATATCGGTGCAATGCAAAAATTAAGCACTAATTTGGTGCGTGAAAATTAAAATCATAAAATTTTGCATTGAAATAGTGCATTTTTTCGAGAGAGAAATTCTCTATCATTGACCCGATGCAGAATCGATTCACGCACTATAATTATTTCATCCATCACACAAGCAAGGCCAAACATGACTCCTCACAACATTCTTGCCACTGCAAGACAGCACGGCAGCGAGCAAGCTCTGCCTTATGCAGGTGCTGTCACGCCCGAGGAGGCTTTCGCCTTATTGCAGGCAAACGTCAACGTGAAACTGATCGATGTCCGCACCAATGCCGAACGCGACTGGGTCGGCAGGGTCAACATCAATGACATTCAGCATGCGGCGGTACAGTGGAACACCTATCCGGGCAGCAATCCGAATCCGGATTTCCTGACCCAGTTGCGCCAGGTGGCGGGCAAGGACAATATCCTTTTGTTCCTGTGCCGCTCCGGCGTGCGCTCCCGCCATGCGGCCAAACTGGCCACCGAAAACAATTACCCGCACTGCTACAATATTCTGGATGGCTTCGAA
>JBDSCZ010000362.1:0-1572 GCA_039920865.1 Burkholderiaceae bacterium
AGTGTATTACTGCGCCTTTTACACGCCTTGGTTCGTTTTGGCTCGTTTTGGGCTTGTCTAATTTTGGTCTGGCGAGATACACAATGGATGTATTTGCCAGACTGCACCGAGGGCACAGCAGTGCTGAGAATCGCGCCAGTTAAAAGATAATTAGCGCCAACTTACTCCCCATAGTATAATTTTCACACATACACATCATGAAGGAGTATCACCATGTCCTACGAAGCCCCCCTGAAGGTCTTGAGCGGTACCGCATTGACCGATGAACAAAAGAAAGATCTGCTGAACCGTCTGGCACGCGTAGAGGGCCAGGTGCGCGGCGTGCGCAAACTGCTGGCCAAAGCAGTAGTCCCGGATGATTGCGATGGCGTGGCGCAGCAAATGGCCGCCGCCCGCAAGGCACTCGATCGCGCGTTCGTGAACTTACTCACCAGTGCAATGGTCTCACACACGTCCGGCTCAACCAGCCTGGAAGATGCCGCCGAACGCGCCAAGCACTTGTCGGAAATGCTCAACAAGTTCGCCTAACTGGCTCGATAAAACGCACAAAACCGCGTAGCTCCTGAACGGGAGGGCAAAGCGCTGATGCCCTCGCCGCAAAAATGCCGTAAGCTTTATGGCCATTTAACCGAACTCTGAAAGCCTGCTATGGCCCGTTTCTCGCCACTTGCCCCTGCAATATTATTAAGTCTTGTGCTCACCGCCTGCGGCGGCGGCGGGGGGGGCTCGTCCACGCAGGCAGCGCCACCCACCGATGCAGCGATCACTTCGCAACAACTGGCGCTGGAAGACGGCGCACCGCAAGTTACCGGCAATATGGCAACCGACGGCCTGAACTGGTTCAATTTCCGTCGGCAACAGATCATGGGCTTGACAGTGGCGCGAAATAGCTTGATCGATGCTGCGGCGCAAGGACATTCGGAGTATCAAAAACGCAACAACAGCATCACCCACGACCAAACCCCAGGAAATCCCGGTTTCACCGGCGCCAATTTGGAAAACCGATTAAGCCAAGCCGGATACAACCTGATACCAAGTTATGCCACCGGGGAGGTCATTGCTAAGACCGGCTACACTGAGGGTTTTACCGCCGCGGAGGCCTTGATCACAGCGATCTATCACCGCTTCGTGATCTTTGAGCCGATGTACAAGGAAGCGGGTGCCGGTTATGCCACAGCGTCTAGCGGCTATACCTATTTCACCACCAATTTCGCCGCCAGCAATGGGCTGGGTAATGGACTGGGCGCGGGTAAATACGCCGTCTATCCTTACGACGGCCAGAAAAATCTTCCACACAATTTTTTCAGCGATTCGGAAGAGCCAGATCCGGTCCCAAATCGCAATGAAGTCGGCTATCCGATCAGTGTGCATGCGGACATCACGAGGAGAATAACGACATCGGTATCGAACTTCACAGTCCGACCGCGCGGCGGCGAGTTGCTGCCGGTGCGATTGCTGACGAGTACCTCGGATTCAGACACGCCAAGTTCTGCCGCGTCCATTATCCCGCTGGAACCATTGACGCACGGCACCACCTACGATGTGGTTTTTTCCGGCAGCATCTGCACCGTA
>JBDSCZ010000363.1:0-3582 GCA_039920865.1 Burkholderiaceae bacterium
CGTCATGCGGCCATCGTATTGCGATGCAAACGTACCGAATGAACCGACATACAGTGCTTTGGCCGTTCTTTCGCGATGTGAGAGTTCTGCCGCGAGTTCAAATGCGCCAAGACGGCGCTCGATAAACGCCGTAAAACGGTTGGTATCAATCGAAGCCGTATCATCCGGCGTCAAGGTTTGGCGCGGATTCTTCTCAAATTCTTCCAAGGAAAGCGAACCCGCCAAATGGGAATCCTGGCGGGCGATATCCACCCGCATGCCGACTCGCCCCTCGTTTGATGCCCATTGCGCGCCGCCGCTGAAATTTTCCTGATCCACAGCGTTGTTGTCGCGGTAATTGTCGGATTCCAGCTTGCTGACGTTGGCATCCAGAGTGAATCCACCCCAGCCTTTCGCAACGGAGGCTCGGACTGCTTTGTGGTTGAACTGGCCGATTTCGGTTGTGACGGAGCCATGCGTCGCATTCAACTGCGGACGTTTGGTGATGATTTGAATCACACCGGCAGTGGCGCCATCGCCATACAAGACGCTGCTGCCACCACGCATGATTTCGATGCGTTCGACGGTTTCAATCGGCACCGATGAGAATAGGGCACCTGACATCTCGTTTTCGGACAAGCGAATGCCATCAAGCAGTACCACCATGTTGTTGATGCTGGTGACGCCGAATCCGCGCAGATCGAGCCCAAAATTTTGTGTTCCATCGCCGCTTTGACGGCCGAATACGCCGCCGATCTTGCGGACCGCCTCATTCACATTGCCGACGCCGGCTTCCCGAATTTGGTCGGCAGTGATGACTGTCGCGCCGATCGGGCTGAATGCAGGATTACTCGCAAAGCGTGAAGCCGTCACCACCACCGGCGCCAGTGTTTTGTCGTTATGGGTTTGGGCTGATGCAGGAGTGATGAAGCAGGCAGACAAGGCAGAAACCAGCGCAAGCGGCTTCCATGCCGGAATGCGGCTGCGGGATGCAAAAAAATTCATGATGTCGTTTCAAATAAGAATCTTCCGGCCTGCGTCCCCGCAAGCCGAAATCAACAAAAGCGCGGGTTCGCGCGCTTCCACCTATTTTGGCCGGTATCCGGGCTGACAAGCAAAGCCGTCTCACCTTCCCGTACGGTTTGCACAGTGGTCCTGAGAGGAGGTCTGTCGCCGAAGCTTCATGGCGACGCTTGTTTTACCGTTGCGGGGGCAGCATACGTTGGCCGATGAGGGTGTCATCTACGTCGTATTTCCCGTTTAACTGCAGACATGAGGACGTCTGCGGGCACCAAAACGTGCGTATTGTATGCCGCAAGCCTCGCTTGCGACAACTGCCCGCTGGAAAAACATGTGCCGGCAACTTGACCATCCGCATGGATTGATGCATTGGATGGTGTATTTTATTGTTTGCGTGGAGTAAGTGTGTTGGTTGCCGGAAATGCTGCGAAACAGCGGGAAGCTGCCCGCGTATCAAGAAGTAAAAATCGCTAATTACATGCCCATAAACATATCGGGCGAGAAAGAGTCTTCATGAAAATTGCAAACGATGTCACCGCGTTGGTTGGCAATACGCCGTTGGTCCGTATCAACCGCATGGCGACCGGTGCAGTCGCCACCGTGCTGGCCAAACTGGAATTTTATAATCCGGCGCATAGCGTCAAGGACCGGATTGGCGTGTCCATGATCGAGGCGGCAGAGCAGGCGGGCCTGATCAAGCCTGACACTATCATTGTTGAACCGACCAGCGGCAATACCGGCATCGCATTAGCGATGGTATGCGCGTCGCGCGGCTATCGCTGCACGCTGATCATGCCCGATACCATGAGCCGGGAGCGGCGCATGCTGTTGCGCGCCTACGGTGCGGAACTGGTACTGACACCGGGCAGCGAGGGCATGATCGGCGCGATCAAAAAAGCCGAGGAAATGGTAGCTGCCGATGCCCGCTACTTTATGCCGCAACAATTCAAGAATGCAGCCAATCCCGAAGTGCATCGGCGCACTACCGCAGAAGAAATCTGGAACGATACCGACGGCCAGGTCGACATTCTGGTTGCCGGGGTTGGCACTGGCGGCACCATTACCGGCGTGGGCGAGGCATTGAAAGCACGCAAGCCCGGCTTCCAGGTGATCGCAGTGGAGCCGGATGCATCACCGATGCTGTCTTGCGGCACCAAGGGCCCGCACTTGATCCAGGGCCTCGGTGCCGGTTTTGTGCCGGATATCCTGAATACGCAGATTTACGACGAAGTGATCCGGGTCAAGAACGATGACGCATTCGACTATGCGCGTCGTGCCGCGCGCGAAGAAGGCTTGCTGGTGGGCATTTCATCCGGAGCTGCACTCTGTGCCGCACTGGAAGTGGCGCGCCGCCCGGAAAATGCCGGCAAATTGATCGTCACCATCATTCCATCTTTTGGCGAGCGTTATCTGAGCACCGCGCTGTATGCCGATCTGGTGGATTAAATTTGGTTGCGCTTGCAGTGTGCGTTTTGTTGCATTGCAATATTATTTACATTTTGTAATGTTTTGATTGGAATTTCTTGTAACCGACTTACACAGGCCCATTGCAGGTGACAATATTGTCCACGAAAGACACGAAAATCACGAACGAAGTGCAGCAGCAACGCTGGATTATACAAACAACCGATTAGCTGCCAATCTCGAACGGAGAGGGTAAATCACATTGTCGTCATTCCTGCGTGTGCGGGAATGACGACGTGTTTTTAACGTCTGGAGAGTTTTATATGAGGTTGGAAGAAAATCAGTTTAAAACAGGAGTATCGCTGTTTTAGTGGTAATTACCGCATATATTAATTGTGATAAGAAATATACTCATGTTTAAAGTTGATGGAATCTGAATATTTTAGGGTTCCGAATGGCGGTTTTTGCGCACGCTATCGCACGCTATATGTGCCATTTTTGAGTCTTTCGTGGATCAGTAGGTAACGTCCACTTGTTCCACTTCCGATACCTGCCCTCGTGGGTGGCGCGGAATAGTTAAATTCCCTGCATATCTCGTTCGCAGTAGAGGTGGCCGGTAACTACTCCTGATTCTGTTACGAATGATTTTTCATTTTTTGTGAATATCTGGAATCATTAATCATAATTTGGCTTATATCTTTGTGCGTATATACTGTTATTGCATTGCAGCATTTCAGATAACGTAATAGGAGTAAATCATGTCTGTTCATACACATTCAACCAGAAACTCACCCATGTTTAACGCTTGGCAGCACTTCTGTTCACCGCTAGTTCCCGTTGTGAGTTACAACTTTTCGGGCGCGACTGGAGTTGCATCCGGTATGAGGAATGCCGGTGCGGTGCAAAAACCAATGGGATTACTCAAGCGTTTGGGTCAAAGAATTGAGCGCAAACAAATGGAGCGGCGGGAGGCTTATCTGGCTGAATCAGCCGATATTTGTGATCTGGAAAACAGAATGAAACAGATCGAGTACCTGCACTTTTAGAGCGCTGACCAATTAGAGGGTAATGCATAGTATTTTGCGTTGACTTCGGTGTGAACCACACACTGACAAATTGGCTGTATATGGATAGAGGGATAGTTTCTCAAACGAACATAAATTCTTATGGGGCAATAGG
>JBDSCZ010000364.1:0-2803 GCA_039920865.1 Burkholderiaceae bacterium
GTGCGCCTTGACGACGTGTATGGCCGCGTCATTCCGATGAGGGCCATGGCATGATTTTGATGCGTTTCCTTCGATACGCTCCCTTCGATACGCTTCGCTACTCAGGGCGAACGGACCTACTCAGGACGAACGGACTTTTGTGTATCATTCACTCAACCCTTCATGGCAGGCTGAATAATTACCAATTTTGGTGTATATATGGGGTATGCCGCAATATATGGCAGTTACCGCATATAAAATATGCTGTAAATAAAAATACATTGCCGAGTATATTTTATGCCGAAGAGAGGCCTGAAAAGCCGGATCAATCCTTGATCGGCAGTTCGACCTGGTGCGCCACGCCGCTTTTTCCGGGGAAGCCGGTAAAGGCGCTGCGCATCATGTACGGCATTACGGCCGCCAGCGCGCCGTTGCTGCCTTCGCTATCAACCGTTACCTCATACAGTTTTTTGCCGTCGCTGACCCGTTTGATGCCGACACGCAATTGCCGGTGATACAACTGGTAATCGGTTTGCTGGTAAGCAACCACCGGCGGCCCGTACCAGAACGGGTCGTAAAAGGGATCGTAAAAGCCGGGATTGTAAAAGCCGCCGCGATGGTGCCAGCGCGGCGCGTAAAACCCGGCGCCGTACCAGTAAGGGTCGACTAGCACCGGCTGGATCAGGCGCACGTCGCGAACCCGTACGTCATAGTCGAACCCGACCCGCAGCGCGGCTGCTTGCGCGTTGGCAGCCTCGATGAAGCCGAGCCGCTGCAATTCTGTGCGCAGCAGTTGCTGGTAAGACTGGTATTCGAGTTCGCCTACCGGCAACATCTGTGCTTGCGGTTCTTTTTGATCTTTCTGGTGATCGAACACGAACGACTTGTCCTGCAGCTCGGCCGGCCATGCGTGAAAAGCGGTGACATCGCTGCGGATGGTGGAGGCGCAACCGGCCAGCAAGCCACTGACGGCAAGCAGCATCAAAGGCATCAATTTTTTCATGGCATTTCTTTCTGCGTGCAGCGCAATCGGATGCACATCAATTTCAACATAGCTTTTTCGGCAGAAAAATCCAGATCGCGATGTAGCGCAATGTTACGGCAGTACGGACCAGCCGTCTGTGCTGCAGCAACGCGCCGGCTGCATTTCAGGATGCATTGTGCAGCGGTTGGTAAAATGCCACCTTGTATCACTTCCATTGGATGATTTCCTCATGCGAAACAATACCCCCAATACGATTTTCCGCGCAGACTATGCGCCGCCCGCTTACACGATCAGCACGGTGGAAATAGGCTTCGATCTCGATCCGCAGACGACTCGGGTTGCCACTCGCATGACGATGACGCGCAATCCTGCGGCGACCAGCAAAAATCTGGTGCTGTATGGCGAGGCTTTGGAGCTGCGGTCGCTGCGCATGAACGGGGTGCTGCTAAACAAGCGCGCCAAAGACGGGTATACATTGTCCGGCGCGCTGTCCGGCGCGATTTTGCAGATTGCCGATGCGCCGGAGCAGATCACGCTGGAAATCGAAACCCTGATCCACCCCGATCAAAATACCAGCATGATGGGAATGTACGTTTCGAACGGCAATTTCTTCACGCAATGCGAAGCCGAGGGTTTTCGCAAGATCACCTACTTCCCGGATCGCCCGGACGTGATGGCGCAATACACGGTGATGCTGCGCGCCGACAAGAAAAAATATCCGGTGCTGTTGTCCAACGGCAACCTGGTCGAACAGGGCGATCTGGGCGACGGCCGCCATTATGCGAAGTGGCAGGATCCGTTCAAGAAGCCGTCCTACCTGTTCGCGCTGGTGGCCGGCAAGCTGGTCTGTCAGGAAGAAAAGTTCAAGCTGCAATCGGGCCGCAAGGCTTTGCTGCAAGTCTGGGTCGAACCGGGCAATCTCGACAAGACCCAGCATGCGATGGATTCGCTGAAGAACAGCATCCGCTGGGACCAGCAGCGCTTCGGGCTGGAGCTGGATCTGGACCGTTTCATGATCGTCGCAGTGGGCGATTTCAACATGGGCGCGATGGAAAACAAGGGCCTGAACATCTTCAACACCAAATACGTGCTGGCCAATCCGAGCATCGCCACCGATGCCGATTATGCCAACATCGAATCGGTGGTCGGCCATGAATATTTCCATAACTGGACCGGCAACCGCGTCACCTGCCGCGACTGGTTCCAGCTGTCGCTGAAGGAAGGTTTGACGGTGTTCCGCGATCAGGAATTCTCGGCCGACATGATCGGCACCGACAGCGGCCGGGCGGTCAAGCGCATCGAGGATGTGCGGGTCTTGCGCCAGGTGCAGTTTTCCGAGGATGCCGGCCCGATGGCGCATCCGGTACGGCCCGACAGCTATGCCGAAATCAATAATTTTTACACGGTCACGATTTACGAAAAAGGCGCGGAAGTGGTACGCATGTATCAGACGCTGCTGGGACGCGATGGTTTCCGCAAGGGCATGGATCTGTATTTCGAGCGGCACGATGGCTGCGCGGTGTCCTGTGACGATTTCCGCGCCGCGATGGCCGACGCCAATGGCCGCGACCTGTCCCAGTTCGAGCGCTGGTACAGCCAGTCCGGCACCCCGCGCGTGAAAGTGCAGACCAAATATGACGCCGCTGCAAAAACCTATGAAGTGACACTGACCCAATCCTGTCCGGCTACGCCCGGCCAGGACAAGAAGCCGCCGTGCCACATTCCGTTTGCAATCGGCTTGCTCGATGCGCACGGCAAGGATATGCCGCTGTATCTGGAGAGCGCGCAAAAGAAAGGGCAGGCAGCGCTGGCCAACGACCAGACCTGTCAAGCCGGACA
>JBDSCZ010000365.1:0-11111 GCA_039920865.1 Burkholderiaceae bacterium
GAACTGCGCCGCGTTGTCGCCCACGTGCTGGAGCATCGCCCGCAGGTCTTTGAGGTCGAGCAGGAGCAGGCCGTTGTCGTCGGCGATCTTGAACACCAGCTGCAGCACGCCTTCCTGCACGTCGTTCAGGTTCAGCATCCGCGACAGCAGCAGTGGCCCGAGATCGGACACCGTGGCCCGCACCGGGTGGCCCTGCTCGCCATAGACATCCCAGAACGTGGTCGGGCAGGCAGCCCACGCCGGCGCATCCAGTCCCAGCGACGCCAGCCGCTCGCTGATCTTCGGCGTCGGCGCGCCGGCCTTGGCCAGGCCCGACAGGTCGCCCTTGACGTCGGCCATGAACACCGGCACGCCTATCCTCGACAGCGATTCGGCGATCACCTGCAGGGTCACGGTCTTGCCCGTACCGGTGGCGCCGGTAATGCTGCCGTGCCGGTTTACCAGCTGCGGCAGGAGCAGCAGATCGTGGGTCTTGTTTTTTGCGATCAGGAGCGGATTGGGCATGGTCTGGGGCCTGTAATAGGGAATTCGCGGGAATTTCGAGAGGGAGCCATATGTTAAAATCGCCGAAATTTTCATGCACGGCTGGAAGAGATTGTAAACCGGGCACCGGTTTTAATCGCGCATTCTTCCAGGCCCGTCACCCGGCATAAACCCTTACGGAAAGCAGCCTCATGGCAGGACACAGCAAATGGGCCAATATCAAGCACAAAAAGGCCGCCACCGACGCCACGCGCGGTAAAGTCTGGACCCGTTTGATCAAGGAAATCACGGTCGGCGCGCGCATGGGCGGCGCCGACATCTCCACCAATCCGCGCCTGCGGCTGGCGGTGGACAAGGCGGCCGACGCCAACATGCCGAAAGAAAACGTCACGCGCGCAATCCAGCGCGGCAGCGGCAGTCTGGACGGCGCCAACTACGAAGAAATCCGCTACGAAGGCTACGGCATCAACGGCGCCGCCATCATCGTCGATTGCATGACCGACAACCGGGTGCGCACGGTGGCCGAGGTGCGCCACGCATTTTCGAAGTTCGGCGGCAACATGGGCACCGAAGGCTCGGTCGCGTTCCTGTTCCAGCACTGCGGCCAGTTCCTGTTCGTCCCCGGCACCGATGAAGATGCGCTGATCGAAGCGGCGCTCGAAGCCGGCGCCGAAGACGTGCTTACCGATGAAGAAGGCGGGATTGAAGTGTTGTGTCCGCCGTTCGACTTTGCCAGCGTCAAGGACGCGATGGAGAAAGCCGGCTTCAAGGCTGAAGTGGCTGAAATCGTCATGAAACCGGCAACCGAGACGGTATTCACCGGCGACGAAGCGCTCAAGATGCAAAAATTGCTCGACGCACTGGAAAATCTGGACGATGTGCAAGAGGTGTTCACCAACGCGATCATCGACCAGGAATAACCCTGTTTTTTGCGTACTGCGAGCAGAACGCTGCACTAACGGTCATGAAAAATGCCACACCCAGTTATGAAATTCACCATGACCGCTTCCCCCACTTGCAGTGCGCACACAGGCTTGCAAGCCTGTGCGGCTACGCTGGCGAATGGCAAGCCATTCGAATTGCCAGCTTTGCCCCCAGCTCTCCCCCGCAAACGGGAGAGGGGGACGATGGCTCGCTACGCGAGTTTTACGTTACATTTTTTTGGCGATAATTTATGAAAATCCTGGTAGTCGGCTCCGGTGGCCGCGAACATGCGCTGGCATGGAAACTCGCCCAATCCGAACGCGTGCAAGTGGTGTATGTCGCGCCCGGCAACGGCGGCACCGCGCTTGATTCGCGGCTGCAGAACGTTGCGCTGACCGATCCGCTGGCGCTGGCGGAATTCGCGCAACAAGAACATATCGAACTGACCGTGGTCGGCCCGGAAACCCCGCTGGCGGGTGGCATCGTGAATATTTTCCGCGCGCGTGGACTGAAAATCTTCGGCCCCACCAAGGAAGCTGCGCAGCTTGAAAGCTCGAAGGATTTCGCCAAGGCCTTCATGCAGCGCCACGCGATTCCGACCGCCGAATACCAGACTTTCACCGCGGCAGCGCCGGCGCACGATTATGTCGATCTCAAAGGCGCACCTATCGTCATCAAGGCCGATGGCCTGGCCGCCGGCAAGGGCGTGGTAGTTGCCATGACCTTGCAGGAAGCACACGCCGCGGTCGACCTGATGCTGGCTGACAATGCGTTCGGAGACGCCGGCGCGCAGATCGTGATCGAAGAATTCCTGGAAGGCGAAGAAGCCAGCTTCATCGTCATGGTCGACGGCAAGGACATCCTGCCGCTGGCCAGCAGCCAGGATCACAAGCGCCTGAAAGACCACGACCAGGGCCCGAACACCGGCGGCATGGGTGCCTATTCCCCGGCCCCGATTGTCACTCCGGCAATGCACGCGCGCGTGATGCGCGAAATCATCGACCCGACAGTGCAAGGAATGGCCAAAGACGGCATTCCGTTTTCCGGTTTTCTGTACGCGGGCTTGATGATAGATGCGCAGGGCAATCCGAAAACCCTGGAATTCAATTGCCGCATGGGCGACCCTGAAACCCAGCCGATCATGGCACGCCTGAAAAGCGACCTGACCTCGGTAATGGAACATGCGACCAACGGCACGCTGGGTACGGTGGAACTGGTATGGGATCGTCGCACCGCACTGGGCGTGGTGCTGGCTGCCGCCAACTACCCTGACACGCCGCGCAGCGGCGATGTGATCAGTGGAATTCCGCATGAAACTCCCGACTGCGTGACGTTCCACGCCGGCACCGCGCAGCGTGACGGCAAGCTGGTCACATCGGGCGGGCGCGTACTGTGCGTGGTGGGCTTGGGCGACAGCGTCAAAATGGCGCAAAAACAAGCGTATGACGTGATCGAAAAAATCCATTTCGATGGCGCGCAATACCGCAGCGATATAGGCTGGCGCGCGATCCGTCACCATAGCTGATGCGCACCGGGCAGTGCGGCCCGACCGGAGCCGCATTGTTTTGCGCTATATAAAGGCACGGCAAGGTACAATCCGCCGTTGTCTTTCCCCTTACTATTTGCCGATGTCAGTCCCCGCCACTTCATCTTGCGTCAAATCCTATTTGCTCGAGCTGCAGCGCAGCGTTGTTGCGGCACTCGAAGCAATCGACGGCAAGCCCTTTTTCTCCGACGAGTGGCAACGTCCGGAAGGCGGCGGCGGCATCTCGCGCGTGATCGAAGAGGGCAATGTGTTCGAGCGCGGTGGCGTCAATTTCTCCCATGTGACAGGTAAAAGCCTGCCGCCATCGGCAGCAGCGGCGCGCCCGGAACTGGCGGGGCGCAACTGGGAAGCGATGGGGGTCTCGCTTGTATTGCATCCGCGCAACCCATACGCGCCGACCGTGCACATGAATGTACGCTTCTTTACCGCGACAGCAGCGGGCAAGGATGCGGTCTGGTGGTTCGGCGGCGGCATGGATCTGACCCCGTATTACGGCTTTGAGGAAGATGCAGTCCATTTTCACCGGACTTGCAAGCAAGCGCTGGCCGCACATGGCGATGGCTTGCACGCAGAATTCAAAAAATGGTGCGACGATTATTTTTACCTGAAACATCGGCAGGAAGCGCGCGGCGTCGGCGGCATTTTTTTCGATGATTTCAACCGGCTCGACTTCGCCCAAAGCTTTGCCATGACGCAAAGCGTCGGCAATCATTTCATCGACGCCTACCTGCCGCTGCTGGCAAGACGCAAGGATATGCAGTACGGCGAAACCGAACGCGACTTCCAGGCTTACCGCCGTGGCCGTTACGTCGAATTCAATCTGGTGTTCGATCGTGGTACCCTGTTCGGCCTGCAATCGGGCGGTCGTACCGAAGCCATCCTGATGTCGATGCCGCCGGTAGTCAAATGGCGCTACAACTGGAAGCCGCCAGCCGGCAGCGCCGAGGCCAGGCTATATACCGACTTCCTGATAACTCGGGAATGGGTGTAATGGGACTGCCGGCAGAGCGGCGCTGCGTGCTGGTGCTGGGTGGAAGCTTCGATCCGATCCATCAAGGTCATATTGCACTGGCAGCATGTTTTTCGCGTCTGCTGAGGCCGGATGAGTTGCGCATCCTTCCGGCCGGCAATCCATGGCAAAAAACCCGGGGTTTAAAAGCCTCGGCGCAGGATCGGGTCGAAATGGTACGACGCGCTTTTGCAGCGGCAAATATGACGGCCGTTATCGATGAACAGGAAATTCATCGCACCAGCGAAAGTGGCGAAGCAAGTTACACCCTCGATACGCTGCACCTTCTGCGTACCGAGTTTGGATCGGACGCCTCGATTGCATTCCTGATGGGAGCAGACCAACTGCAGGGGCTGCATACCTGGCACAACTGGCAGAAACTGTTTGATTACGCCCATATTTGCGTCGCATCCAGGCCAGGCTTCACGCTAAACATGGCGGATTTGCCGCCGGAAGTTAGCGCCGAATTTAGCAAACGCATTGGCACTCCGGAGCAAATCCGTAATTCGGCGCATGGCTTGACCTGCTTGTCTTCGGACCTGGCAGTCGACATCTCCGCTACCGAAGTTCGACATGCGCTACAACATGGGAACCAGCCAAGTGCGCTGATTCCCGCTGTAGTGCTAGACTATATTCAACAACATCATCTCTATAAGAATTAAATGGAACTCAAAAAACTGCAAGCCCTCGTCATTGACGCTCTGGAAGACGTCAAGGCGCAAGAAATCAATGTCTTCGATACCGTACATTTAACCAGCCTGTTCGACCGCATCGTTATCGCCTCCGGCACTTCGAATCGTCAAACCAAGGCGTTGGCCGCTTCGGTGCGCGACAAAGTCAAGTCCGCCGGCGGCGACGTCTTGAGCATGGAAGGAGAAGATACCGGAGAATGGGTGCTGGTCGATTTGGGCGATATTGTCGTTCATATCATGCAACCTGCGATCCGCGCCTACTACCGCCTGGAAGAAATCTGGGGCGACAAGGAAGTCAAATTCGGCGCTGCAAAACGCATTACCAAGAAGGCTGTCGATGAAACCGACGCAGCGCCGAAACGGGTGGTGTCACGCCATCTGGCCGCGTCGCAAGCCGCGCCGGAAGAAGTCGCACCCAAGAAAGCCACTAGCCGCAAGCCATCCGTAAAAACCGGGGCTGAAAAACCGCCGGCAAGAAAACGTGCGGCCAAGCCACCCGTCGGAAAAACCATCAAGGTTGCCACCAGCAAGAGTGCGGCCGGCGCCAAGAAGGCACCTGCCAAACGCGCCTCCCGGGCCAAGGTAGCCAGCTAGTAACAGCGCCGGCACCATGCAACTCATCATCGCGGCCGTCGGTCACAGGATGCCTGCGTGGATCGAAACCGGCTTCATAGAATACAGCAAGCGCATGCCGCCTGAAATCCGCATCCACCTGAAAGAAATCAGGCCGGTGGAGCGTTCCGGCAGTAAAACCGCCGAAACCGCGATGGCGCTGGAACGCGGCCGGATCGAAGCGGCGATTCCGAAAGGGGCGCGCATCATAGCACTCGATGAGCATGGCCGCGATCTGACTTCGGTGCAGCTGTCGCAACATTTGATGCAATGGCAGCAGGACGGCCGTGATGTCGCCTTCGTCATTGGCGGCGCCGATGGCCTCGATGCGCAATTCAAGGCCGGCGCCGAGATGCGCATCCGCATCTCCAGCCTGACCCTGCCGCACGGTATTGTGCGCGTGATATTGGCCGAGCAACTGTACCGGGCATGGTCGATCACGCAAAACCACCCCTATCATCGCGTCTGAACATGCCATGAAACACCCCGAGCGAAAAATCTATCTGGCATCAAAAAGCCCGCGCAGGCGTGAGTTGTTGCGCCAAATCGGTGTCGAATTTGAGATATTGCAGTTGCGCGACCATGCGGCGCGCGGCGCGGACGTCAGCGAAGCCGTCAATCCGGATGAATTTCCGGAAGATTACGTGGCAAGGATCAGTTCTGAAAAGGCATTATTTGCCTGGAAAATGATGCAAAAACGGCGACTTACCATTCGTCCGGTGCTGGCTGCGGACACCACGGTGGTGATTGATGGCAGAATCCTGGGCAAACCTGCCGACACCGCTGAGGCGATGGAAATGCTGCGACAGCTATCCGGACGCACGCATCAGGTCATGACCGCCATTGCGCTCTGCCACAATGAGCAGTCTTGGCAACTGACCCAGATCTCCGAAGTGACATTCGCCGACTTGTCCGAGCAAACGATTGCCCACTACTGCGCTACCCATGAGCCGTATGACAAGGCAGGCGGCTATGGCATCCAGGGACTGGCCGCGGTTTTCATTCGCCATATCGCCGGCAGCTATTCCGGCATCATGGGTTTGCCGCTGTTTGAAACTACACAACTACTACAAGAAGCCGGCATTCGGCCACTATGAGACTTCATGAGCGAAAACATTCTCATCAACATCACTCCGCAAGAAACACGGGTAGCCCTGATTCTGCAAGGAGCGGTGCAAGAACTGCACGTCGAGCGCACGCTGTCGCGCGGCCGGGTCGGCAATGTCTACTCGGGCAAAGTAGTGCGCGTGTTGCCGGGGATGCAATCGGCCTTCATCGATATCGGCCTGGAACGTGCCGCCTTCCTGCATGTGGCGGATATATGGGAAGCACGCCCGCATGACGGCACCAGCGGCGCGCCGGTCGCCATAGAAAAAATCCTGCATGACGGCCAGGCGCTGACGGTACAAGTCATCAAGGACCCGATCGGCACCAAGGGCGCGCGATTGTCAACCCAGGTTTCGATTGCCGGCCGCATGCTGGTGTATCTGCCGCAAGATCCGCATATCGGCATCTCGCAGCGGATTGAAAACGAGGCGGACCGCGAATTGTTGCGCAAGCGGGTCCAGAGCCTGCTGCCAGCGGAGGAAAATGGCGGCTACATCGTGCGCACCATGGCCGAAGATGCCTCCGATGCCGATCTGCAGGCAGACATCGAATATCTGCGCAAGACATGGAGTACGATCATCGATGCGTCGCGCTCCAAGGCCGCGCCGCAGCTGTTGTACCAGGACCTGAGTCTGGCGCAACGGGTACTGCGCGACTTTGTGCATGACGATACCGCAAGCATCCAGATCGACTCGCGCGAGAACTTCTCCCGTCTGCACGATTTCGCCACCACCTTCACGCCCAGCGTACTGGACCGGATGCAGCACTACACCGGCGAGCGCCCACTGTTCGACCTGTATGGCGTCGAAGAGGAAATCGAACGTGCGCTGGGACGCCGCGTCGATCTGAAATCCGGCGGCTACCTGATCGTCGACCAGACCGAAGCGATGACCACTTTCGATGTCAATACCGGCGGCTATGTCGGCGGACGCAACTTTGACGACACCATTTTCAAGACCAATCTGGAAGCCGCGCATGCGATCGCGCGCCAGTTGCGCTTGCGCAATCTGGGCGGCATCATCGTGCTCGACTTCATCGACATGGAAAACCTGGAGCATCGCAGCACGGTACTTGCCGAACTCAAGAAAACCCTGTCGCGCGACCGCACCAAGGTGTCAGTCAGCAATTTTTCCGCGCTGGGCCTGGTCGAAATGACGCGCAAGCGCACCCGCGAATCGCTGGCGCATATCCTGTGCGAATCCTGTCCGGCCTGCGGCGGCAAGGGTGAAGTCAAGACCGCACGCACCATTTGCTATGAAATCCTGCGTGAATTATTGCGCGAAGCAAAACAATTCAACCCGCGCGAATTCCGCGTTCTGGCCTCGCAAGTCGTGATCGACATGTTTCTGGAAGAAGAATCCCAACACCTCGCGATGCTGGGCGATTTCGTCGGGAAGCCGATTTCGCTGCAGGTCGAAACCGTCTATCAGCAGGAGCAATACGACATCATCCTAATGTGAGGAACGCGCGGCACTGCTGCTTTTTTCGGAGATTTAGAGCACTGTCACGGCAACATTTATAGGATTTACGCAATACTGCTATGTCTCATTAGTGCCGTCCTCCGTGCCTACGGCTCGGCACAGGCACGGAGAACGCCACTACTTAACTCTGCGCAAGTCCTAATTTAAAATACTTGAGATGGATTCCGCATCAATTTAAAGCAGCTTTTCCACTCCGTCCATGTCAGTGAATGTCTGACAAAAAATGCATTGCTGAGCTCGGCCCTCGGTGCCGCGCATAGGTTTCCGACAGCAGCACCTTTATCAGCCACAGCGTTGGTCGATCAAGAGTGCGCCGCGTAAGCGCCATATACTGGCAATCCGACGCTGGAGATGCAGGTGCTATAGTTCACAGCTAGTTAATCAACAGATTATGCGGGCGTTTGTCCTACACACGCATCGTGCGCCCGCTCCAAAATAATGGCAAAACAATACTTTGAACAGCTAACCTGGCTGCGTGGCATCGCTGCTTTTTTTGTAATCGTTTCACATACAATGCGCAGCGCGGAAGTCGCCTATGGTCCCGGTGACGTTGTCAGCAGATTCCTGCCGATGAACCTGCTGGATCTGGGTACCTTTGGCGTGTGCCTGTTCTTTGTATTGAGTGGCTGCACGCTCTATCTTAGTAACGCTTCCCGCGTGAACAGCCTGGGCGACGTAGGACGCTTTTATGTAAAGCGGTTCCTGCGAATTTGGCCTGCTTTCGCAGTGTCGCTGGTTTTGTACATCGTTTTTATCGAAATATTTTCCGCTTTCTATACGGGAAACAAAGATTACTGGATTGCGCAATTTCTAACGCCATACACGCCAGTTGATGTGCTTCGATACCTGTTGCTGGCGTCTGACTATACCGGGCCAGAAAATGCCTTCAATGGTGCTTACTGGTCGCTACCGATAGAGTTCAGGTATTACTTGTTGCTGCCAATTGTGCTGGTGCTCATGCAACGCAAGGCGATTGGTATCGGCGCATCTTTACTGATTATCGGGCTGCTTTATGCCGTGTTTCAGCATCCCGCATTAATCGCGATGAATCGCTACGAGTTTTTTCAGCTCGGCTTCACGTTTTTCGGAGGTGTCGTGATTGCTGCACTATGTGGCGAGGTGCGCTGGAGAATGCCCTTCTCCCTTGGTCTGATCCTGTTTCTGGGGTGCGTGGCGCTGGTTTCTGCGATTCGGCTTGACTATATGGTCCTGCCTCGAGAGATGTTCTTTTTTAATGACAAACTCAACTGCTACGGACTTATCGCTGTCGTAGCCACGGCGCTGGCGCTCTACGTCAAGCCGATCGTTGTCAAATCGTGTATGACGGATTTTCTTTACAGGTATGGCGTCGTTTCGTACAGCATCTATCTCTTTCACATGCTATTTGCCGGCATCGCTGTCCTGCTCGTCATGCGGTTCCATATTTACGGGAATCATTCCAAACTATTGTTTATCTTTACGCTGATATTTGTCGGAAGCTACGCCAGCGCGATTATCTCTTATCGCTTTTTTGAAGCCCCATTCATCGCTTTGGGACGTAGATATGTTTACTCACGTCGGGCGCTACCTGCGTCCACAGAAATAAATGTGGGGTCGCCGTCTTAGCAGTGATCAGGCACAGCGCGTTTATTGACCACTCTAGGCAGTTTTCTGGCGCGGAGATTCGGCGCCAGTGTCCACGAAAGACATGCATGGACACCTCCAGTTGAGAGTTAGTTGAGTTAGCTGCGATATTGCACCTTCGGCAGCACGCATAGCATCTCGTACAGCAGATTGGCACCTACCAGCGCGGTATTGCCGGACAGATCGTAGGGCGGGGAAATTTCGACCAAATCGCCGCCGACGATATCCAGGCCGCGGCAGCCGCGGATGATTTCCAGCGCCTGCCAGATTGTCAGGCCGCCAATCTCGGGCGTACCGGTGCCGGGCGCAAACGACGGATCGAGGCCGTCGATATCGATACTCAGGTAAACCGGACCGGCGCCCAGTTGCGCGCGAATTTCCGCCATCAGCGGCGCCAGCGATTTGTACCAGCACTCCTCGGCCTGCACCACGCGGAAACCCTGGCTGCGCGGCCAGTCGAAATCCTCTGCGGTATAGCCGGTGCCGCGCAGACCGATCTGGGCCACGCGCTTGCCATCGAGCAAGCCCTCCTCCACAGCACGGCGAAACGGCGTGCCGTGCGCGATTTTCTCGCCGAACATGTCGTCGTTGATGTCAGCATGGGCATCGATATGCACCATGCCGACCGGACCGTATTTCTTGTGCATCGCACGCAAGATCGGCAGTGCAATCGTGTGGTCGCCGCCCATCGTCAGCGGCGTGCAGCCGTGGCGCAGGATGTCATCATAGGCATCGGTGATGATGTCCATGCTCTTTTGTGCATTGAAGGTATTGATTGCCACGTCGCCGATATCGGCAATCTGCATCGAGTCGAACGGCGCGGCGCGGGTGGCCATGTTGTATGGGCGCAGCAGGCACGACTCGGCGCGAATCGCGCGCGGCCCAAACCGCGCACCAGCCCGATTCGAGGTGCCGATATCGAACGGCACGCCGACGAAACAGGCATCCAGTCCCTGCGCAGACGTCGCGCTCGGCAAGCGCATCATGGTTGCGGGGCCGGCAAAGCGCGGCATCTGATTGCCGCCCAGCGGCTGATTGAGAATACGTTCTGACATATTGATTCTCCTGAAGATTTATGTGCTTTTACGCAGTTAACAATAGTGCAAGCTGCCGCCATCACGTCTCGCGCATTTGCATAAAAATGGCGGGTATATTTTAAATAACCTGATTAGCTACTAACCTCAGACTAAGAGCGGAATTCACAATATTGTCATTCCCGCGAAGGCGGGAAACCATACATCGCACGCTGAATCACAGGTGTATGGATCCCCGCCTTCGCGGGGACGACGGGGGTTTTTGAACGTGCAACGCTGTGTCTGAGATATTTAGCTAGTCAGGTTAAATAATGCGCGGATTCAGGTACGAAGTGCAACTTTCACATATAGCTTGAAGGGTCAGATGCGGTAGCATTCGAGCCTTTTGACCAGCCAGTCGAAAGTTGCCTGAACATGCGCTACACACACCTGACCCAAGACGAACGATATCAAATTTACGCGCTGCGTTTGGAAAAAAAGACACTCAAGGAAATTGCTGTCGCACTCCACCGTGACAAATCCTGTATTTGCCGAGAGCTCAAGCGCAATACAGGAGGCAATGGCTGGCGTCCCTTGCAAGCCCAAAAACTCGCAGAAGAG
>JBDSCZ010000366.1:0-2024 GCA_039920865.1 Burkholderiaceae bacterium
CACCGGATTCAGCGGCCATGCGATGCGGGCAATGGCGGTACTTCCAGTACTGTTTTATCTGGTGCTGCAGAATGCCAGCGTTGCGACCCGAACCATCGGGGTGCTGGGCGGGCTGCTGCTGGGGCTGCTGATTTGCACTTCGCGCATCGTGCTGGAAGTCCATTCGGTAGCGGAGGCGGTGTCGGGCGGGATGCTCGGCACGGCGGTCAGCCTGGGCTTTATTGCAATCTCCGTCAAAATGGAGAAACCGCTATTGAACCGCTTGCTGATAACGGCCACCATCGTCGGCCTGGTTGTCATGTCGTTTGCAGAACCGGTACCATCGCAAAACATGCTGATCAAGGCGGCGCTGGCCCTGTCCGGCCATGACAGGCCATTTACGCGCGAGAATTGGAAGCTGCCGCGCGACACCGAACTCGGGATCCGCGAAAATCCGAAACTATTTGTCCGGAATCGGTTCAAGTCATAGCGTTACACTGAATACCAACAGTATTTTTAAGGTGGCAATGAAACAGTGCGGAAAACACATTGTTTTAATACATACCCTTCAAAAAATATAAATTTGCGATAACGCAACCCAGCACGCGACTAGTGAAATGCGCGTCGCTGTCAGGGATGCGGGTAGATTGCGCTGCATCCATCCAGAAATATAATCGTAAAGCGCGGCATGGCTTATGCGTGTTACCGCACAAACATGCTGGGACGCAAGCAGTAAAATGCTTGGGTACTAACAATCGGCTTTCGGCCCCTCAGCGGTCAGGGGCTACACATTTTTCCATACTGTGAAAGACTTCCTTCATGATCAAAACTCTCATTTTGGCGGCAAGTTTGCTTGCCTTGACATCAACGGCCAATGCAGCCGATGTCGGCGTATCGATCAATATCGGTCAACCGGGCTTTTACGGCCGCATCAATATCGGCGACTATCCGCAGCCACGCGTCATTTACGCGCAACCGGTCATCGTTGAACGTTCTGCGCGCTACATTGAACGCCGGCCTATCTACCTGCGCGTTCCTCCTGGCCACGCAAAGCACTGGTCGAAACACTGCCGCGCCTATAACGCCTGCGGTCAGCAAGTGTATTTTGTCCAGGATAGCTGGTACACCAACGACTACGCGCCGCGCTACCGCCAACAACATGGCAATCGTCATGATCGATATGAAAACAAGCACGATTACAGGTACGACAAGCACGACAAACACGACAAACATGACAAAAAGGATAAACACGGTAAGGGCCACTACAAGGATTGACCAAGCGGTCGCTGTTTCAGCTTGGTTGTAGAGTCTGTTTTTTTACGTGCAGACTCAAAATACAAGCTTGAAACCTGTCAAAAATCATATAGACCGCGCTAACCGGATGCCGCTAAATTGCCAGCGCGCACCGGTCGGAAAAAAATTGCGGTAACTGGGACGCGAATGATCCAGCGGCGTGGCGCAAGACGCGCCGCGCAAGACGTATTGATTAACCATGAACTTGCCGTTGTATTCGCCGATCGCATCGGTGGAGGCCCGGAACCCCGGATACGGCGCATAACAGCTCGAAGTCCATTGCCATGCGGTATCGAATAACTGCAACAAGGGTTGTGCATCCCCTTGGATGACTGCCGCAGATTCCCACTCTGCTTCGCTGGGCAGCCGTGCGCCAGCCCAGCGAGCGTAGGCCTCGGCCTCGAAATACGACAAATGGGTGACTGCGCGCTGCAGATCCAGTGCTTGCAATCCGTGCAGGGTAAATTCATGCCACTTTCCGTCGACCGGACGCCAGTACAGTGGCTGCTCCAATTGCTGCGAGTGCAGCCAATCCCAGCCTTCCGACAGCCACAGCGTCGGATCGCGATAGGCGCCGGCCTCGATGAAAGCCAGGTATTCGCCATTGGTCACCAGCCGCGACGCCAACGCGAACGGTTCGACAAACTGCCGGTGGCGCGGCAACTCGTTGTCGAAGCAAAATCCGTCACCGGCATGGCCGATCTCGACCACCCTACCCTGATACTGCAACCATTCCAGCGGCAACACCCGCG
>JBDSCZ010000367.1:0-4500 GCA_039920865.1 Burkholderiaceae bacterium
AAATCATCGTCAACAGCTTGAAAGTAACGGGTGAAAAGGCATATTCCGAAGCGCAATTGCTGGCAGTCACCGGGTTCAGGCCAGGTACCGAACTGACACTCACCGATCTGAACGCGATGGCGTCAAAAATCGCCGACTATTATCACCGGAACGGCTACTTCGTCGCCCAAGCCTACCTGCCGGCGCAGGAAATCAAGGATGGCGTCGTGACTATCGCCGTAATCGACGGCCAATACGGCAAGGTCACGCTGCGCAACCAGTCGAACCTGTCCGATGGCCTGGCAAACAATCTTCTCGGCGGCATCAACAGCGGCGACCCGGTCACCGCCGCTCCGCTCGAAAGCCGTCTGCTGCTGCTGTCTGACGTTCCTGGCGTGAACGTCAAATCAACCCTGGTTCCAGGCGCTGCGGTGGGAACCTCCGACCTGATCGTTGACGTCACGCCGGGACAGCGCATCAGCGGGGAAGTCGATGCCGACAATGCCGGCAACCGTTACACCGGGGAAAACCGCATCGGCGCGACAGTGAACCTCAATAATCCGACCGGCCACGGCGATGTCGCCTCGCTGCGCGCAATGACTTCCGGCCCCGGGCTGAAATATGCGCGCGCCTCGTATCAGGCCCCACTCGGCAAGGCGACGGCCGGTGTCGCCTACAGCTATCTGGACTATAAGCTGGGCCGGGAATTCGAAAGCCTGGACGCCACCGGCACTGCGAAGGTCGCCAGCATCTACGGCAGCTATCCGCTGATCCGTTCGCGCAACAACAATCTGTACGCCGGACTCGCCTATGACGACAAAACCTTTCAAGACAAGGTGGGCTTGACCGCTTCAGTCGCCGACAGGAAGGCACGCGTGCTGATGGCCAGCCTGTATGGCGACCATCGTGACAATCTGGGCGGTGGCGGGCTGAATGCCTATTCGCTCACAGTATCCGCCGGCAATATCGACTTGCAAACTCCCGCAGTACGGACTCTCGACGCGGCGACCGCGCAAAGCAACGGCCATTTCAACAAGCTTGGATTCAGTGCGATGCGGCTGCAGAGCGTGACCGACTCGGTCTCGCTGTATGCCGCCATCAACGGGCAACTCGCCTCGAAGAATCTGGACAGCTCCGAGCAGATGGAACTGGGCGGCATGTATGGCGTGCGGGCCTACCCGGAAGGCGAAGCCTTTGCGGACGAGGGCTATGTGCTGAATCTGGAAGCCAGACTGCAATTGCCGAAGTTCTCCGAACGACAGCCCGGCCAGATGCAGTTAATCGGTTTCGCCGATACCGGCACCGTCACCGTGCACAAGAATCCATGGCAGGCCGGATCGAACCGCAGAACCCTTTCCGGCGCCGGGGTCGGACTCACTTGGGCAGAGGCCAACAATTTTTCAGTGAAGACGTATTACGCCCGCAAGCTGGGCAATGCAGAAGCGACCTCAGCCCCGGACCGCTCGGGCCGATTCTGGATCCAGGCCGTGAAATATTTCTGAGCATGGTGAGCGGGAACGGACACGGACTTCACAAGCATTTTAAGAATATTGGAATAACACAATGAACAGCATCTACCGATCGATCTGGAACGACAACACCGGCACCTTTGTAGCCGTTTCCGAAAACGCCAACGGCGCCGGCAAAAAGACCACGTCCGGCACCGGCACCACTGGTACCAGTGCCATCCTTGCCCTGAAAATCCTGGCAGCTTCACTGATGATGGCATTCGGCGCGCATGCCACTGCAGCACCCGTGGGCGGCGTGGTGGCAGCAGGCGGCGCCAGCATCAGCAGTGGCGCCGGCAGCACGACCATCAACCAGACCACGCAAAACGCGGCGATCAACTGGCAGAGCTTCGACATCGGAGCCGGAGAGGCAGTCCGGTTCGTGCAGCCCAACAGCAGATCGGTAGCACTCAACCGGGTACTGGGCTCCAATCCTTCCAGCATTCTCGGCAGCCTGTCGGCCAACGGCAAAGTGTTTCTGGTGAATCCGAACGGCGTCCTGTTCGGCAAGGGCGCATCGGTCAATGTCGGCGGACTGGTCGCGTCCACCCTGAACATCAGCGACAGCGATTTCATGGCCGGCAATTACAAATTTGCCGGCACCGGCGGCACGGTTCTCAATCAGGGAACGATCAACGCCGACGGCGGCTATGTCGCGCTGCTGGGCGCCAATGTCAGCAACCAGGGCGTGATTTCGGCCCAACTCGGCACGGTGGCGCTGGCCGCCGGCAATGCGGTGACGCTCGACGTGGCCGGCGACGGTCTGCTCAACGTCGCGGTGAACCAGGCTGCGGCCGATGCGCTGGTGCAGAACGGCGGCATGATCCAGGCCGACGGCGGCAAGGTGCTGATGACCACGCAGGCGGCCGGCAGCCTGCTCTCCAATGCGGTGAATAACACCGGGGTGGTCCGGGCGCAAACCATCGAGAACCGTAACGGCACCATCATGCTGCTGGCCGGCATGCAAACCGGCACTGTAAACGTCGGCGGCACGCTGGACGCCAGTGCGCCCAACGGCGGCAAAGGCGGCTTCATCGAAACCTCGGCCGCGAATGTAAGGATTGCCAACGACGCCAAAGTCACTACTGCCGCAGCGCAGGGACAAACCGGTACCTGGTTGATCGATCCGCAGGACTTCATCATTGGCAGTGCTCCCGGCAACAACATTACTGGCGCGACTCTCGGCGCTCTGCTGGTAACCAACAGCGTCATCATTGATACGGCAACCGGAATTGATGCTACGAACGCCGGGTCCACGCCGCCGGTGACGGGTTTTATTACGAATACAGCAGCATCAGGCAACGGCGATATCAAAGTCAACGAGGCAGTCAGCTGGACAGCGATCTCGAGTCCAACCACCCTGACCTTGAAGGCGGTTGGGGACATCAACATTGATGGGGCAATCACCGCCACCAACGGCAACCTGGTAGCGTGCTGTGGACAAGATATCAACGTGAGGGCGGCCGTCAAGACGACCAATGGCAGCGTTTCATTGAGTGCCGGACGCGATGTAAACGTGGAGGCGGCTATGACAACGGTCAATGGAAACATGGCATTGTGTGCCGGACGCGATGTCAATGTGAATGCGCCCATTTCGCTCACCGATAGCGGCAGCATCCCCGCTCAAAGCCTCGGCCTGCCACTCGGCCTGACCCTGAGCGCCGGCAATGCCGCAACGGGACCCGGGATTGCCGGCGGCACCGTGCGCTATGGTGCTGGCATCCTCACTACCCTCGTTCGGGCAGGTGCACCTGCCCTCGATATCTACATTACGTACAATCCGGTCTCGTATTCAGCGCCGACTGATTTTTCGGGTAACTTCACTCGTGACCCGAGTCGTATCAACCTGTTTCCACGCATGCTGGTGTTCCCCGACGGAGGAAGCAAGACCTACGACGGCACGACCACGGCAAATCTGTCGGGTTTGAAGGGTAACCCTGGCGGCGTCACACTGACTGGCGCTGGTACTGCCAATTTTGACACATCGGCCGTAGGAACCGGAAAAACCATCACCTACAGCGGCTTTAGTCTCGGTGGCGCAAACGCCAGCAACTTTGCCCTGCCGGTTTCTTGCTGCGCGCCTGCGGCCTCGAAAACCAGCGCGGATATCAATCCTGCGATCGTAACGCCGCCGGCAATCCCGGTTGTGACCCCGCCGGTTGTTCGCCCGCCGGTCGTGACCCCGCCGTCCGAAACGCTGCCGAGCGCAGGTCCGACCACGCTACCAGTAATCGAGGCAGTTCCGCCGGGCCCGGCGCCGACGCGATTCATACCGCCCGCCGTAGCGCTGGTTGTGGTGCCGCCGGCTGCATTGCCACCGCCAGTGCTGGTGGTGGTCGCGCCACCCGAGACGCCGGTCGAGGTACCGCCCGCAACGCCAGTCGTGGTGCCGCCGGTACCGCGCATCACGCCGCCCGAGCAGCCGCCAACGATCTATGTGATGCCCCGCCCGCCTAAGCAGGATCGCAACTAAGGGACAAACCCCGCCGCGCCGATGGACACTGGGCGGCGGGGCCTGCTTGCAACTCAAGGTAATCTGATGACTATCCGTAATAAAACTGCCAGGCTGCGCGGTATGGTGGCGATGCAATATGCAGGGCACGCAGTGAGCGTGCATACGACAGCGGCGATCATGAGAAAAGGAATGTGCGTTGGCCTGCTGATCGCCAGTTGTTCCGCCCTCCAAGCGTTGGCGGCGGATGGTGCCGCGCAATTGCCCAGCCCGCACCGCGCATTGTCTACGCTACAGCATGCAGCGACCGTCGCAATTTCCGCTTCGGAATCGGTGGCTGCACAGGGGCCAAAACGGGTCGACTTCGAGCGCGAGAGCGCCTCAAAGGAAGCGCGGCAGGTGGCAGGCTGGGTCGCCGATTCGGGCGATAACAGCAACATGCCGTTCGTGATTATCGACAAGGTGGATGCCAAAGTGTTCGTATTCAATGCGGGCGGAAGACTGCTTGGCACGGCCCCCGCACTGCTCGGCCTGGCGCATGGCGACGACTCGGTTCCCGGC
>JBDSCZ010000368.1:0-9337 GCA_039920865.1 Burkholderiaceae bacterium
GACAATCCGGCTACCGCACGCGCAATTGCCGACCAACTCGGCATTCAGGATGCGCGCGGTAACCTGATGCCGCAAGATAAGCAGGCTGCCGTTGCGGAACTGGGTCAACGGTACCGCGCAGTCGGCATGGTCGGCGATGGCGTCAACGACGCGCCGGCGCTGGCGCGCGCCGACATCGGTTTTGCGATGGGAGCGGCCGGCACCGCCACCGCACTGGAAACGGCTGACGTTGCCATCATGGACGACGACCCGCGCAAGATCGCCGATTTCATCGGCCTGAGCCGGCGCGCAGGCGCGGTGCTGAAGCAGAACATCGGACTGGCGCTCGGCATCAAGGTCATCTTTCTGGTTCTCGCATTCAGCGGCTATGCGACGCTGTGGATGGCCGTCTTCGCCGACATGGGAGCCAGCCTGCTGGTGGTATTTAACGGCTTGCGCTTGCTCCGGCACTTTCCTGCGCAGGCGGCAAGCAGCAACCACGCTTGACGATCGATTGGTAAAATCCGGCATATATGGACATCAGAAACAAAGTAGTTCAGCCCGGAGTAATGGCAGCGCTTGGCGCCGCCTTGTTGTTCGGTGCAGGCACGCCGTTTGCAAAATTGCTGCTCAGTAGCGTTAGTCCCTGGCTGCTGGCGGGCTTGCTCTACCTCGGTTCCGGCATCGGCCTGACGCTCTATCGGCGCTTGAAGCGCAGTGCTGCCGTTAAATTACCCCGCTCCGAAATTCTGTGGTTCTCCGGCGCAATAGCGGCCGGCGGCATCGTCGGTCCAGTGCTGCTGATGCTGGGCCTGACCGGCATGCCCGCATCCGGCGCATCGCTGCTGCTGAACGCTGAAAGCGTTTTTACCGCACTGCTGGCATGGTTCGCCTTCAAGGAGAATTTCGATCGCCGCATTGCTTGGGGCATGGGCGCCATCGTGGCCGGTGCAATCGTCCTGAGCTGGCCGGGCGAAGCCCGCTTCGCCGGTCTTTGGCCTGCGCTGGCCGTGCTGGGCGCGTGTTTCGCATGGGGCATCGACAATAATCTGACGCAAAAAGTGTCGCTGACCGATGCAAGCTGGATCGCATCCGTCAAAGGGCTGGTTGCCGGCACAGTCAATCTGGTCCTGGCATTTGCGTTGGGTGCCGCTTGGCCGCCGCTGCCGGATCTGGCGGGTGCGATGATCATTGGCTTTCTTGCCTACGGCGTGAGTCTGGTGCTGTTTGTGGTCGGCCTGCGCCATCTTGGCACTGCACGCACCGGCGCTTATTTCTCGGTCGCACCGTTCTTCGGCGCGGTACTGGCCATCGCGATGGGAGAAACCCTGACTATGCCTCTTTTAATTGCGGCGGCTCTGATGCTGCTCGGCGTCTGGCTGCACCTGAGCGAACGCCACCAGCACGAACAAATGCATGAAGTGCTGGAACACGCACATGAGCACACGCACGACGCGCATCATCAACACGAACACGATGTTCCGGTTGCGCCCGGCACCAGGCACAGCCATTCGCACCGGCATGAGAAGCTGACCCATACCCATTTGCATTTTCCCGATGCGCACCACCGCCACCCTCACTGACTGCTGCCAGTGCTAAAAACCACCCTGCTGTTCCTCGTCACTGCCCTGGCTGAAATCATAGGGTGCTTTCTGCCGTATGTCTGGCTGCGCAAGGGCGGCACTATTTGGCTGCTGCTACCGGCTGTCGCCAGCCTTGCCTTGTTCGTCTGGTTATTGAGCCTGCATCCGGTTGCCAGCGGTCGCGTGTATGCGGCGTATGGCGGAGTGTATGTGGCAACCGCCCTGGTTTGGTTGCGCGTGGTGGATGGAGTGAAGTTGTCCCCGTTTGACTGGATTGGCGCCAGCGTGGCGTTGCTGGGCATGGCGATCATCGTGGCCGGATGGCGCGCATAATGTAATAAATATAGCAACTATTCAGTTGGCTATTGACGCTCCTTCCCCCGGGCAAGGGGGAGGCTGGGATGGGGGTCGAACGGTCGAAATGTCGGCACGGTCGATCAAGCTTTCTACCCCCTCCCTAACCCTCCCCCTGCCAGGGGGAGGGAATATCAAGCGTGATTGAATGCGCATACATAGCGGGCTGAATAGTAACTAAATATATAAAATAGCTGGGAGTATCATAATTTTCATTGCCATTCCCGCATATTTTCATTGCGGTAACGGAATATACTCAAGCTAGTACAATAAACGCCTGAATTCTTGCCGACATCAGAAAATGCATTCGCGTGCTGATACACTGCGCTTTTCCCCTTCTTTTCGCGAGCCGTTCCTGCATCAACCCGCATCACTGAATGACCATACACCATGATTGCTGACCTCTCTCCATTGCTGCCGGTTGCGCCAGGCCCGATGCTGGCCGGTACGGTTCGGCGCAACGACGGCACGCTTCTGACCGAATCGGAAGTGCAGGAACGGCACCGGCAATTCCTTGCTGCGGCCACCGCCGACAACACCCGTCGCGCTTATCGTTCTGCAATCCGGCATTTTTATGCATGGGACGGTGTGTTGCCGTGCGACACTGCAATGGTGACGCGCTATCTGCTGAATTACGCGCCGAGCCTGAACCCGCGCACACTGGCATTGCGTCTGACGGCGTTATCGCAATGGCATCGTTTCCAGAATTTTCCCGATCCGACCGATGATCCGGAATTGCGCAAGATGCTGCGCGGCATCGGGCGTACCCATGGCAAGCCGAAAAAGAAAGCCAAGGCTTTGCCGCTGGAGGATCTGGAACGGATGATTGTTGCGCTGTCTGCAAAGACCGACCTGGCCGCGCTGAGGAACAGTGCGCTGCTGCAGTTGGCATTTTTCGGCGCATTCCGGCGCAGCGAAGTCGTCAGCCTGCAGGTGCAGGACCTCGCCTGGGAATCCGCCGGCCTGGTAATCACGCTGATGCATTCCAAGACTGATCAGCAAGGACTGGGTGTTACGCGCGCTATTCCGTATGGCGCAGTCGATGGCATCTGCTGCCCGGTCTCCGCAGTCAAACGCTGGCTGGATGCATCGGGACTAAGCTCGGGACCGGTTTTCCGGCGCATTACGCGCTGGGACCGGATAGGGGACGAAGCGCTGTACGGCGGCAGCATCAACACTATTCTGACGACCTGCGCTGCCGCAATACAATTGCCGTACACCCCGGAACTGAGCAGCCACAGCTTTAGACGCGGACTGGCCACCAGTGCACACCTGGCTGGCGTCAATTTTCTCGACATCAAGCGTCAGGGCGGCTGGCGTCACGATGGCACGGTGCAAGGCTATATCGAGGAGGCCGACCAGTTCAGGAGCAACGCGGCCGGCAATCTGCTCAAACGCAAGCGTTGACTCTCTGGATGCTCCGGTCTAGCCCTTAATGCCGTTCCGGCGGCGTCAGATAGGCCGCCGTGGCCCCTAGTGTTTGCTTGCTGTTCCTGATTTCCATGCGGGCGATGGATTGCAGATGCACTTCATCCGGGCCGTCGGCGTAACGCAGTGCCCGGCCCCAGGTCCAATGGTCGGCGAGCGGCGTGTCGGGACTGATTCCCATCGCGCCAAAGGTTTGCATCGCGCGATCGCAGACGGTGGTGTGAACGGTGGGTACCAGCGCCTTGATCATCGATATCTCCTTGCGTGCTTCCCTGGCTCCGACCTTGTCGATCATCCAGGCAGTTTTCAATACCAGCAGTCGGGCCTGATCGATCTCGATTCGCGAGCGGGCGATCCACTCCGAAACAATGCCGTGCTGATGCAGGTATTTGCCAAAGGTCCGGCGTTCCTGGGCACGCTCGGTCATCAGTTCCAGCGCCAGTTCCGCTGCACCGATCGAGCGCATGCAATGATGAATGCGGCCCGGTCCCAGCCGTGCCTGCGCCATTGCAAAGCCGCCGCCCTCCTCGCCCAGCAAATTGACGGCAGGTACGCGCACGTTACGGAACACGATCTCGCAATGTCCCTCTGGACTGTGATGGTTCATGATGTTGATGTTACGGACGATCTCTACGCCGGCGGTATCGCGCGGCACCAGGATCATGCTCTGCTGCTGATGGGATTCGGCGGCAGGATCGGTCTTGCCCATCAGGATAAAAATCGTGCAGTTCGGATGGGCAGCATTGGTAATGAACCACTTGCGGCCATTGATCACATAGTCATCGCCATCGCGCTGAATCACGGTAGTGATATTGGTCGCATCGGAAGATGCGACGTCCGGTTCGGTCATCGCGAAGGCCGAACGGATCTCGCCGTTAAGCAGCGGCAGCAGCCACTGCTCGCGCTGCGCCGGAGTTGCGAACATATGCAGCAATTCCATATTGCCGGTGTCCGGCGCATTGCAGTTGAACACTTCCTATGCCCAACTGATGCGTCCCATGATTTCTGCCAGCGGCGCGTATTCGATATTGCTCAGGCCGGTGCCGGGCTCGCCCTGTTCCAGATGGGGTAAAAACAGATTCCACAGTCCTTCCGATTTCGCCAGTGCCTTCAGGTCCTCCATAAACGATACCGGAAAGATGCCGGCATGCACTTCCTCGTTGTACTGGTGTATGCGCGGCAGGATGTGCTGGTCCATGAAATTTTGCACGCGGCGGCGCAGCTCTTCTACCTTCGTTGTATATCCAAAATCCATGATGGACCTCTCTATCCGGTTAGTTGTTCGTTGTCCGCTATTGTTGGTGGCTGTCTTGGCTGCTGAAATCAGTAAGCGGAGACGCCGCCATCGACTGATATCGCCTGGCCATTCATATAACTATTTTCAGGCGCACAGAGCATCAGCATCACGCTGACGATCTCTTGCGGTTGGCCGAGTCGCTTCATCGGCGAGCCGGCGGCCAGAAGTTGCTGAGATTCCGGGTCGGCTGCCAGGCTGTCGGTCACCATCGGCGTCAGGCTGTAAAAGGGGCAGATCGCGTTGACGCGAATGTTTTTACGTCCGAACTCGATTGCTGCGGTTTTGGTTAAACCGATGACTGCATGCTTGGAAGCACAGTACGCCGCCAGCTTTGGCGCGCCCCCGAGCCCTGCCATGGAGCTGACATTCAATACGGTGCCGCCACCCTGCGTCAGCATCTGCCGGATCTGGTACTTCATGCCAAAGAAAACACCTTTGGCATTGACCGCAAAATTGAGATCCAGATCGCTCTCTTCCGTGTCCAGAAGCGATTTCATCGGCGACGACATGCCGGCGTTATTGACCCCGATATCGAGCCGGCCAAAATTTTCGACACCGGCCTCCACCAGCGCTTTGACGTCGGCTTCACGACTGACATCACAGTGCATGGCAAGCACCTCGGCACCGCTGGAGCGCAATGAAGCCGTGACCTCGGCCAGAGCGGTTTCGTTGCGATCGCCCAGTACCAGCCTGGCACCAAGGCCTGCCAGTTGCTCCGCCAACATTTTCCCGAACCCGCTGGCGGCACCGGTGATCATGACCACCTTGTTGCTAAAGCTGTCTATTTGCATGATTTCTCACTTTATAAGGTGACGCCGCCATCGACGACAATACATTCGCCGGTGGTGTAACTGGCTGCGTCGGAGACCAGATACAGCACGGTACCGGCCATTTCCCGCGGTTCGGCAGGGCGTCCGATCGGCACCCGCGCCATCAGGGTGTTGTAAATTTCCTTGTTTTCGAACAGGGCAGCGGCAAATTTGGTCCTGGTGAAACCGGGCAGCAGCGCATTGACACGAATCCCCAGCGGTGCACATTCCTTGGCAAAGGCCTTGGTCATGTTGACCACCGCAGCCTTGGTGATCGAGTAGATGCCCTGCATAGCGCCGGGCTGCAGCGCATTGATCGAGGCGGTATTCACAATCGCGCCGCCGCCGTTTTCCTTCATTAACTTGCCGGCCTCGACCGACATGAAGAAATAGCCGCGAATATTGACGTCGACAGTCTTGCTGTAGGCAGCCAGATCCGTGTCCAGAATATGGCCAAAGTAGGGATTGGCGGCCGCATTATTGACCAGAATATCCAGCCTGCCATGGACCTTCCTGATGTGGCTGAACACCGCAGCGATATCCTCCATCGCGCCAACATGACAGGCAAAGGCCTCGGCGCTGTCGCCTTGTGCAATGATCGCGTCCGCGACCAGTTGGCAAGCTTCCAGCTTGCGGCTGGAAACAATCACATGGGCACCTTGCTCGGCCAGCAACTTGGCGATTTCTGCGCCGATACCGCGGCTGGCACCGGTCACGAGGGCGATCTTGCCGGTCAAATCAAATAGTTTTGTGCTCATTGTCTTCCTCTTGAAATTTGAAAATTTTCTTCAATTTTTTAACGAATCGATGCCAGTCCGGGCTAGGAGCCTGTCTCAATCAGTGCCACCGCCAGCAGCGCCAGATGTCCGGCCATCTGGCCCACTTGCACCGCCTGGTCGCTGGAAGCATTGCCATCCAACGCACGTTTCAGCACTCCCTGCAGAATCGCCACCAGTCGGAAAAAGCTGAACGCCAGATAGAACGGCCAATTGTCGATGGCATCTACACCCCGCAGCGCGCAATATTGGGCGACAAGAGCGGCCTCGGTCGGGATCCCCAGTTGCTCGCGATTCTTGTCGGCCAGCCCGGAAATCTGAGCGCTGGAAGGCAAGCGCAAACACATGCAAAAATAGGCCAGATCGGCTAGCGGATGGCCGAGAGTAGAGAGTTCCCAGTCCAGCACCGCCAGCACCCGCGCTTCGGCTGGATGAAATATCAGATTGTCGAGACGATAGTCGCCATGGACCAAGCTGATCTGGCCGTCATCCGCCGGCATGTTGGCGGGCAGCCACGCGATCAGCGTTTCCATGGCCTCGATGGTCTCGGTTTCGGCGGCGCGGTATTGCTTGGTCCACATGCCGATTTGACGTTCAAAATAATTGCCGGAGCGTCCGTAATCGCCCAAGCCGACCGCATTCACATCGACATCGTGGAGCGCCGCCATCACGCGTATCAACTCACTGTAAAGCGGTGCCCGCTGTGCGCGCGACAGCTCTGGCAGGGCCGGATCCCAGAAAATTCTGCCTTTCACGAAACGCATTACATAGAAAATGCTGCCGATCACCTCGCGGTCTTCGCACAGGTAATAGGCATGCGCGACCGGCACCGCGGTATCTTTCAGCGCGTCCAGCACACGGTATTCCCGATCCACCGCATGGGCACCTTTCAACAAAGCCCCGGGCGGTTGACGGCGCAATACATAGTCGCCGCTGCTGGCCTTGAGCAGAAAGGTGGGATTGGACTGCCCGCCGGTAAATTTCTCAGCCGTCAGCGGCCCCTGAAAGCCATCGATCCGGGTCTCCAGATAGGCCGCGAGTCTGACCGTATCAAGACTTTTCACATCAGTTGTCATTTGCCATATCTCCGTCTTTTTTCCGTTATCCGTAGCTGATCGCGTCCAGGCGTCCCGGCCGATCGAGATGCGGAATATTGTTAAAACTGGCCAGTTTGAGCGAGCGCTCATTAAAGTAATAATGCGAAAAGCTGGTATTTCTCACCTGCAAATTGAGTTCGATGGCGGTCTTTCCGGGAGCCTCCAATACCTGGCTGCCCATCATTCCGATCGGGCCGCCAGAGCTGACCACCAGCACCCGCTGCGCTCCGGATTGCTGGATAAAGCGACGGGCATCATCGACCCGCTGAGCGAAGGCGGCCCAGCTTTCCGGCAAGGTTCCTGTTAGTTGATCAGCAGCCCAAAGCTGCAGCACCTGCTTCAATCCCTTATAGAAGTCGCGCTTGTCGCCCGATGCCAGCCGCCTTAACTCCGCACGGTCTTCACCCAGCGCGTTGTACAGCGCATAAAAATCGTACTCATTGAGCCCCGGATGCTCGCTGAAGGTCAGGCTCCGGCCGCTGCCGCGGCAAATTCCATCAGCAGTCTGGCGGTGCCGCAACTGGGTACCGACGATGACGCGGTCAAATTGAATCTCACGCTCGGCAAAGTACTGCCCCAGCCACAGCGACTGCTGTTCACCCAGCGTTGAAAGCCGATCATAGTCATCGGTCCCGAACGACGCCTGGCCGTGTCGCACCAGATAAAACTCCGCCATGCCGCACCCCCGCCTTTGTAAAAACAAATAATAGCGAGCGGGTGAGTATTTTTAAAATTTATTATATTGATACATCACTATAATTAATAATTATGGCTTTCAACTGAAGCGGGATATCCATGCGATTAAACCAAGTCGATCTCAACCTGTTTGTGGTTTTCGAGACCATCTATGCCAAGCGCAACCTCACCCGGGCGGCGGAAGTACTGTGCATTTCCCAGCCGGCAGTGAGCAACGCCCTGTTGCGAATGCGCAAGACCTTCAACGACCAGCTGTTTGTCAGCACCCCCCAAGGCATGGTGCCCACACCGGTGGCGGAGAACATTGTCGGCCGCGTCGGCGAGGCCCTGCAGCTGCTCAATGCCAGTGTCCAGGAGGCCGATTTGTTCCTGCCCGCCAGCGCCCAAAAGGCATTCCGGGTCAGCATGAACGACCTTACGGAAACCCTGTTGCTGCCTGCGCTGGGGGACGTGTTGCTGCGGCAGGCCCCGGGCATCCGCATCGAGAGCTACCTCAGCAACCGCCGCGATGTTTCCCGCGAACTGGCGACGGGGGCGCTGGATCTGGCGATCGACGCCCCGCTGATCAATGACTCCCAACTGTGCCACTGCCCGCTGACGAGCGAGCGTTATGTTTGCATGTTGCGCAAGGGCCACCCACTGGCCGGTCAAGCACTCAGTCTGGAAACCTATCTGGCCTTGGGGCATATCCATATTTCGAGTCGTCGCGAGGGGCTGGGGCATGTGGATGCGGTGCTCAACAAGCTAGGCAACCCGCGCAAAATCCAGATGCGGGTGCAGCACTATATGGTGGCGCCACTGATCGCGATGCGCACCGACTTGGCGCTGACAGCGCCGTTAGGACTGGTGCAGGGCTATGACGCAATACAGCTGGAGCTGCCTTTTGAATTGCCGGCTCTGGAATCGCATCTGTACTGGCACCGCAGTGCCGACCGGGACCAGGCTAACGCCTGGCTGCGTGACAAGCTGCTGCAGCTGGCTCTGTCGCGGGATGTTGGTTATCAGGCGGTGGGAGAAACCGGATCGCCCAGCGATTGATCATGAGCGATTGATGACCGATCGACGACCGATCGACGACCGATCAACATCCGTGCCGCTCTGGCAGCCCGACACAAGCGGCAGGCGGGAAATCCCTGCCGATTTCTGCATTTCATGCAGTGCCGCTCTTTGTGCCAGCGCAATGCTGGCGATCCCGTGCTGATGATACTGATAACGATAGCAATACAGAAAATCCCGGCTTCCGGGCTGGACGGCGTCCATTCAAGATTTACCGCATGTTTGCACCAACCAGCCATCCGCTGAAGTGCGGCGGTCGCGT
>JBDSCZ010000369.1:0-3130 GCA_039920865.1 Burkholderiaceae bacterium
ATATTCTCGTCCGGCAACAAAATCATGATGACATCGGCAGCCTTGACTGCATCATTGACTTCGGCAACGTTCAGGCCGGCGTTTTTAGCCTTGTCCCAGGATGCGCCGCCCTTGCGCAGGCCGACCGTTACTTTGCAGCCTGAATCATTGAGGTTTTGCGCATGTGCATGACCTTGCGAGCCGTAACCGATGATGGCTACATTTTTGCCCTTGATCAGGGACAGGTCGCAATCTTTATCGTAAAAAACTTTCATAATTATTCCTAAATCGGTTGTAGGTGATGACTAAATTAAACTTTGAGGATGCGTTCGCCGCGACCGATGCCGGAACCGCCGGTGCGAACTGTTTCCAGAATCGCTGTACGATCGATCGAATCGATAAACGCATCCAGCTTGCCTTTGTTGCCGGTAAGTTCGATGGTATAGGTTTTCTCGGTGACATCGATGATGCGACCGCGAAAAATATCCGCGGTACGTTTCATCTCTTCCCGCTCCTTGCCAACAGCCCGCACTTTAATCAACATCAACTCACGCTCGATGTGCGCACCTTCGGTCAAATCAACCACCTTGATCACCTCTATAAGGCGATTCAAGTGTTTGGTAATTTGTTCGATGATGTCATCCGAGCCGCTCGTGACGATGGTCATGCGTGACAGGGTTGCATCTTCGGTCGGTGCCACCGTCAAGGTCTCGATATTGTAACCACGTGCGGAAAACAGGCCGACCACACGCGATAAGGCACCCGCTTCATTTTCCAGCAAAACAGAAATGATATGTCGCATATTACAGATCCTCCGAACCCAACAGCATTTCAGTCAGACCCTTGCCAGCCTTGACCATCGGCCAGACGTTCTCGGTTTGATCCGTAATGAAATTCATGAATACCAACTTGTCTTTCATCGCAAATGCATCGCGCATCGCGCCATCAACATCGCCCGGCTTTTCGATCTTCATGCCGACATGACCATAAGACTCAGCCAACTTGGTGAAGTCCGGCAGCGAATCCATATACGATTCTGCATAGCGCGAGCCATAATCGATTTGTTGCCATTGACGCACCATACCGAGAAAACGATTGTTGAGCATGATGATCTTGGGCGTCAGATGATACTGCTTGCAGGTCGCCAGTTCCTGGATGCACATCTGAATCGAACCCTCGCCAGTTACGCAGGCGACCGTCGCATCGGGATTGGCCATTTGTACGCCCATTGCATACGGCAGACCGACGCCCATCGTACCCAGACCACCGGAATTGATCCAGCGACGGGGCTTATCGAACCGATAATATTGCGCCGCCCACATCTGGTGCTGCCCCACATCGGAAGTGATGAAGGCGTCACCGTTGGTAACTTCCCACAATTTCTCCACCACCGATTGCGGCTTGATGACCTCAGTTGAGGTTGGGTATTTCAAGCACTCGCGAGCGCGCCATTCGTTGACTTGCTTCCACCAGTCCGACAGTGCGATTGGATTGGGCTTGATCTCGGACGCATCGAGTTGCGCCAGCAATTCCTGCAGTACATCCTTTACATTACCCACAATAGGTATATCCACCTTGACGCGCTTCGAAATCGACGATGGATCGATATCGATATGAATAATTTTGCGCGGATGCGAACAAAAATGCTTTGGGTTACCGATAACGCGATCGTCGAAACGAGCACCAATGGCGATTAATACATCGCAATGCTGCATCGACATGTTCGCTTCATAGGTGCCATGCATACCGGGCATGCCAAGGTATTTATCGCTGGATGCCCTGTATCCGCCCAATCCCATTAAGGTATTGGTGCAAGGAAAGCCCAGTTTATCGACCAGTTTGTTCAACTCGGGAGCTGCATTGGCCAAAATCACGCCGCCGCCAGCGTAAATCATCGGACGCTCGGCTTGTAGCAATAATTGCACCGCCTTGCGGATCTGGCCTGAATGACCTTTGTCGACTGGCTTGTAAGAACGCATTTCGAGTTCGCGCGGATACGCAAAGACGCACTTGTGCATCGAGATATCTTTGGGAATGTCGATCAGCACCGGGCCGGGGCGGCCGGTGGTGGCAATAAAAAATGCCTTGCGTATCGTAGTTGCAAGATCCTTTACATCTTTGACCAAAAAATTATGTTTTACACATGGACGGGTAATGCCGACCGTATCGCATTCCTGGAACGCATCCTGCCCGATTGCGTGCGAAGGCACCTGACCCGATATCACCACCATTGGAACCGAATCCATGTAAGCAGTCGCCAGACCAGTGACCGCATTTGTCACTCCTGGGCCGGATGTAACTATGGCCACACCTATTTTTTTGGAGCTGCGCGAATAAGCATCGGCCGCATGCACTGCAGCCTGCTCGTGACGCACCAGAATATGTTGAAACTTATTCTGATTGAAAATGGCATCGTATATGTATAGCACCGACCCGCCGGGATAGCCAAAAACGTGTTCTACACCTTCTTCGGCCAGGCAACGCACGACAATTTCCGCACCTGTAATTTCTTCTGTATTCATGCTACTTTCCTTTCAAGATCCATTGGAGATTGATCGGATGTTCTCTCCTTGCGAAATCATCCTGTGCGATACGACAATCCGAGGCTTCCCTTTTTTGTGCGGTCACGTCCCTTCGCTGCACATCCGTAGACATGGGTTAAAGCGGGCGCTAAACGTCACTCGTTCAGCCAGAGTATTGTTGCGACACCATGATTTCTCACGCTTGTGGCGTGGGTTAGAACAAACAGCTTCTTCAGTAAAAGCACGTCTAATCGATGAACCGCATCATGCGCGACCCACGAAAAGACCATTCACCCCGGGATTCCGAAGCGGTTGTAACGTTAATGCGTCGCACCATTTTGGTCAAGCTAATCCTGTGCAAATACAGTTTTCCTCACAAAAATCAGGCAGAATTTCCCCATCTTTGCTAGGATTGGCCGGCAATCCAGAAACCGCGCCAATTCCAGCCAAATTTCCGGTACATGATATTCAACCGTCGCTTTACTGCGATGCGGTTGGAGTTATCTCATTTAACGTACGAACTACCATACTTGCACGTGGCAACTGACAAAGAACTATCGGATTTCCTCGAAAATAGTGAGCGCCGCGCATTCAAGCACGCTGTCTATGCAGTACGCAAAGATGAAGCA
>JBDSCZ010000370.1:0-14605 GCA_039920865.1 Burkholderiaceae bacterium
TGTTGCCGCCACTATTGGCGCAACACGCTGAAAATAAGGCGGTACAGAACTACGCGCGCAAACTGGCCAATTACGACCGACCTTTTTACAAGGTGGAAAGCACGATCGGGCGCGGTGCAACCGGCAGTGGTGCCGACTCCGTGACCGATGCCGCACTCTATTCGGAACCATTGAGCGGCTCGCTCGGCGACCATGTTCGTGTATTGAGCCATCTGACGCGTGCCGATGGCGAGACCGGCAATCAGAACGCATCGCGTACCCGGCTGGGGGTCGGGCTGGATTATCGGGCCCGAGATATCAGCGTGGAAGCCGAGCTCAATCGCACCTTGGATGATTCCCATGCCGGTGGCGTAGCGCTGGCACTCAGCTGGGACTTGTCCGATGCCTGGAGCGGACACGTTGCGCTCGATACCAACATCATTGATTTGCCGGCAGCAGCGCTGGCTGGCGGCGTCACCGCAGAAGGGCTGAAGCTGGGAATGAGCTGGAGCTTGAATGAATCGCGCAAGGCCGGCGGCGAGCTTTCCACTATCCAGTTCTCGGACGGCAATACGCGCGATATGGCCAGAATCTGGTGGCAGGAACGCTGGATCAGTGGCCCGGTATTTAAACTCGATTCGATCCTGGGATTGTCCAGTTCCCGCAATAGCCAAAGTGACCGCAATTATTTCAACCCCAGCCGCGATGCCGAACTGGGGCTGGAGATCAAAGCCGAATGGCTGACCTGGCGCCGTTATCAGCGCTCCTTCAAGCAGCGCGCCGGTTTGGCACTTGGGCAGTATTGGCAAGATGGCTTTGATCGTGGACTGACAGCAGGCCTGCGTTATGAACACGAATGGCGTCAGGATGATGCGTGGGAATTTACTTATGGCCTCGGGCGCAGTTTCCATCCGTATGACGGTAACCGCGAATACCGCAATTATCTGTTGTTGAATTTATCCGGGCGGTTCAAATGAGTTGCACTTTTCTGTTGTCATGCAAGGCTGTATTGCTGCGGTGTAAAGCGCATGGTGGTGCTGGTTTGCTGTGCTTGCTGATGGCGTTGCCGGGTGGTTTTTTGCCATTCGCCACCGTTGCAGCCCAAACGCTGGCGCCGGCGGCGCTGAGCGCACGATTAACCGCAGTGGCAGCCGCCGATGATCCGGCGCAGAGTTTTCGGGTGCTGTGCTATCACGACATTCGCGATAACTTGCGAGAGTCATTTAAAACCCAGCCTGAGTCGACGGCGATCGAAACGCAAGAATTTATTCGCCACCTGAACTGGCTGCAGGAGAACGGTTATCACCCGGTTAGCTTGCAACAAATCGTCGATGCGCGCGCAGGCCGGGCCAAGCTCCCTGAAAAAGCGGTGCTGCTGACTTTCGATGATGGTTACAAGAGCGTTTATACCAAAGTGTTCCCATTGTTGAAATTGTTCAATTTTCCGGCTGTCATTGCGATTGTCGGAGACTGGATCGAAACACCGGCTGGCGGCCAGGTATCGTTCGGCGATAACAAGCTTCCACGCGACCAATTTGCCAATTGGGATGAGGTCCGCGTCATGGTTGCCTCCGGTCTGGTTGAAGTCGCCTCGCATTCGCATGACATGCATAAGGGAATCCCGGCCAACCCGCAAGGCAATTTAATTGCTGCCGCGATTTCCCGTTATTATCTGCCGCAAAATGCAGCTGATAATGTAGCTGGCAACGTGGCTGACAACGCGGCTTATGAAACGGACGCCGAATACGCTGCGCGCATCAAGAAAGACTTGCAGCGCAGCGCCGAACTGATAGAGCGCGAGTTGCACCAGCGTCCGCGTGCAATGGTGTGGCCGTATGGCAGATACAACCTGGCAACCGTCCAGTGGGCAGCTGAATCTGGGATGCCGATCACGATGAACCTGGAACCGGGGCCGAACACCCCAGCCGACTCGCTGGCAAGGACGCGGCGAGGATTGATCAGCTTCGATACCGGCTTGGCGGATTTGATACTGCTGCTGCGCGAACCCGCCGGTTATGCAGGCGTGGTAGCGCCGCTTGAGCGTGTCATCCACGTTGATTTGGACTATATATACGACGCCAATCCTCAGCAGCAGGAAAAAAATCTTTCCGGCTTACTCGACCGCATGAAGAGATTGCAACCGACCACCGTGTATCTGCAAGCCTTTGCGGACCCCGACGGCGATGGCGTGGCCGATGCGGTGTATTTTCCCAATCGTCATTTGCCGGTTCGCGCCGATTTATTCTCGCGCGTAGCGTGGCAACTGAGCACCCGTGTCGGCGTGAAAGTGTATGCGTGGATGCCGGTAATGGGATTCAAATTGCCGGATGCCAATCCAGTTGCTAATCATCTGGTGCAGGTGATGCCGGGTGCGCCCGCTGCAGCGTCGCAAGGCCGCTATCATCGCCTGTCGCTGTTCGATCCATTGGTACGACAGACTGTCACCGAGATTTATGAAGATCTGGGCAAATCGGCAGTGTTCAATGGAATTTTGTTCCATGATGACGCCACCCTTTCCGACTATGAGGATGCCAGTCCGGTGGCGCTGAAATTTTATCGCGACCAATGGCGCTTGCCCGATTCGGTCGAGGCAATTCGTAAGTCTGCCGCGCTGCGGCGTCTCTGGACGGAAAAAAAGACCGCCTATATCAACGCTTTTACCGTCACTCTCGCTGACAAGCTGCGCGAATATCAACCGGCACTCATTACGGCACGCAATTTATATGCGCAGACTGTATTGGAACCGGCGTCCGAGGAATGGCTTGCACAAAGTTTGCCGAGCTTTTTGAAGACTTATGATTTCACTGCAATCATGGCGATGCCGTATATGGAGGGGGCGCAGGATGCGGAGAACTGGTTGGAGCAATTGATGCGCAAAGTGCAAGCGGTCCCTGGCGCCTTGGATAGAACGGTTTTCGAATTGCAAAGCCGCGACTGGAAAACCAATTTGCCGATACCAGGCAAAACCCTGGCTGCGCAATTACGCCAATTGCATTTGGCGGGGGCCCGTAATTTTGGCTATTACCCTGACGACTTCCCTGCGGCACTGCCGGAAGAGGCGCAAATCAAGCCCGCGATCTCGGTCGAAACCAACGTATTGGTGCGCTAAGCATGAACCTCGACCTACTCTTATTCGACTTCATCTTTTACTATCCGCTCTTCATGTCGTACGTATGGATGATCGGTGGCATTACCTATTATCTGCGTTACGAACGTAAGAGTCTGCGCATCAAAGACCCTTTGTCGCAGCTGACGTCAACGCCGCTAGTGTCGATTATTGTGCCGTGCTTCAACGAGGAAGAAAATATTCATGAAGTCGTCGATGCACTGTCGAAACTGCATTATCCGCATTGCGAGATCATCTGCGTCAATGACGGTAGCAAGGACAATACCGGCGCCATTCTGGATGGCCTGATGGCGAGTTATCCGACCTTGCGCGTGATCCACCAAGAGAAAAATCAAGGCAAGGCGGTTGCGATGAACACCGCAGCGCTGATCGCAAATGGCGAATTCTTGTTATGCATAGATGGTGACGCGGTTCTGGATCAAGACGTGATTCCATGGATGCTGAAACATTTTGAAGAAGGTCATCGGGTCGGCGCGGTGACTGGCAATCCGCGCATCCGTACCCGCTCTACGCTGCTGGGGCGCTTGCAGGTGGGTGAGTTTTCATCGATCATCGGTTTGATCAAGCGCACGCAACGCATTTACGGCCGGGTGTTTACGGTCTCGGGCGTGGTGGTGATGTTTCGTCGACGGGCGCTGCTGCAAGTCGGTTTCTGGAGCCCCGACATGTTGACCGAAGACATCGACATCAGCTGGAAATTGCAGACCAATCACTGGGATGTGCGTTTCGAGCCGCGCGCATTGTGCTGGATTTTGATGCCGGAAACCCTGGCCGGATTATGGAAACAGCGTCTGCGCTGGGCCATGGGTGGAATCCAGGTCATTCTTAAATATGCCAGCACCTTGCTTGCGTGGCGCATGCGCCGCATGTGGCTCATTTATGCAGAATATTTGATCTCGGTTTTCTGGGCCTATTCAATGGCCCTGGTGTTCCTGCTGTGGTCGGTCGGTTTATTTGTCGCGCTGCCATTGCGTTGGCAAATCACGGTTGTGCCGGGCTGGCACGGCGTCCTGATCGGCACCACCTGTTTACTCCAAATCATGATCAGCATGTTTCTGGATCGTCGCTACGACCACAGGATATTCCGTCATTATTTTTGGATGATCTGGTATCCGCTCGCCTACTGGATGCTCAATATGTGCACCACAATCTGGGCGCTGCCCAAGATATTGGCCCGCAGGCGCGGCAAGCGGGCGGTCTGGGTCAGCCCGGATCGCGGCTTGCGCAGTCCGGTGGCGGTAAATCCGATCAATGCCCAAAGCGATGTGGTGATCCAGGTTGCCATGCCCGTGATACAAAATGCAGGAAAGGATTCGGAGCGTTAGAGCCCTTGCTGCTACATCTGAATAGTTACTATATGAAAACTTTAATTTTTGAGAAGCCATCGCTTGCTCCCATGTCAAACCGGGTAGGTTGGGCGTTTGTCACTGCATTATTTTGGTTCGTGTGGGTCTACTTATGGATGCCGCTCATCACGCTGTGCATGTGGGCGCTCGGGTTTGACGCCTTTAGCGATTACTTTCAAGGCAGATCAAGTAATAAAATGGAAGAGATGAAGCATCTGTTTGTTATTTATCTGAGTGTGGTTGCGGTCCTGGGTGGTGGTTTACTGGCCTGGGCAAGAACTGAATTCATCCGGTTTCGTGACGTCCAGCGGCGCACGCGTCCGTTACCGACGGAAGTGCCCGAACTGGCCATTTTCGCGCAAGTAGCGACCGCGACAATGATCGATTTGACTGCGGCACGGCGCATGGTGGCGCATCACGATGCGCACGGAAAATTTCTGTCTGCGGAAATATTGGACTATGTCGGGCTGGACGATAAGGTTAAGCGAGGTTGAGAGCCGCTATGGTTTCCTGATCAAGGCTCGTCAAACTGCGTGGATTTGCGCCATAAACCCGTTGCGCGTCGGATTATGATATTTCCCGTCGCAGTTTCAAAAGAGTTTTAGCGCCGGTCTTTTTACAATGGCACCATCTTCAAGATGATTTGGGAGCCAAAGTGAAAATGAATGAATCGACCAGCATGCAGTCCGGCGTGGCAACAACAATCTCAGCACCGATACCGGTCAGCAGAAAGACTTTCGATGCGGTAATGGTGCCGACCTATGCGCCGAGCGCGGTGCTGCCGGTGCGCGGTTCCGGCCTGGAAGTGTGGGATCAGGATGGCAAGCGCTATCTCGACTTCACCGCCGGGATCGCCGTCACCAGCCTTGGACATGCGTATCCTCCGTTGGTCGACGCCCTTTGCGCGCAAGCCAAAACGCTGTGGCACCTCAGCAATGCGTATACCAACGAGCCGGTGCTGCGTCTGGCCAGCGCGCTGATACAGGCGACTTTCGCCGAGCGCGCATTTTTCTGCAATTCGGGCGCGGAAGCCAACGAAGCCGCATTCAAGCTGGCGCGCAAGCATGCGAGCAACAAGTTCGGTGCCGGCAAGTCGCGCATCATTTCCTGCACCAATTCCTTCCACGGCCGCACGCTGTTTACGGTGTCGGTCGGCGGCCAGCCCAAATACACCGAAGGCTTCGGCCCGCTGCCGCAGCAACTCACGCATATCCCGTTCAACGACATCGAAGCGGCGCGCGCCGCGATCGGCGATGACGTCTGCGCGCTGGTGGTCGAACCGGTGCAGGGCGAGGGCGGCGTGCTGCCTGCCAGCAAAGAATATCTGCAAGCGCTGCGCGCATTGTGCGATCAGCACGACGCGCTGCTGATTTTCGACGAAGTACAGTGCGGAATGGGCCGCACCGGCACGCTGTTTGCCTACATGGGATACGGCGTCACGCCCGATATCCTGACTTCGGCCAAGGCGCTCGGCAACGGTTATCCAGTCGGCGCGATGCTGACTACCGACGCGATTGCCGCCACCTTTGTGGTCGGAACTCACGGCACCACTTACGGCGGCAATCCGTTGGCAGCGACGGTGGCGCTGAAGGTGCTGGAAACGATCCAGGCGCCGCAATTCCTGGCTCGGGTCCGGCAAGCATCGCAAAACCTGATTGCCGCGTTGCAAGCGATCATTGCCGACTATCCGGCGGTATTTACCGAAGTGCGCGGCAGCGGCCTGATGCTGGGCATGGTGCTGTCGGAGCAATATCGTGGACGCGCCAAGGAAATCATCAGGGAAGCCGAAGCCGCAGGGCTGCTGCTGCTGATTGCCGGTCCCGATGTAGTGCGCCTGCTGCCGGCGCTTATCGTCTCGGATGCGCAGATCGACGAGGCTGACAGTCTGCTGCGCCGCGCGCTCGATGCGTTTTTAGCGGTTCCGGTAGCGGCGCTATGACGCCGTGCCTTTGATTGGATTGGAGAAGTCTGTGTATATTGTGCGGCCGGTAGAAATTTCAGATATTGCAGCGCTTGAAACGCTGGCGGCAGTCGCTTCGCCCGGCGTCCATACGTTGCCAAGAACGCTGGCAGCGATCACGCGCGCAGTCGAGCGCTCGATCGCGTCGTTTGCGACGCCGGTGACGATACCGAGCGAGGAATCGTACATGTTCGTGCTGGAATCGACGCTGGACCAGTCGATCGCCGGCACCGCCGCGATTTCGGCCACCGCCGGTTCGAACGGCACCTATTTCGCGTTCCGCAACGACGTCATGCAGCAAGTCTCGCGCGATCTCAATATCAGCCATAGCGTGCATGCGTTGACGCTGTGTTCGGAGTTGACCAGCCATTCGCAGCTGTCGGGTTTTTTCGTGCGCGGCTGGTGCAATGGCAGCCAGGAGGCAGCCCTGCTGTCGCGAGCGCGGCTGCTGTTTGCGGCGATCTTGCCGCAGCGCTTCGGCGACCGTTTCTTCGTGTCGCTTGCCGGCATCACCGACAGCCATGCGCGTTCGCCGTTCTGGGAGGCGCTCGGACGCAAGTTTTTCCAGATGGATTTTCTACAAGCCGAACGACTGATCGAAGGCGCCCGCAACCGCACGCTAATCGTCGAACTGATGCCGCATTACCCGGTTTATGTGCCGCTACTGCCCGGCGATGCGCAGGCAGTCATGGGGCAGATCCATCCGGAGGGCGAGTTGCCGTTCCGTTTGCTGTCTGAAGAAGGCTTCGAGCCGGACGAATATGTCGATATCTTTGACGGCGGCCCGATCCTGCAGGCGCACAAGCATGCGTTGCGTTCGTTTTCGAGCTCGTTCGTGCGCACGGTGGCGGCGCAGTTGCCTGCTTCTACAGCGACCGATCCGGCGCAGCCCGTCACGTATTTGCTGGCCACCGCCAGGCCGGATGATTTTCGCGCCACCCTGTTCGATTGTGCGCCGCTGGAAAATTCTCCCGGCCCCCGGCTGCCGCCGCAGGTACTGAAAAGCCTGAAGCTGGCCGTGGGCGAACCCGTTTTATGTGTCAGATTGTGAGGTCGGAAATGCTGGTTGTACGCGCCATTCAAGAGCAGGACCTGGAAGGCATGCTGGAGCTGGCCGGTCAGGTCGGTAGCGGCATGACGACGCTGAAACCCGACCGCAAGATGCTGGGGCAGCGGCTGGAAATCGCCTGCGCCTCGTTTGCCGAGCAGATCGCGCCGACCCAGCGCGATTATGTGTTCGCGATGGAGGATACGACCAGCGGCCGGTTGGCCGGCATTTGCGCGATCAAGAGCGCGGTCGGGCTCGATGAGCCGTTCTACAACTACCGGATCGGCAAACTGGTGCACTCGAGCCGGGAACTCGGTGTCTTTTCGCAGATGGAAACCTTGTATCTGTCGAATGACCTGACCGGCGCCACCGAGCTGTGCTCACTGTTCCTGCATCCTGATTATCGCGGCGGCACCAACGGCAAGCTGCTGTCGAAGAGCCGCTTGCTGTTCATCGCCCAGTTTCCGCATTTATTCAATGCCAAGCTGATCGCCGAGATGCGCGGGTTCCAGAGTGCGGACGGCACTTCGCCGTTTTATGAAAGCCTGGGGCGGCATTTTTTCAAGATGGATTTCAATCATGTCGACGACCTGACCAGCCAAGGCAAAAAATCGTTCATCGCCGAACTGATGCCGCGTTATCCATTGTATGTCGATTATCTGCCGCAGGAAGCGCAGGAGGTGATCGGCCGGGTGCATGTCGCCACCGCGCCGGCGCGCCGCCTGCTGGAGCAGGAAGGCATGTATTACGAAGGTTATGTCGATATTTTCGACGGCGGGCCGGTGCTGCAGGCGCGGGTGCGCGAGTTGCGCGCGCTGCGCGAGAGTGCACTGGCAATCATTGAACCGAAAAACGAGCCGGCAGCCGGAGCCGTTGCCGAGGCCACAGCCGATCCGATGCTGGTGGCCAATACCGTGATGCGCGACTTCCGCATCATCGTCACCCAGGCGCAGCCGCAATCGGCGCGCATTGCCCTATCCGCATCCGAGAGCGAACTGCTGGTCTGCAAAGCCGGCGATCCGGTTCGCACCATGACACTCAACGCAAGGAATCATCCATGACATCAGCGCATTTCATCAACGGCCAGTGGCTTCCCGGGCACGGCGAATTGTTCAGTGTCATCAATCCAGCCAATGGCGACACGGTCTGGAGCGGTGCGGCTGCGACCGTCGCCGAGGTCGATAGCGCCTGCCAGGCAGCAAGTGCCGGATTCAGGCTCTGGTCGCGCACACCGCTAACGCAGCGGATTGCAGTCTGCCAGCGTTTTCGTGACTTGCTGAAAGAAAATGCTGAACAGCTGTCCGGCCTGATTGCGCTGGAAGTCGGCAAGCCATTGTGGGAGGCGCGCACCGAAGTTGCCAGCATGGCTGCCAAGGTCGACATTTCGGTCCAGTCCTACCAAGCCCGCAGCGGCCAGACCCAGGCTGCGGTGGCCGATGGCAGCGCGGTGTTGCGGCATCGGCCTCTGGGCGTGTTCGGCGTGCTCGGCCCATACAATTTCCCCGGTCATTTGCCCAACGGTCACATCGTGCCGGCCCTGATTGCCGGCAATGCGATCGTCTTCAAGCCGAGCGAATATGCACCGCAAACCGCGCTCAAGACGGTCGAATTATGGCAACGCGCCGGCTTACCGGACGGCGTGCTGAATCTGCTCAACGGCGGCCGCGCCACCGGCGAGGCATTGGCGCAGCATCCGCAACTCGACGGCATACTGTTTACCGGCAGCTACCAGGTTGGTGCCATTTTGCATCGCCAGTTCGCCGGTCAGCCGGGCAAGATGCTGGCGCTGGAAATGGGCGGCAACAATGCGCTGGTGGTTTGGAATGTAAAGAATCTGGATGCGGCGGTGCATCACGCGATTTTTTCGGCCTTCGTCAGCGCCGGCCAGCGCTGCACCTGCGCGCGGCGCCTGATCGTCGAGGATTCGGCCCGCGGTGAAGCGTTCATTGCGCGTTTGGTTGACGTCGCCAGCAGGATCACGGTCGGCGCCTCCGATGCGTCGCCGGCACCGTTCATGGGGCCGGTAGTCTCGGCAAAAATCACCGAAAAACTGCTGGCCGCACAAGCCAGCCTGGTGGCGCGCGGCGCCAGCGTGCTGCTGGAAATGCGATCGCTCGTCAAAAACACCGGCTTTCTTTCGCCCGGCATCGTCGACGTCACCGGCGTGGCAGGAATTCCGGACGAAGAATGGTTCGGCCCCTTGCTGCAAGTTATCCGCGTGGTCAGCTTCGATGCGGCGCTGGAGGCGGCGAACGCGACCGCATACGGTCTGGCCGCCGGCCTGCTGTCGGACGATCCGGCGCTGTGGGAACAGTTCCTGAGTAGCGCGCGGGCCGGCATCGTCAACTGGAACCGGCCGACCACCGGCGCCGCCAGCAGTGCGCCGTTCGGCGGTATTGGTAAATCCGGCAATCTGCGCCCGAGTGCATATTACGCGGCCGATTATTGCGCATATCCGGTGGCATCGATCGAGAATCCAGCGCTGGAAATGCCGCAGCAGCTGTCGCCCGGATTGCACTTTCAGGATTAAGAAAAAGGCGTGATCCACGAAAAACACGAAAGGCACGAAAAACGCTAGCCGCCGTTGTAGGTTGGCGCTGAGCGCAGCGAAGCCCAACAACGCTCGCAGAATATTGGGCTGATAAGCCGTTAGTCAAACCTACTATGCTGTTACCTGGTTAGTTACCAGCCTCAGACTAAGAGCGGAATTCACAATATCGTCATTCCCGCCCTTCGTCAGGCTCAGGATGAACTGGCCTGCGGCCAGGCGGGAATCTAATGTTTGCGGAGGCTGGATTCCCGCCTGCGCGGGAATGACGGCGTGTTTTGAGCGCTTGGAGAGCCATGTCTGAGGTTGGTCGCTAATCAGGTGCTGTGATGCAGTATATTTAGATAGCGCAATGAAAATATGCGGCAATTTCCATGAAAATGGCAATACTCCTTATTTTTAATAAAATAGTCGCAGTCTGGATCCGGTTCGTGTCTTTCGTGGACAAGTCTGTATCTTCAGCTACATACAACAAGCAGGTCGAAAAAACTCATGGATACCACACGCGAATTCAATTTTGACGGCCTGGTCGGCCCTTCGCACAACTATGCCGGCCTGTCGTTTGGCAATGTCGCCTCGTTCAATAACGTCAAAAGCTGCTCCAATCCGAAACAGGCGGCGTTGCAGGGTTTGGCCAAGATGCGTGCGCTGGCGGCGCGCGGCTTCGCCCAGGCGGTGCTGCCGCCGCAGCTGCGGCCCGATTTCAGGTTGTTGCGCAGCATCGGCTTTGGCGGCAGCGATGCCGAGGTGCTGGCGCGCGCGGCCACCGATGCGCCGGTGATTCTGGCCTGCGCCTATTCGGCGTCGCCGATGTGGAGCGCGAATGCGGCCACGGTCAGCCCATCGGCCGACAGCGGGGACGGCCGTGTGCATTTCACGGTGGCCAACCTGAACAACAAGCTGCACCGCTCGTATGAGCACACCCAGACTGCCCGCGCCCTGCGGTCGATTTTCAGGGATGGGACGCGTTTCGCGGTGCATGATGCGCTGCCTGCCACGCCGGCGTTCGGCGACGAAGGTGCGGCCAATCACACCCGGCTGTGCGCCGCGCATGGCGCGGCCGGGGTGGAAATGTTCGTGTACGGCAGGGTCGAATTCGATGCTGCTGCGGAGGCAACTACTACGCCGCAACGCTTTCCTGCCCGCCAGACGCTGGAGGCCAGCCAGGCGGTGGCGCGCTTGCACGGCTTGCAGCCGCAGCGCACCGTGTTCATTCAGCAGGATCCGGCGGTGATCGACCAGGGCGTGTTCCACAATGACGTGATTGCGGTCGGCAATGGCAATGTGCTGTTCTATCATCAGCAGGCTTTCCTTGATGAATCAGCCACTATTTCTGCGTTACACATTGCGCTGGCCGATACCGGTGCGCAGTTGCAGCCGATCCGGGTTGATAGCGCGCAAGTTTCAGTCGTCGATGCGATCGCCAGCTATCTATTCAACAGCCAGTTGCTGTCCAAACAGGATGGCCGGATGGCGCTGGTGGTGCCGCAGGAGTGCCAGGAAAATCAGGCGGTTGCACGCTATCTGAACGCGTTGACGCTCAGCGGCGGGCCGATCGACGAATTGATCAGTTTCGATCTGCGCCAAAGCATGCGCAACGGCGGCGGCCCGGCCTGCCTGCGCTTGCGGGTCGCGCTGACCGAAGCCGAGGCGGCAGCGATGCACCAGGGCGTAGTCATGACCGAGGGCCTATATGCGCGTCTGGTAACGTGGGTGGAGCACCATTATCGCGACCGCCTGGCGCCGCAGGACCTGGCCGATCCGCTGCTGGCGATCGAGATCCAGAGCGCGCTGGAGGAATTGAGCATGATCCTGGGTTTGCCGGGGCTGTATCAGTATTAAGTCCAATTCAACCGGTGCCGGAACCGGAGCAGGAATCCGACTGGAACTGCAGGGTGAGTTTGGCTGGACGCGGGGATTTGCGATGGCCCTGTTCTTGATTGCGATAACGGCCATTAGCATCAATAGTTTTCGGTGAATGCAATGCAAGAGTCCGGCCGGCATCGCCTCTCAGGTGCGTAGTGCCACAGATGCAATCAGCAATTAAACCGGTGCACTGCATTCGGAACCTCCGACCTGCAGCCAATTGGCGTTATTGCGCCGGAATGTGGTGGTTTCGATGTGCACGAAATTACATCGTTGCGAACTCCATTCGAAGCGCTCGATTGCCACCTGCGGGGCATCGATACGCACTACATTGAAGGAATTGGCTTCGCCGCGGCCACGCGTTGACGTCGCAGTGCCAGCCTGTACCACCAGCGCGGCATAATCATTGATCGGGTAGCGGCATGCGGTGCTCCCAGCATGACTTGCATGCACATGCCCGGCCAGCAGCAGATCGGCGCCGCAGTCGGCAAAACCTTGCATGGCCATCTCGGCCCGTCCCACCAGATGTTTGGTGCCGATTTGCGCGGGCAAATCGAACGGATGATGCGTGACGATGATCTTGATCAGATGAGGGCTCAGCGATAAAAGGCGGGCACGGATACGTGCAATTTGTTCGGGATTGATGCGGCCGTTTTTGACGGTCAGGGAACGCGCGGTATTCAGTCCCATGACGGCTATTTCAGCGTCGATATAAACCGGTTCAGTATTGGTGCAGATATAGCGCCGATACTTGTCGAGCGGGCGCAGGAAACGGTTGAACAGGTTGTGCAGCGGTATGTCATGGTTGCCCGGCACGACGATTTGCGGCTCTGGCAGGGCATCGAGAAAGAGCCGTGCCTCTTTGAATTGCGCACTGCGGGCGCGTTGTGTCAAATCGCCGGAAACCACCAGCAGATCAGGATGGATGCCGTTGACGAGATTGGTGAGCGGTTGAATCAGGCTGGTATCGATGCGGCCAAAATGCAGATCCGACAAGTGGACAAGTGTGCGCATCGGTAGTCACCTGGCAGCAGTATCGACAGCGTTATCGTCCTTGCGCGGTACAATTACGCGCAAGGACGCAGGCCGGATACGATATTGCAACGGCGTGTCCATGACAGCGACTTCGCCGTCGGTCGCTACCCGCATCCGTCTGTGATGCGTTTCAATCAGGATTTCTTTTGTGCTCACCACATCAAAGTCTTTCTCTTGCCGTATTCGTCCGAGCAGCGCGCTGAGTGCCAGTCGCAGCAGGCCGAATCGCCCGGTATGGTGGCTGACATACAGGCATAACCGTCCGGTATTCATGCATGCACGCGCGCCGATGTTAAATCCTTCCATCACATAGGCGTTGTTGCCGACAAAAACGAACGCGGTGCGGCGCAGATGCTCTTCTCCATCCATGCTCAGACGCACATGTAAAAACGGAAAGCGGCGCAGCGCCATCATGCCTGCCCAGCAAAAGGCCAGCCATTTGCCTCTGCCGAGACGCTGTTGCTGTTTCTCCCGTTCCCTGACAATGTCGGGATAAAGGCCTAGGCTGGAATTGTTGAGAAAGACCTTGCCGTTTACTTCCCCGGTATCGACCGAAATCGTGTGTCCGATGGCGATGTGCCGTATTGCTTGATCCAGTTCCAACGGAATGCCGAGATCCTTGGCGAAATGATTCAGGGTGCCAAGCGGCAATACGCCCAGCACACTGTTGGTGCCGATCAGGGCTGATGCAACTTGGTTAATGGTGCCGTCGCCGCCCCCGGCAACGACAGTTGAGGCGCCGGCGGCCACCGCGCGTTGCACCGTCTGTGCAATTTCATCCCCGCTTTGGACCAGCGTGATGTGCGCGTCGAGCCCACAAGCGCGAAATTTTGCCGCGAGCGCATCCGCCCATTCGGAGCTATGACCGTTGCCGGATGCAGCGTTGATGACGACCGTAATGTCATTCATCACAGGCACCAGCGTTGCCGCAGAGAGTCGACCCGGCACGATGCTGGCGCCAGCCGGCTACGCTCAGGCAGAGTGCAAGCCACGCGATGCCTTCGGCTGCAGCGGCCAGCACATCGCTCAGATAATGCACTCCCAGATACATGCGGCTCAAGCCGACCAGGGTTACCATCATCACCGCCAAAATTACGGTGAAGGCGGCGATGCGCCAGCGCCACGGCTTCAAATGGCAGACCAGATAGGCTGCCAGCACCCCATAAAACAAGGTGGCGGCTGCCGTGTGTCCGCTTGGAAAACTGTAGCTTGATAGGGTGAGCAAAGGATGATCGAAGATCGGTCGTGCCCGCTGAAATGCATGTTTCATTAAAACATTTAAAGACATACCGCACGGCACGCTAGCTAGCAGCGTCAGCAACCAGTACCATTCTTTTTTTCGAATCAAGAATAACCCCATCAATATACTGTAGGAAAAAATCGCTAACGTGCCATGCAAATTGGTGAGTATCAGCATGAAGTGTGTCATGGATGGGGTCGCATGGGAATGAAACCAATTGGCAATCTTTACATCCGTCAGCGTGATTGCGTCTGCCATGAACACGTCTTCTGCAATATCTGCAAATAACCAGCTTGCTGCTATAAACGGCGGTTTCAATGTCCAAGTGCAACGAAGCCAAGCTTATCGGCCCAGTATGCTTTAAAGTCAAAAGCGTCTACAGGAAGGAACAACTCGGCTGGGCATTTCCAGCCGAGTGACTTTCTGGGTCTGGTGTTAAGTTTCCATGCGATGTCG
>JBDSCZ010000371.1:0-16101 GCA_039920865.1 Burkholderiaceae bacterium
TGTTGCGTTACGTGATCGGGAATCAGCAGGAAAATCAGCAAGTTAACCGGTTGTCCATCGGGCGACTCGAAGGGGATCGGTTCTGCCAGGCGCACGAAAGCGGCCAGCGGCGCTTTCAGTCCCTTGATGCGGCCATGCGGCACGGCCACGCCGTGCCCAAGGCCGGTAGAGCCCAGACGTTCGCGCGCGAACAGGTTGTCGGATACATTGGAGCGCGCGATGCCGCAATTATTTTCAAAAATCAGGCCGACTTGCTCGAAAGCTCTTTTCTTGCTGGAGACTTCAAGGTCGAGCACGACATTGTTAGGCTGCAATATTTTTGCGAGTTTTGTCATGATGCAGATAATAATGGTGCAGTGCACAATTGATTCATGTGACGGGAATTATAGACTTCTTTGCTGCTTGCGTAATGATATGCAGCATATTGTTTTGATGGGAAAACGTGGTCGGAAAGTATCGGTGTCCAACGTTTGCCGATTTCATCAGTATTACTGCTAACTCCTTGTATTCCCTTGAGTCTGTTGCAGATTTCTGAGCCTCCCAAAGTTTGTCGTTTATCCGCATCATCAGGCGATCTCCTCGGAATAAAGACCCCGCATACGCGAGGCATCAAGTTCGGTGCGTAATACATTTTAAATCAAGCCTAATTAAAATTTATCCGCCCGAATACGAACAGCACGTCGCCATTGCCCTTGTTGTTGGAAATGCGCGGTATGTAAGCCGCCATCAGTTTTGCATCCGGAGTGCCGATCGAGGCCAGCGGCAGGGCGACCGGAAACGGTACTCCGCCCCAGGTATCGGTGCGGCTGATGAGTAAAGCGGTCCAGCCGGCACCGATTTCCAGTTTGCCAGCGAGCGGCCACACCCACTGGTACGCGTATCCCGCCATGAATTGCGGATCGTAATGGGAGTCCGAGTTCGCCATGCCATACAGGTATTCTTCATCCCCATTTGGGTTGCGCAGGGTTTTTGCGATGCCCAGTCCCCAGGATTTCTCGTTGAATTCCCTGATGCGTTCGGGCGTGTAGGTATTTCTGCCGTGATACGAGTAGCCGGAAAGCAGCAGGCTGGTGTTGCCCTGATCGTTTATTTTTTCGGCTTTGCTGCGGGCCATGTCTTTAGTGCGCTGCCACCAGCCATCGTTTTCAACGTATTTGCCTGCGTTGTTTGTCTTGACTGCGCTACAGGATGCGCACAACAGCACAATAGCAAGGCCGCAGCCACTGGCTGCAGCCTTCATGGCCGTGTAGCCGGTGTTGCGAATCATGTCATTGCGTGCAGTCTTCGACGGCGCAAGTGGCGTTGGTCTTGACTAATGCAATCTCGTTTTCCATCGCGCTATCGGAAGCATACATCTGGCTTTTGCCGATAATCTGGCCATTTGACGCCTTGAGCACAAAATACGGCTGATTGGCAGTGGATAATTTGCGTTCAAAACGTTTTTCCTCAATGCCATTTTTCTGGCAGGATGCAATTCCGCTGAGTGCCGCAACCTTGGATTCGTAGGTTTCCGATGTAATGAGAATCTGGTTTCCGTTAGCGACCAGGTTGAACGAGAATTTTCCTGATTTTGTATTTTTTAAAACGTATTTGCCTGTCATGATGCCTCCCGATGAGCGTCCATGTGATATGCCGCTGGAAACATAGCTGTGCGCAAATCCGTTGCATTCGCCGTATGTTCTTATGCCATTTTGTGAGAGTGCATCAGGAGTTGATTTGACATTACGCACATGTCGGCGTTATTGGCGGGCATTACGCAGATTCAATGCGTGGGAGCCGACGCTGTAATTGCTGCGCCAGGGATTGATGTCGAGTCCGCCGCGTCGCGTATAGCGAGCATACACCGCCAGTTTTTGCGGTTTGCAGTGGCGCAGGATGTCGATGAAAATCCTTTCCACGCACTGCTCGTGAAATTCATTATGGGTGCGAAATCCGATCAGATAGCGCAGCAGGCCTTCTTCATCGATCGGCGCACCGCAATAGCGTATCTGCACGCTGGCCCAGTCCGGTTGCCCGGTCACCAGGCAATTCGATTTCAGCAGGTGCGACACCAGCGTCTGCTCCACCGGCGCTACGTCGGGGTCTGCGGTCAGCAGCGCCGGGTTGGGTGTGTAATCGCTGACTTCAATATCCAGCCGGTCCAGCAACTGCCCCTCCAGTTCACCGAACTTCAGCGCGCCGAAAGACTCCGGCAAGGTCAGCGCAACCTGCACCGGCGCGCCGAACCCTGCCGACAGGTCGGCTCGCAGCAACTGCAGCAGCGCATCGGTGCCGGCCAGCCGGGTCTGGTTGAAGGAATTCAGGTACAGCTTGAAGGATTTGGATTCGATGATGTTGGGCGAATCGGCCGGCACCGTGATGGTGGCAATCGCCACCTGCGGTTTGCCGCGCAGATTCAGCCAGGAAAGTTCGTAAGCATTCCAGATATCGACGCCGAAAAAGGGCAGGGTGCCCAGCCCCGACCCCAGGCCGAGCTCATCCCTTTTGCCTTGGCGGGCGATCGGAAACAGCAGCGCCGGTTCATATTCGGCCAGGTAGCTGGCGGGTTTTCCGAGCGGCGAGTGGTCCGGCGTAGCGGGCGTGGGCATCGTGTTTATCCTAAAAATAGCTTATAGACCGGATTTTCGCTCTCGTCCCAATGCGGATAGCCGACGGTGCTCAAGAATGCGCGAAAGTCTTTCATTTCCTTTTTCGGCACTTGCAATCCGATCAGGATGCGGCCGTAATCGGCACCGTGGTTGCGATAGTGGAACAGGCTGATGTTCCAGTTCGGCGCCATGCAAGACAGGAAGCGTCCCAGCGCGCCGGGGCGCTCGGGGAATTCGAAGCGGTATAGCAATTCGTCATGTGCTAGCGCGCTTTTGCCGCCGACCAGATGGCGGATATGCAGCTTGCCGAGTTCGTCATCGGTCAAGTCCAGCGTCTTGAAGCCGTGTTTCTCGAATTTGCTGGCGATCTTGCCGGCTTCTTCGCGGTTCGCGACCTGGACGCCGACGAAAATGTGCGCCTCCTGTTCGCCGCTGATGCGGTAGTTGAATTCGGTCACATTGCGTTCCCCGATCAGTGCGCAGAAGCGCTTGAAGCTGCCGCGTTCTTCCGGCATCGTGACGGCGAACAATGCTTCGCGCTCTTCGCCGACTTCGGCCCGTTCGGCCACGAAGCGCAGGCGGTCAAAGTTCATGTTGGCACCGCAGGCGATGGTCACCAGGGTTTCGTTCTTGAGCGGTTTTTTGTCCGCTTTGGCGCGTGCAATATAGGCTTTCGCTCCCGCCACCGCCAATGCACCGGCCGGCTCCAGGATGCTGCGGGTGTCCTGGAACACGTCCTTGAGCGCTGCGCAGACGGCGTCGGTATCGACCAGGATCACTTCGTCGACATATTGCTGGGCCAGGCGGAAAGTTTCTTCGCCGACCAGTTTGACCGCAATGCCGTCGCAAAACAGGCCGACATCGGGTAGCGTGATGCGTTTGCCTGCCTTCAGACTGCGCGCCATCGCGTCGGAGTCGGTGGTCTGGACGCCGATGATCTTGATGTCGGGGCGGACTTGCTTGACATACGCGGCCACGCCGGCAATCAGGCCGCCGCCGCCAATGGCGATGAAGATGGCGTGGATTGGGCCGGAGTGCTGGCGCAGTATTTCCATCCCGATGGTGCCTTGCCCGGCAATTACATAGGGATCGTCGAACGGGTGGACGAAGGTCAGCTTGTGCTTTTTTTGCAGCGTCAGCGCATGTTCATACGCATCGGTGAAGGAGTCGCCGAACAGGACGGTTTCAGCCTGTGCGCCGCCGTGCGCCTTGACCGCATCAACCTTGACCGGCGGCGTGGTGGTCGGCATCACGATCAGCGCCTTGCAGCCGAGCTTGGCGGCCGACAGAGCGACGCCTTGCGCGTGATTGCCCGCCGAGGCGCAAATCACGCCACGTTTCAATTGTTCCGGGCTCAGGTGCGCCATCTTGTTGTAGGCGCCGCGCAGCTTGAAGCTGAACACGCTTTGCATGTCCTCGCGCTTGAAATAAATTTTGTTTCCCATGCGTTCGGACAGCGTCGGCGCGAACTCCAGCGGGGTTTCGAAAGCCACGTCATAGACGCGGGCGGTCAGAATTTTTTTTAGATAATCGGTATTCATTTTGGTCGGGTGGGTTCGGTATCAGATGCGCAACTGGCATCGGCGCGGAAAGGTGCCTAGCCAAAATAGGGATGCGAAGAATGCCGGAGGATGATTGTTAGCCACTTATTATAATGGACGTTTTTTTCGCGAATCCGAAGCTTACTATGATCGAATCTGCAATCCATTGGCTATTAGGCATTCTGGCGCTGCCGGAAATCGGGCTGACATCGGTTTTCGTGGTCGCTTTTATCGCTGCGACCTGGTTGCCGATGGGCTCGGAGCCGCTGGTTTTCGCGGTGATCAAGGCCGATGCCGGGCTGTTCTGGCCAGTCATTCTGGTTGCGACGCTCGGCAATTCGCTCGGCGGCGCGCTCAATTACTGGCTCGGCTACGGCGCCAGGACTGCGCTTGCAAAAGAGCGCGAAAGCCGCTGGTTCGGCTGGCTGGCCCATTACGGTGCGAAAACCATGCTGCTGTCCTGGTTGCCCGGCATAGGCGACCCGATTTGCACATTGGGGGGGTGGTTGCGATTGCCGTTCTGGCCCTGCGTGATGTACATGGCAATAGGGAAATTCTGCCGTTACCTGGCGATAATCGGACTGCTGATGAGCGTGCCGGACGGCGTGTGGCTGCAAATCGCCACCTGGCTGGACTAGGAATTGATAATATACAGTGCAGTGTATTTTATTGGTGTGCATATATTATATGCGGCAAGTGCCATGTTTTAATGCATACCCCTGTCATAATTCTTGTTCTGGTGGGGCGGAAAAGCCCGATGTTCGCAGCTTGCGGATCTCGCGCATCAATGTTGGGCTGCGCTATGTCCGGCGCCGGCCTATGGCAATTGCGCCAGCCGCGCTAACGCGTATGAACCATAAGGCTGTTGCTACGTGCTGCAGCGCGATACGATAAAATGCTTTTTTAGCGTCACTCCAACACCACGCCACGCCATGAACGCCCCTGCACAAATCCAAGCCTTGCTCTCAGACGCACCCGCCGGCGCCGCGCCGTCCCGTTTGCGCGAAATCCCCTATAACTACACCTCGTTTTCCGATCGCGAAATCGTTATCCGCCTGCTCGGCGCGGAAGCCTGGAATCAGCTTGACACGCTGCGCGGCGCGCGCCAGACCGGGCGCTCCGCCAGGATGCTGTATGAAGTGCTGGGCGACATCTGGGTGGTGCAGCGCAATCCCTATCTGCAAGACGACATGCTGGACAATCCGAAGCGCCGCCAGGCCCTGATCGATGCGCTGAATCATCGCCTGACCGAAGTCGAACGGCGCCGTGTCAGCACCGATCTGGCCGATGCCGGCGATGCCGATGCGCTCAAGCGCAGCGCCAGCGTGGCAGCGCTGCTAACAGCGGCGCGACAGGCAGTGGCCGAATTTGCCGAAGGGTTCCGCCAGACTTACGACTTGCGCCGTCGCGCCAGCAAGGAGCTGGGCCGCTATACCGAAAAGGACAACATCAAGTTCGACGGCTTGAGCCGCGTATCGCACGTGACCGACGCCACCGACTGGCGGGTCGAGTATCCGTTCGTGGTGCTCACGCCGGACACCGAAGACGAGATGGCCGGTTTGGTAAAAGCCTGCATCGTGCTTGGTCTGACCATCATTCCGCGCGGCGGCGGCACCGGATACACCGGCGGCGCGATTCCGCTGACGCCGCTGTCGGCCGTCATCAATACCGAAAAATTGGAGCAACTGGGCGCGGTCGAGATGACCATGCTGCCCGGCGTCGAGCGCGAGTATGCGACCATCCACTCCGGCGCCGGCGTGGTCACCAAGCGCGTCTCTGACGCGGCCGAGAAGGCCGGTTTTGTGTTCGCGGTCGATCCGACTTCGGCCGAGGCTTCCTGCATCGGCGGCAATGTCGCGATGAATGCCGGCGGCAAGAAGGCGGTGCTGTGGGGCACCGCGCTGGATAACCTGGCTTCGTGGCGGATGGTCGACCCGAACGGCGACTGGCTCGACGTTACCCGCATCGAACACAATCTGGGCAAGATCCACGATGCGCCGCTGGCCAAGTTCAAGCTCGAATGGACCCATCCGGCCGAAAAGGGCCAGAAGACGCGTGGCAGCAAGCCGTTCAAGACCGAAATGCTGGAAATCGAAGGCCGCAAGTTCCGCAAGGAAGGGCTGGGCAAGGATGTCACCGATAAATTCCTGTCGGGATTGCCGGGCGTCCAGAAAGAGGGCTGCGACGGCCTGATCACCTCGGCGCGCTGGATTTTGCACAAAATGCCAAAATTCGCCCGCACCGTTTGCCTGGAGTTTTTCGGCCAGGCTAGCGACGCCATCCCGAGCATCGTCGAAATCAAGGATTACCTCGACGCCGAAACCAGAAAAGGCGGCGCCGTGCTGGCCGGTCTGGAACATCTGGACGAGCGCTATCTGCGCGCGGTCGGCTACGCCACCAAATCCAAGCGCGGCGTATTGCCGAAGATGGCCTTGTTCGGCGACATCGTCGGCGACGACGAGAACGCGGTAGCGCAGGCGGCCTCGGAAGTGGTGCGCATCGCCAACACCCGCGTCGGAGAAGGTTTCGTTGCGGTGTCGCCGGAAGCGCGCAAGAAATTCTGGCTCGACCGCGCCCGTACCGCTGCCATTTCCAAGCACACCAACGCCTTCAAGATTAATGAGGATGTGGTGATTCCGCTCGACCGCATGGGTGAATACACCAACGGCATCGAACATATCAATATCGAACTGTCGATTCGTAACAAGCTGCAATTGATCGATGCGCTGCGCAGCTTCTTTGCAGCCGGCAATCTGCCGATCGGCAAGAGCGAGGATGCCGAAGGCGATGCGATTCCCGACGCGGAGATGCTGGAGGATCGCGTCCAGCAGGCTACCGAATTGCTCGATGCTACCCATGCGCGCTGGACCTATCTGCTGGAAAACATCGATAAGCCGCTGGCGCAATCGACAGACATCCTGCTGGCGCTCGGCCTGGAGAAGCTGTCTGCCGTGTTTGCGCAGCGCTTGGCTGCACAACCGGACGCACAGGTATTTCATGTGCTGCAGGACCGCACCGTACGGGTGTCCTGGAAGCAGGAAGTGCGCGCCGCGCTGCGCCTGATATTCAACGGTGCCGCCTTCAAGCTGATACTCGACGAGTGCACGGCGATCCACCGGCGCGTGCTGCGCGGGCGCGTCTTCGTTGCGCTGCACATGCACGCCGGTGACGGCAATGTGCACACCAATATCCCGGTCAATTCCGACGATTACCAGATGCTGCAGGACGCCCATGCGGCGGTGGCCCGCATCATGGCGTTGGCGCGTGCGCTGAACGGCGTGATTTCGGGCGAACACGGCATCGGCATCACCAAGATCGAATATCTGACCGAAGCCGAAATCAGCGAATTCCGCGATTACAAGCAGCGCATCGACCCGGAAGGCCGCTTCAACAAGGGCAAGCTGCTGGCCGGCGCCGATCTGCGCAACGCCTACACGCCATCGTTCGGCCTGATGGGGCACGAATCGCTGATCATGCAGCAAAGCGACATTGGCGCGATTGCCAGCAGCATCAAGGATTGCCTGCGCTGCGGCAAGTGCAAGCCAGTGTGCGCCACCCACGTGCCGCGCGCGAATCTGCTGTACTCGCCGCGCAACAAGATCCTTGCCACCTCGCTGCTGATCGAGGCGTTCCTGTATGAAGAGCAGACCCGGCGCGGCATCTCGATCAAGCACTGGGACGAGTTTTCCGATGTGGCCGATCATTGCACGGTGTGCCACAAGTGCGTCACGCCGTGTCCGGTCGACATCGACTTCGGCGACGTCTCGATGAACATGCGCAACCTGTTGCGCAAGATGGGGCAGAAGAAGTTCAATCCCGGCACTGCCGCCTCGATGTTCTTCCTCAACGCCACCGATCCGGCCACCATCAATGCCACCCGCACTGCGATGATAGGCTGGGGTTACAAGGCGCAGCGCCTGGGCCACGATATCCTGAAGAAATTCGCCAAAAAACAGACCAAGGCGCCACCGGCTTCGGTCGGCAAGCCGGCGGTCAGGGAGCAGGTGATCCACTTCATCAACAAGAAGATGCCCGGTAACCTGCCGAAGAAAACCGCGCGCGCGCTGCTTGATATCGAGGACGACAAGATCGTGCCTATCATCCGCGACCCGCAAACCACCACCGCCGACACCGAAGCGGTGTTCTACTTCCCCGGCTGCGGTTCGGAACGGCTATTCTCGCAGGTCGGGCTGGCTACGCAGGCGATGTTGTGGCACGTCGGCGTGCAGACCGTATTGCCGCCGGGTTATCTGTGCTGCGGCTATCCGCAACGCGGCAACGGCGAGTATGAGAAGGCCGAAAAGATGATGACCAGCAACCGCGTGCTGTTTCATCGGATGGCCAATACGCTCAATTACCTCGACATCAAGACCGTGATCGTGTCGTGCGGCACTTGTTACGACCAACTCGCGACCTATGAATTCGACAAGATATTCCCCGGCTGCCGGATCCTCGACATCCACGAATATCTGCTGGAGAAAAACGTCAGGCTCGAGGGCGTAACCGGCACCCGCTACATGTACCACGAGCCGTGCCATAACCCGATGAAGTTGCAGGAGTCCGGCAAGACCATCAATGCGTTGATCAGCACCGTGGACAACGTCAAAATCGAGAAAAACGAGCGTTGCTGCGGCGAATCCGGCACGCTGGCGGTCAGCCGTCCCGACATCTCGACCCAAGTCCGTTTCCGCAAGGAAGAAGAGATGATCAAGGGCGCCGACAAGCTGCGCGCCGACGGCTTTACCGGTGAGGTCAAGATACTGACCAGTTGCCCGTCCTGCCTGCAAGGCTTGAAGCGCTACGACGACGATAGCGATACCGATGCCGACTACATCGTGATTGAACTGGCCAAGCATCTGCTGGGCCAGAACTGGATGCCCGAATACGTCGCCCGCGCCAATGCCGGCGGCATCGAGCGTGTCTTGGTATAAAGAACCGGATATTACGATGCAGATCGATTGTGAATTATGTGCGCAGCAGGGTGGCGAAGTCGTGCATCTTGCCTCCGATTGGCATGTGGTGCTGGTGGATGACGGCGACTATCCCGGTTTTTGCCGCGTGATCTGGAACCGCCATGCGCGGGAAATGACCGACCTGCCGCTGGCCGAGCGCCATCTATTGATGGCGGCAGTGTGGCAAGTCGAGGCGGCAGTGCGCGACGTGATGCAGCCGCATAAGATCAACCTGGCCAGCCTGGGCAACATGACGCCGCATTTGCACTGGCATGTGATCCCGCGTTTTGAGGACGATGCGCAGTTTCCTGCTCCGGTCTGGGCACCGGCGCAGCGCGCAACGGCGCCCGAGGTGCTGGCACAGCGCAGGAGCCTGCTGCCTACCCTGCGTACCGCGATCCGGGCCCGGATGGCTGCATTGATTTAACTGCCATGAGTATATTTAATTGCCGCAATAAAGATATGCGGGAAATGCCATAAAAATCATGATACTCCATGAATTAGCGAAATTCGTTGCGGCTGGGATTCACTTGTTCTTTTCGTGCTGTTCGTGACTTTCGTGGATTATTTGTAATAACTGAAATCTAATTTAACAGGACAATCATCATGGCTGGATCGAAGCAGACCGCAGCAAGCCCAATTCCGACCGAATTGACCGTGCGCAAGCAATCAAGGGTAGTGGAAATCGCGTTTGATGACGGTGCCGCGTTCTCGCTGCCGTTCGAATTGATGCGGGTCTACTCGCCATCGGCCGAAGTGCGCGGCCACGGTCCGGGGCAGGAAGTGCTGCAGACTGGCAAGCGCGAGGTGGAACTGACTGCGCTGGAGCCGGTCGGCAACTATGCGGTGCAACCGCATTTTTCCGATGGACACAATACCGGCATCTACGCCTGGGATTACCTGTACTGGCTGGGCGCCAACCAGGCCGAGCTATGGGCCGAATACCTGGCGCGACTGGAAGCTGCCGGCTATAGCGAAGATGCCGGACGCACCGCAGCGATGGCACCTGCTGTGGCCGACGCGCACGGTTGCGGGCATAAGCATTAAATCCGCTGGTTTTATGTGGTCGGAATGCACCGAATAGAATCCGGATTGCTTGAATTGTTCCAGCATTGTTCCAGCGCCTTATTGCAGGCCAACACGGCCTATTTACCTATTTATATTGGGCGGCGATAAAGTCCCATTTGGATCGAACGCGAACCTCGACCATCACAGCCGCGCCAGCGTCGCGGAATCAGGCACGCCGCCAAAGTATTTCTGCAGGCAGGCATTAAAGACAGCATGGTCGGTCGCGACCTGCGCGAACAAGGTCATCGACGACTGGAACTTCATGTCGTCCGGGTAGCCGAAAATCGCGTCGATCACGCGTCCGTCCAGATCGGCCACCAGCTGGCTGCACGCGCGCAGCCTGGGGCCGAGAATCGGATGCGCCAGATAAGCTTGGGCCTCATCGGCTGAGGCAATCGCAAATGCGCGCGCCATCGCGCTGCTGCCCAGTCCTTCGATCTGCGGGAAAATGAACCACATCCAGTGGCTGCGTTTTCTGCCGGCGCGCAGTTCCGTGCAGACGGTGTCATAGACCGGCGTTTGCGCGACCACGAAGCGCTGCAAATCGTAGCTATCATCCATAACGTTTCCTCACCCTATTCAGCGTGCGCGCGCTTCAACGCTACATCAGCTCTTTTCCAGCAACCGGATCACTTCAATGAAATTCCCGTCACGCGCGATGTCGGCAGCAGTCTTGCCGCGATTATCCTTCAGGCTGCGGTCTGCACCTTGCTCCAGCAGGAAGCTGACCGCCGACGCATTCCCATAGCCGGCGGCCCACATCAGCAGCGTTTCGTCGTTGTCCATGCGTGCATTGACCTGGGTGCCGGCATGCAGCAATTCGGCCAGGCACGCGCTGCAGCCGGTGCCTGCGGCATAAATCGCCGCATTCTTTTTCACGCGGTCAACTGGGTCGATCTTGGCTCCGGCGGTTATCAGCTGGCGCACGATCTGTACATTGCCGCTGAAAGCAGCGCCCATCAAGGGCGTCACGCTGGAAAGATTGGCGAGATTGACGTCCGCTCCGGCGCCCATCAGCACCCGCGCCAGCGCCTCGTTGCCTTTGCTGGCCGCCAGGTTGAGCGACGAGTCGCCGTTGCGGTCACGCGAGTTGATCGCTGCGCCCTCGGCCAGCAATGCAACCACGCGCTCAACCTGGCCGGCCTTGGCCGCCAACACGAATTGGCCGTTGATATTGATCAGATCCGCCCCCTTTTGTGCGAATGCGGGTGCGATCGCGCAGCAGGATAGCGAGGATAGCGCCAACAAAATACTGCACTTCAATGCTTTCATGATGCCTCCGGAAAACAGGATCAAAATGCGCCAGGATGCTGCCTTGCAAACCTTAAAACATATTGATGTTGATGTAGTTTAAGACTTGCATAGAACTGCATTGTAAGAAGGATTTTGTCTGCATATATTGATCAACAGGGCGTGTCCACGGGCGGACATTTGAGCGCGCTCAAGGTCGCAACAACTTGATCGAAAAAAAAGGAGAATAAATATGATTGCGCTAAACCGGAATGTCAGTCTCGCCACGATAGTCGCGCTGTGCGCGGTCGGCAGCGCGTACGGTCAGGAAGTCGAGGGTCAAAAAGGCAAGGCTGGCGGGTCGGCGGCCACGATCAAACCGGTTAACGTTTCACAGGCACAACTGAACAACGCCGACAGGCAAGGCAACGACTGGCTGCACACCAACGGCGGCTACGCGCAGACCCGCTTCTATCCGGGCAAGCAGATCAATGCCGGTAATGTCAAAAACCTGCGTCCGGAGTTCAGCTTCCAGACCGAGGTGCACGAATCGATGGAGACTGCGCCGATCGTGGTCGACGGCGTCATGTACATGACGACTTCTTACAATCACGTGTATGCACTCGACGCGACCACCGGCAAGGAGTTCTGGCACTACAAGCACAAGATGGGCCCGATAACCACCTTCTGCTGCGGCCCGAACAATCGCGGGGTCGCGGTCGAAGGGAGTCGGCTGTTCATGGGCACGCTCGACGCCAAGCTGGTGGCGCTCGATGCGGTGAGCGGCAAGGTGTTGTGGGAGACCGAAATCGCCGATCCGGAAAAAGGGTATAGCGAAACCATGTCGCCGACCGTGATCGAGGGCAAAGTGCTGATCGGCACCAACGGCGGCGAATACGGCATACGCGGCTTCGTCAAGGCGTTCGACGCCAAGGATGGCAAGCTGCTGTGGACCTTTTACACGATTCCAGAGAAAGGGCATGAAGGCGTGTGGGCCGAGAACGATGCGACCGGCCGCAACATGCATCGTGACATCACAGCCGAGAAGGAGCAGTTTGCACGCAACAGCGCGTTTTACCAGACGCTCGGCGGCGGGGTCTGGATGAACCCGGCAGTCGACCTGAAGACGCGCACAGTCTTCTTCGTCGCCGGCAATCCGTCGCCTGACCTGTACGGTGCCGAACGTCCGGGCGACAACCTGTACACCGACTCGCTGGTTGCAGTCGACCTTGACAGCGGCAATTACAAATGGCACTCGCAGTACATCGCGCACGACGTCTGGGATCTCGATGCCGTCAGCCCGCCGATCCTGATCGATGCGAAGGACCAATCCGGCAAGATGATCCCGGCCGTGATCCACGGCGGCAAGACCGGTCATATCTACGTGCATGACCGCAAGGACGGAAAATTGATCCGCTTCTCTGAAGCAATGATCCCGCAAGAGAACATGTGGGTTCTGCCGACGGCAACCGGCGCGCGCATGCTGCCGGGCGCAAACGGCGGCGTCGAATGGTCGCCGATGGCGGTCAATGAGAAGCTGCGTCTGGCCTATGCGCTCAACCTGCACCAGCCAATGACGTATCACGTCGAGAAGGCCGCTTATCCGGGCGGCAAGCTTTGGCTGGGTGGCGCATTCAAGGCGATCGAAGGCGAACAGCAGTCGGGGCGGGTGGCCGCGGTCAACGTCGATAGCGGCAAGATGGCTTGGAAGTTCGATACCGAACAGCCGCTGATCGGCGGTGCAATGGCGACCGCAGGCGATCTGCTGTTCTACGGCGAAGGCAACGGCCTGTTCCGCGCGCTCGATGCACGCAACGGCAAGCTGTTGTGGGAATACCAGTGCGGCGCAGGTGCCAACGCGATGCCGGTGTCGTACGCGGTCAAAGGGCGCCAGTACATCGCGATGGGCTGCGGCGGCAATACGCAGATCGACTTCAAGCGCGGCAACACGATGTTTGTGTTTGCGCTGCCGAAGACGTAAGTCAGCCAACTCTTGGGCGCATGTGCGGCTGCTCGAAAGAGGGGCCGCACGCCCCAACACCGCAATAAGGCGAATCAAATTGATATTCAAGCCTCTTTTGTCATCCGTCATCGGCGGCGCTTGCGTGTTGCTCGCACTCGCTGCGGCGAGCGCGCAGGATGTCGAAGCCGGCCGCAGCAAGGCGCAGGCTTGCGCAGCGTGCCATGGATCTGACGGCAATTCGGCCGCAGGCAATTTTCCCAATCTCGCCGGCCAGAACTGGCGTTACCTGTATCTGCAGCTCAAGGACTTCAAGGAAGGTCGCCGCACTGATCCGGTGATGAGCGCGATGGCGGCTCCGCTGAGCCGCCAGGACATGATCGATGTTGCGAATTTTTTCGCTAAGCAGCAGCCCAGGCCATCAATCTTCAAGGCCGACGATGCAAAAGTCATGCTCGGCAAGGCCAAGGCGGATGAAACCCTGTGCTCGATGTGCCACCTTGGCGGTTTCGCTGGTCAAAACGAGATCCCGCGTGTCGCCGGTCAGCAGTACCAGTACATTGTCAAGCAGTTGAAGGACTTCAAGTCGCGCACCCGCACCAACGATGCCGGCAACATGACCAGCGTGGCGCAAACCCTGAGCGACGCCGATATCGAAAATCTGGCGCACTTCATCACCAGCCTGCGCTAACGCATGCGCAAAAGCAGCGCCAATCTTTGCCGGGAAAAATCTGCCGCGCCTATTACAAACGCTTACCGGTGAAACAGGTCGGCGCCTATCAATTTCGCGCACCAGACAGTAATATTTCCATGCGCCACGAGTCAGGCGGCTGGTCGGCCGGAAACGAAATCTGACGGAACCTGGCGAATTTCATAGTTTATTGAAAGGAACTTGCATGCCAGTATTGGCAAATCCGCTATTGCAAACTGAAATTGCGACTTCGTGCGGAACCCTGATCTTCAACAAAAATGGGCAGATACTGCTCTGCCATGTAACCGGTACCAATTACTGGGATCTTCCCAAAGGGATCCGCGAGTCGGGCGAATCCTACCTACAGGCTGCGCAACGAGAGTTGATGGAAGAAACCGGCCTTGCATTTGATAGCGCGCTGTTTGAGGAAATCGGCGGTTTCGCCTACCAGAAACACAAAAGACTGCACCTTTACAAGGTTTGCGCGCCGGACTGCTTGGACAGCCTGGACCATCTTGTGTGTACAAGTTACTTTTCGCATCACGCAACGGGCGAATCAACTCCGGAGATGGATGGCTTTTGCTGGGCTTCCCGCGACCAAATCAGATCGCTTTGCACACTGCCAATGGCGCAGCAATTATCTGCATCCGATTGGCCGTTGCATGGATGATTGCCCGGCCGCGAGCGGCAATTACAATGGACACCTCTATCAGGTGTCCATTTTGTATGTGGAAATCAGAATATTTTTTTACGGGCGGGGCGGGCCGCAAAAATGGGGGCATTTATTGCAGCCATTGCAGTCGCCCGGATTTCACCGCTCCGGCAGACTGCCGGGAGCTTGTTGCCCTTGTTGCCCTTGTATAATGTGATTTCACGCATCCACCGATGCCACCCATCTGGCAACCCTTTCCCGCCTGCGGCTGAGGAAACTGTCTGATAAGGCATCCCGGTTACCTAGATTGCAACCATGACCAACACTACACATTTCGGTTTTACCACCGTCGACGAAGAAGAAAAAGCCCACAAGGTCGCCGAAGTTTTCCATTCGGTCGCTGCCAAATATGACGTCATGAATGACGTCATGTCGGCTGGCCTGCACCGGCTCTGGAAGATGTTTGCCATCGCGCAAGCTGGCGTGCGGCCCGGTTTCAAGGTGCTTGACATCGCTGGCGGCACCGGCGACCTGGCCAAGGCATTTGCCCGCCAGGCCGGCAGCAGCGGCGAAGTCTGGCTGACCGACATCAATGAATCGATGCTGCGCGTCGGCCGCGATCGCCTGCTCAACCAGGGCTTGAATACGCCGACACTGTTGTGCGACGCTGAAAAGCTGCCTTTCCCGGACAATTATTTCGACCGTGTCAGCGTCGCCTTCGGCTTGCGCAACATGACCCACAAGGATGTGGCGCTGGCCGAGATGCAGCGCGTGCTCAAGCCTGGCGGCAAGCTGTTGGTGCTGGAGTTCTCCAAAGTCTGGCAGCCGCTGCAAAAGCCGTACGACGTGTATTCGTTCAAGATATTGCCGTGGATGGGGCAGAAAATCGCCAACGATTCTGAAAGCTATCGCTACCTGGCCGAGTCGATCCGCATGCATCCGGATCAGGAAACCCTGAAAACCATGCTGCAGGACGCGGGTCTGGAGCGGGTCGACTACTTCAACCTCAGCGCCGGCGTGGCGGCGCTGCATACCGGCGTCAAGCTCTAGCGGGGCGGAAAAGTGCGTTTGGTCGGAACCGGGGACCGCTGTGCGAACCCGGTGACCGCTACCGCCGTTTTGGCAGATATTTCTCCTTTTTACGTGCCTGTTTGGCGTACCTACTCGTGACAATGATCCCTACCGCAATAATTCCCGCCATTCTGCCTGCCGCCATCAACCACCTGTTGGCCCAGGAGCCTTGGGCGCGCGATAAGCTTGCCGCGCATGCCGGCAAGGTTGCCTGCTTCGACGTTGGCCTGTTCAGCATCCGCTTCAAGGTCGCTTCCGGCGGCATGCTGGAGTCCGCCGCACCGGAACTGCCGGTCAACGTCACCATCCGCGCCCAACTGGCGGATCTGCCGCTGATGCTGCAAAACC